>CAJAQO010000170.1 GCA_903944085.1 uncultured Verrucomicrobia subdivision 3 bacterium
ATTGATCCCGCCAAGCCCATGCTCAAGCTTGGCCTGGACGCGCATCTCGAATTTATCATGGCCGTGGCCCAGAAAGACCACGCCAATCCGCACGCCCCGCGCAAGTTCACCCGGGAACAACTCGTCGCCCAAGTCAAGAAATGGGTCGCCGAGGGATTCCAGGTCTTCTGTGTGCAAGAGAGCTGCGGCTTCGGCTTTGTGCTCCATCGCGAATTGCTGGCGGCGGGTGCCCAAAGTTTTCTCATCACGCCCATCGCCTTGAATGGCCAGCGCAAGACCGACAAGCTGGATGCCCGCGCGCTGTGCCTGCGCCTGTCCCGCTGGCTGGACGGCAACCGCGACGAACTCGCGCCCATCCGCATCCCTTCCGAGGTGGAGCAACATCGGCGCGAAGGCACGCGCCGCCGGAAGTTCCTGGCCGGGGCCATCCGCAGTCTGGCCAATCGCGGTCACAGCCAGGTCGCCGAGTATTGTCATGCCCAACTGCCGCACCGTTGGTGGGGTCCGCGCAACTGGCCGAAACTCGCCCCGCTCGATCCGTGGGTGCTGGGCGTGCTGGCCAAGCTGCGCGATTTGATCGAGGCGATGGAGGCCCAACTGGCCGCACTCGAAGCCGAACTGCTCGCCCGCGTGCAAGACCAGGTCATGCCCAAGGGCCTGGGTGGCCTGACGTTGGTGACCTTGGACGGCGAGGTGTGCGACTGGCATCGGTTTAACAACCGCAAACAAATGGGCAGTTACACCGGGTGTTGTCCCGGCGAACACAGTTCGGGTAACAAACGCCGGGTGGGGAGCATTGACCGCATGGGCAACGGCCGCGTGCGCGCCTTGCTCGTCGAGGCCGTGTGGCGCTTCTTGCAGTGGCAGCCCAACTGGAAAGCGGCCACCAAAATGAAAACCAAGCTGGGCGCCGGCACCGCCATGAAAAAGAAAACCGTGATCGCCCTGGCCCGGCAACTGGCCATTGACCTGTGGCGCTGGCGCACCGGCCGCTGCACGCTGGCCGAACTCGGCTGGGTGCCGGCCTAACCTTTAACCCTTAACCCTGGCTTTGATTTTGTCTGCTGCCCGAGAACTGAGCGTGAGTGAATTTGCGACCGGGCGGTTCCTGCCCGTAGCCGGAGCTGGTAGGCGCAAGCCTTGCCCGTCGGTTAGAAGGGGCGGAACCCCCGGTCGCCGCCGTCACACAAGTATGACACCATGGGCGTTGGGCCGAGTCCCAACTGTCCGGATAGGAGCTGGTGCGTGGCGACCTGGCCAGGCATGCGTTCAAGCGGCGACACCGGTCGAGCACACTCACGCGACGGACTCAGGGAACAACACCGCCACCACGGCGGGGAAAGGAACGGCTTGGAAGATGAATAAGTGACCAGGAAGCGGAACCCGCCGGCAGCGTTTACAAGTTAGTTGCATTTCAGCGCTCCGCGCACGACTCCGCTCCACTCCGTTGCGCTCCGCGTGCCGAATACCTCACTCCAAAAATCTTACTCGAAAACCTTACTTCCAATTGACAACCCTCATAGGGGCTCCGGCGACTGGTTAGGC
>CAJAQO010000171.1 GCA_903944085.1 uncultured Verrucomicrobia subdivision 3 bacterium
AATCGGTGTCGTGCTGCTTGGCGAGTATCAAGATTTGCACGCCGGCGACGAAGTTGAACGCACCGGACGCGTCATGGACGTGGCGGTGGGTGACGAGTTACTCGGGCGGGTCATTGATCCGCTCGGCCGTCCGCTTGATGGCAATGGCCCGGTGGCTTCCAACCAGCGGATGCCCATCGAACGCCCGGCTGCGGCTATCATGGATCGCGCGCCGGTCTCAGTCCCGCTTCAGACGGGTCTGATGGTCATTGATGCGCTGATTCCCATCGGCCGCGGTCAGCGTGAATTAATTTTGGGTGACCGGCAAACAGGCAAGACCGCCATTGCCCTCGACAGCATTTTGAACCAGCGCGGGAAAAATGTGATCTGCGTGTATTGCGCCATCGGCCAGCGTGCTTCCGCTGTCGCCAAAGTCGTGGCGAACCTCCGTGAAAAGGGCGCGATGGATTACACCGTGATTGTGGTCGCCGAAGGCAACGACGCGCCGGGACTGACTTATATCACGCCTTACGCCGCGACGAGCATTGCGGAATACTTCATGGAAAAGGGGCGCGACGTTTTGATTGTTTACGACAATCTGACGCAACACGCGGAAGCGTATCGCGAGTTGTCCCTCCTGCTGCGACGTCCGCCCGGTCGCGAAGCTTTTCCCGGTGACATTTTCTACATTCATTCGCGGATGCTGGAGCGTGCGACGCATCTAAGCAAAGAGCGCGGCGGCGGCTCCCTCACCGCGCTGCCGATCATCGAGACCGAGGCGCAGGACATTTCCGCTTACATTCCGACCAACCTGATTTCCATCACGGACGGACAAATTTATCTTTCGCCGTCGCTGTTTGAACTGGGCGTCCTGCCGGCGGTGGATGTCGGCAAATCTGTTTCGCGGGTGGGCGGCGAGGCGCAATGGGCGGCTTATCGCGCCGTCGCCGGCGACCTGAAACTCGCCTACGCTCAGTTTGAAGAACTCGAAACCTTTGCCCGTTTTGGCGCACGCCTTGATGATGACACGCGCAAGATTATTGAGCATGGCCGGCGAATTCGCGCGTGCCTCAAGCAGCCGGAATTTGCCCCGGTTACCGTGCCCGCACAAATCACCGTCCTGTTGGCGTTGACGGCGAACCTGTTCGACCCGGTGCCGCTGGATCAAATGACCGATGCCGGCCATGCCGTGCGGGAGGCGGCGGCGACGATTCCGACGGAGGTGAGCGCCCGCTTTGAAACCGCTGCAAAATTAAGTGACGAGGACAAAAAGACGGTGGTTGAAATCGCCCGCAAAGCGCTGGTGCCATTTCAGCCCAAGCCGGAACCTAAACCAGAAGTTAAGGCAAAACCTGAAGGAACAGCCAAGATTGAACCTAAACCAGATAATAAAGTTGAAGCCAAGCCAAAGCCGGACGACAAAGCCAAACCTGAAGTTAAAGCCGACACGAAACCCAAAGTCGAAGCACCGTCGCTAACCGAAGCTAAACCGTCGGCAAAAGTGGAATCCAAGGAGAAGCCATGAGCGACACCACGGCGAGCTTGACCCGCAAGATCAGCAGCGCGGGCGATCTTCAATCGGTCGTCCGCACGATGAAGGCCTTGGCGGCTTCGAGCATCGGGCAATATGATAAATCGGTGCGCGCGCTGGGTGATTATTATCGCACGGTGGAACTCGGACTGGGCGCGTGCTTTCGGGAAAGCAAGCCAGCGCCGCCGGTCGTAAAACGAAAAGGACAAACCGACGTCGGCGCGATTGGCGCGGTCGTGTTCGGATCCGATCAGGGATTGGTGGGACAGTTTAATGATGTGGTGGCAGATTATGCGGTCAAGACCCTCGCCGCATTGCCCGGTAAACCGGAAGTCTGGGCGGTCGGCGAGCGCGTTCACGCCCGACTGGCCGATGCAGGCGTGCCACTGATGGGGCTGTTTTCCGTGCCCAATTCCGTCCAGGCCATCACGCCACTCGTCGGGCAGATTCAAATCGAGAGCGAAGCGCGTCGGGCCAAAGGCGAATATGCGCGTCTCTACATTTTCCACAACCGCCCGAAGTCTGGCGCGCTTTACGAACCCGTCGGA
>CAJAQO010000172.1 GCA_903944085.1 uncultured Verrucomicrobia subdivision 3 bacterium
GATTTGTATGTCATGCCCAGTTCGGGCGAGGGTTTCGGGATTGTTTTTCTTGAGGCGCTGGCGTGCGGCATACCCGTGATTGGCAGCAAAGTGGATGGCAGCCGCGAGGCCTTGCTTAACGGCCAACTCGGCACCCTGGTTGACCCGCGCGATCCGGCGGAGATTTGTGCCGCCATTCTCCAGGGGTTAAAGCCAAACAAACAAGTGGACCTCAGACCGCAGACATCTGATCTCCGATCTCCGACCTCCGACTCCGTTCCGAGCTCCGCTCTCCGTTCTCCGGCCTCCGAAAGCTTGGAGCCGGTTGATTCCGTGGACTATTTTTCCAGCGCCCGCTTTGAGCAGCGCGTTCATGCCATCGTGGACTGCATTTCCGGGTAAAAGAAAAAACAGCAACCGCGCATCCGCAGTCTGGCGCGGTTGATTTATTGCATTGGAATGCTTTGGGGTGCGCGGACAATTCCGCGCTTTAAAATGGGAGACCCGTCTCCCAGTCAAAAATCAGCGGCCCGTCACGCATTCCAGACAGGTTGAACTTAAAAATTACCATCCCTTGAGTGTCGCCGTTTTTGGTCGAAACAACCGGTATGATCTGGACCCTTTTAACGATTTTAGTGTGGACGCTGGTCGCGGCGACCTTGGTTCACCGTTTGGTGCGCGCCCCGCGGGAAAAAGAAGTGATTGGCGGCACGCCAAAGGCGGCCTCCACCGCGCGCAAAAAAAAGGCTTGAAATAATGCCGGGAATACGCCAGATTTACCCATCCAACTTGGCCGGTCGCGCTTTTCAGCGGCCATTCTGCTTGCCTGCCTGCAAGCTGTTCTTTCCCGGGCTTGGCCCGGAAATAAAGGGAGCCGGATCGTATCAGGATCCGGCTCTTGTAACCGTGGGCGGCTTATTTCGCCGCTTTGTCAGTGGGGCTCGTCGGATTCGGTGCCGTTGGCACTACCGGGGTGGTTTGGCCTTTGCGGGTCAAACCACTCGCCTTCATGCTCTTTGGCACATAACCCATCGCGGCATACAGAGGGCCGTCTTCGCCTTCCTCTGGATCGCCTTTCACGGAATTGACCACTTGGCTCGTCGCGGTCAGGCTCGTATCATCCGTCTGGTGCCTTTGCACCAGCGAATTCACCGCCTGCGTCCGCAGCGTCGTCAACTGATCGCGCGCATCCAGCGAAGGCTGCACCTTCGCCTTGAACTGCTCCAGGGTCATGCCGCCGAACGACTTCGTCGGGCGAAGCGTCGTCCACGCATCAATCACTTTCTGCAGCTTTTGCGCCGTCCGTTTCGGATTGTGTTTACGCATATGTTTCACCTCCTTTCTATTCCCGGACTTCCGGTCCGGAAATTGCCTGCGCCACCATGCCCCGGCTTCGCCCGTGAAAAGAAAGGAGATTGCCAAACGCAATCCATTTTACCCAAACGCCACCGCTCAATTAGTTGTGGCGTCAATAAAAAATTACACAGTCAATGGTGGATTTCAACGAAAAAATTAAATAAAAATGTTCACACTTTAGAAACATTTATTGTCCTGCCCAGTGCAAAAAATGGTTGGCCAGTCAACATCGGGAGTGCGGCCACACGTCGCCGCTTTCCGCCTGGGCGACCTGTCTCCCGGTTCCCAAGCGCGGACCTGTCCGCGCACTCCCAAGCAAGACACACTCAAATCGTAGTTCGGGGAATTTCGAATTTCAGCCTGTGAGCATGTCAGTCAGCATTTCAGTATTCAAGTATTTCACTATTTGGTTCTTCGCTGTTTTCGATGGAATTGATGGGGCGGGCCAAAGGGTTTGGGCTGGCGCTGAAAGCGCCCAGGAAATTAGCCGGGGGCAAGCCGCCGGCACCGCCCCCGGAAACGAGATCCCGGGTGGAACCCGCCCCGGCGGGGCGGCGGCAACCCGGCTCACGGTGCTTCCGGCGTCCTTTCAGGACGCGGCGCTTACGGCCGCAATACCGGGGGCGGCGACCGCCCAGGCGGTCTTGCCCCCGGCTAATTTCCGCCGTCCCGCCGGGACCGCCCAAGCCGCCCCCAAAAACCGAAGCTTCAATGCCACCGAAAACAGCGGGGAACCCACAATTTCAGCGTTCTCATTTGGTTTGCAATGGTTTGTGCCAATTCCATGAGGTTGGTTCGGCCGCCCTCCGGCTCGGTGCCGGCGCGCACCGGTTCCGTTCCGCAGCGCACCGGGCGCGTTGGCTCGGCAACCGCCTTTGTTGCCGTCCGCACCGATGCCGTTACCGCAACAGCTCATCAGGTTGTCGCGCGCACCGGCTCAGTGCGGCCCCGCCCACAACCGGTTACCGCGCGCACCAGACGTGTGCGCTCGGTCGCATTAAAGACCACGAGGCTACAGACTACAGGACCACTGGACCTCGGAACCACCGACCACGGGACGCTGCGTGATTACACAATAAGGGAAACGAGGAAGCTGGCGGACCATTGAATAGCAAACTTCAAAAGATCGAGATGATGCGCGGCTTGGCTGCGTTGTATGTCATGGCTTGCCATTTCTTATTGCGTCTGGCCGGAGAGAATGGCTGGCTTGCCTTGTCACTCCGCTTTGGGCAGGAAGCTGGCACAGTAGCCCACAAGACGACGAGACGACGAGACCTCGTTTACAGTCAGTAGTCCCGTAGTCTCGTAGTCCGTAGTCCGTAGTCCCTTTTCCTATGTCCAATGTAATCATCTCCGTCGCAGGTTTGGGCCAAAAATACGGTTAAGGACTACAAGACGACTGACCACGAGACCACCAGACCATGAGAGACTACACAAAAATTGAAGCCTGGAAGTTGGCCGACGACTTAACCGTGGCAGTTTATCAGGCTACAAAGTCTTTTCCACGCGAAGAAATATATGGTGTCATCAGTCAAATACGCCGTGCTGCGTGTTCCGTCCCAGCTAACATCGTCGAGGGCTCCTCACGCGAAAGCCAAAAGGATTACCTCCACTTCCTTTACATTTCCCGTGGATCACTATCAGAGACGCAGTATTTCATCCACCTATCGCAGAGGCTTGGCTATCTCGACGATGCTGTTGCCGACCGATTGATTGGTCAGACGAAACAAACCTTCGCGTGTTTGCATGGTTTGATCAAAGCAGTCGAGCGGGAAGCTGGCACAGTAGCCCACAAGACGACGAGACGACGAGACCTCGTTTACAGTCCGTAGTCCCGTAGTCCCTTTTCCTATGTCCGATGTAATTATATCAGCCGAAAATCTTGGCAAGAAATATAGAATTTCTCACCAAGGCGAGCAGCAGCGCTATGTTGCGTTGCGCGATGTCCTTGCGCAAAAGGCGAAAAGCTGGTTTAGCAGTTGGAAGTTGGCAGCTAGCAGTTCGGCCCCATCTCCCATCTGCCAACGGCCAACTCCAACTTCCCAGCGTTGAGTTCTTTTTTATGAAAACCCTCCTCGTCACCGGCTCGTCCGGCCTGATTGGTTCTGAAGTCTGCGTATATTTTGCGCGGGAACTTGGGTGGCAAATCCACGGCGTGGACAATAATCAACGCGCCGTGTTTTTCGGGCCGCAAGGCGATACGCGCTGGAATCAGCAGCGGCTGCAAAAAGAACTGCCCGCTTTCCAGCATCATGAACTCGACATCCGCGACCGCGCCGGCGTGCTGGCCCTGGTCCAGGAACTTCGCCCCAGTGCCATCGTCCACACCGCCGCCCAGCCCAGCCACGACCGCGCCGCCGCCATTCCCTTTGATGATTTCGACACCAACGCCGTGGGCACCCTCAACCTGCTCGAAGCCGTTCGCCAGTCTTGCAAAGACTCGCCGTTCGTCCACATGAGCACCAACAAGGTTTATGGCGACCGCCCCAATACCATCCGCCTCAAGGAACTGCCAACCCGCTGGGAGTATGACGACCCCGCCTATGCCAATGGCATTACCGAGGAATTTTCGATTGACCAAAGCAAGCACAGCTTGTTTGGCGCGTCGAAAGTTGCCGGCGACGTCATGGTGCAGGAATATGGCCGTTACTTCGGCATGGGCACTTGCTGCCTGCGTGGCGGCTGCCTCACCGGCCCCAACCACAGCGGCGTGGAACTGCACGGTTTCTTGAGCTACCTCATCAAATGCAACGTCGAAGGCCGGCTCTACAAAGTTTTTGGCTACCAAGGCAAGCAGGTGCGTGACAACATCCATTCGCTCGACGTGGCCCGCTTTATCCATGCCTTTGTGGAGCAGCCGCGTTGCGGCGAGGTGTATAACATTGGCGGCGGACGCGCCAATAGTGTTTCCATTCTGGAAGCATTTGAACTCATCGCCACCATCTCCGGCAAGCAGATGAATTACGAGTATGTGGAGCAAAACCGGGCTGGCGACCACATCTGCTACATCAGCGACCTTTCCAAAATGAAAGCGCACTATCCCGGCTGGGACATCACCAAGACGTTGGAGGATGTATTCAGAGAAATTTACGAAGCAACAATAGGCAAAAGTAGAAAATAGAAAGCAGACAGCAGAAAACCAGAAAGGGATGCTATGTATCAAGGAAGATTGCCGGTAGAATTTAGAAATCGAACGAAAGTTTTTGCAGCGGGCGCAATTGGGCTGTTTGTCAAGCTGCCAAAGGCGCGGGAAGAGGTGCGGGTTTTAGGCAGGCAACTATTGCGTTCGGGCACGTCCGTAGCCGCGCACACTTGGCCCGTGAAATAAAAATGCATTACGTCTATGTGCTGCAATCCGAATTGGATGGTCAATTCTACACTGGCTGCACCGGCGACCTCCGCAAGCGTTTTGA
>CAJAQO010000173.1 GCA_903944085.1 uncultured Verrucomicrobia subdivision 3 bacterium
GATGGCGAACCTCGAAGCCACGCGCTACGCGCTCGGCCGGCGCAACCACATCGAGATCGAAATCAACGGCAGCAAAGGCTCGCTCTATTTTGATTTCGAGGACATGAACCGGCTGAAGTATTACAACGGCGACGATCCCAAAGACCGCCAGGGTTTCCGCGACATCTTGGTGACGCAGCGCGACGGCATCCAGCCTTACGTTGCCAACTGGTGGCCGCCGGGCCATGGCATCGGCTATGAACACACGTTCGTCCACGCCGTCGCGGATTTCGTGAACGCCTGCGCCGACGGCAAATCCGTGCAGCCGACCTTTGAAGACGGATTAAAAAATCAGCGCGTGCTCACCGCCGTCGAAGAATCTTCAGCCAAGGGCAAATGGGTGAAAGTGTAAGCGGCGCGTCCGCCAACCGGCGTGCCGCTGGACACAAGGCTTCACCTTGTCCGGCGAAAACGTAGCGCAGGCGTCCACGCCTGCGGGTTTGCGCGGCGTCCCGCCGCGTGAATCCAGCCCCCGGTGCTCCGCGCAGCGAGACGCTGCGGCCACCCGCCGCCGGGGACGGCTGCGCTACTCGAACCAGGTCACGCCACACCCCTCCAACCGACCATTAGCAAAATGCGCTTGACGTCCCGGCTTGATAATCCTAAAAATCCGGTGTTCCCCGATTGGCTATGGACCAAGCCGCTGCCTCCCGCAACCTCGTCCGCCGGACGATTGCCGGGGAAGTTTTGTCTCGCGCCGCCCGCCCCTTGGCGCGCACCGGAATTTCCCTGACCCGCCGCGTCGCCCCGTCCGCCGACCCCGTCGCCGCCTTGACCCCCGACGGCTTGACCGTGTCCGGCGATGTCGCGGCCAAAACCTTCAACGTCGCGACCAAAACCGACGATGTCGAAGCCTTGACCCCCATGGTCGCGACGCAAACTTTCAATGTCGCAGGCAAAACTTTCAATGTCGCGACGATAACTTTCAATGTCGCGAGGATAACTTTTGATGTCGCGAGGAAAACTTTTGATGTCGCGAGGAAAACTTTTGATGTCGCGGACAAAACTTTTGAAGTTCTCGGCCCAAAAAACAGTGGCAAAAGGCTAATTTTCAGTAATTTACGCGCAAACCCGCCCGCACCAGGCAAAATCTGCCGCTTTCACCGTAGCGCAGGCGTCCCGCCACCAGCCAACCACCCGGCGAGACGCCGGGCGAACCCGCAGGCGAGGACGCCCGCGCCACACCCAACCACCCCAAGCCAGCCGCCGCGCCCTTTGGGAGTGCGGCGACACGTCGCCGCTTTCCGACTGGTGAGACACGTTTCCCAGTTCCACAGCGCGGACGTGTCCGCGCACTCCAAATTCCCATCTCCCTTCTCCTAACTGCTAAATTTCTTATGAACACACAAAACACAACAACCGCAACCGCAACCTCAACCCCAGCCCCGGCTCCGGTCCCGGCCCCCGCGCATCCGCACGGCGTCGCCAACCAGGAGCATTTGGACGAAATCGCGAACGCCCGCGCCGTCGCCAAGGCCGCGCTCGATCCCGCCTTCGCCGCCGCCCTGGCCGGCGTGGCCTTCGACACCACGTTGCCCGGCCAGATCAACAGTCTGGCCGACGCGACCGAAAAGGCCATCGGCCAGCTCACCGGTGACCGTCCGGGCGGCAAGGCCATGACCGCCGAACAGGTGGCCGCGCGCAACGCCCTCGTGGCCGTCATCGCCCCCATCCAGACCGCCGCGCGCCGCCAATTCACCGGCACCCAGGCCGCCTGGCGCGAGGCGTATTTCATCGGCGGCCACATTGCGCATGGCAGCCTGCACTTCGCCGCCACCGCCGCCAAGGCCATCCGCGACCGCTTGGCGCCTGGCCCCAACAACACGCCGCCCGTGGACGTGCTGCCGGGCATCGGCGCCCCGCAGATCGCCGCGTTGAGCAACACCATCGCGGAATTTGCCGGCGACATTGACGCCGCAGACGCGCAGGCGAATCAGAACATTGCCACGCACAACCTGATCGTGGCGAACATCGCGCAATTGGCGAACCTGCGGCGGCAGGTGCAGTTGGCGGCCGAACAGGCGTATCCGTGGCGCACGCCCGGCGTGGCCGCCACGCGGCAGGCGTTCCTGCTGCCGCCCGGCCGCCCGCTGCCCGGCTGAACCCGCCCCGCCGCCGGCGAAAGCGCCCCTTTTGCCGGCGGCCCAACCAACCGGAAGAGCAATAAACCTTTTTGACAGGCAGGCGAAAAGGGAATATCACCACTCCATGAAATGGGCGAAACCACAAAACTGGGGCTCGCGCTACTGTTAGGCGACTATGCGCGCACCACTTACCATATCGTTATTACTGGCTTGTCTGATTTTTGTCGGCTGTTCGCAGTCCGGCGATTTCGGCAGTTTCTTTCTTGGCGAGGCTACGAAGTATGGCCACCCACCAAAGACACCAATCACGGTTTCGAGACTTGATGCGCGATGGACGATTCAGAGTGATGATGATGGTTTTCGGATTTTTGTTCGCGGCCAGCCATTCGCCGCCGTTGACGCATTGATGCGGCAGATTTTTGGTGCTCCGAAGGTTTCCGCCGATAGCGACACCAAAGGTCAGTCACATCAGGTTTATGGCTCGACAGATATTAACGTGGCCGTCCAGTGCATCGGACGTGCCGATGATGTTGAGATTATTTGCATCAAGGGCAGATTTGCTGGAGGTTCACCATGAGGCCGCCTAAGAAGATCGCTACGGAGCCAACCGCCGTTGGCGCTGGCCGTTCCGCTGGCGCAGTTCCCGTCGCGCGTCGTCGTCGGCTGCTTTCTAGATCGCATTTCATGCCATGAATAATTCGCAAACGATTTATGACCGATATGAGGTTGCGATGCGCGTTTACGCGGAAGGCTTCGCTGCCGAGACGGAAGAATGGCATCGTCCAGATGTTGTGGAGTTTTCCGAATTGCTCCATTTGCTCAAGCCCTATGCCGAGTCGGGTGACATGCGTTGTCAGTATGCGGTCGCCACAATATTGTGGCTGGGGCGTTGCTGCGAGTCAGAAGAACAAATGGCAGCTAGTCAAGCTTTAGCCTGCGAGGAGGCAACGAATTGGTGGATAGTGTTAGCCAAGCAGGGATTTACTCCTGCGCTTGACAACCTCGTTACCTCTGGAGTAGGAGCCGAGGCGCAGCGGGCGCGTGAGGCATGGCGTCAGCTCGCTCGCGAGCGGAGCGAATTAGTCGGATCGTCAAGAGGTATGCCGGTCTATGGGCCAGAGTTTATCGAAGAATTGAGCATGAGATTATATGGTCGAGTCATCGCAGATGCGGTCTAACCAGGTGGCTCCGGAGCCAACCGCCGTTGGCGCTGGCCGTTCCGCCGTCGCGGTTCACGCCGCGAGTCGGCGGTGGCTCTTTTTTCTTTAGGCATACACTGCGCCATGGCCAGCATCGAATCACTCATCAAAGATAGCCAAAAGCTAATAAGCGTTTTTGGTGCTTGGCCATCCTTTCACGATGCGGAGGTTATTGAGCTTCATTTGTGGCGTGGTGATATTAAGCCGGATGATTGGGATAAAAGCACTTTTCCCCAGCTTACCGCCAAGATTCGTGTTTTGGAGGCTACGCAGCCGGGTGCTAGTCATGCAGGTGATGATATTCTCGTCACGCTTCGCTTCCATTCCATTTGTGATTTCAAAATGGAACGATTTGATGCCATTAATCAGCTTGTAGATTTGTCTATCAGCACGGAATGTGTCAGTCCCTCCGGCGAGTGCTTGCCCTCATATTTTGTTGTGCGATTTGACTCAGGCTGCGGTAGTCTGACGGCATCATTTCGCTGCATTCACATCGAGGTTATTGAGGTTACAAATGCAATTCCCTATCCAGATGTTTGAGGCGTGTATGCCTAACAAGATCGCTACGGAGCCAACCGCCGTTAGTGCGGTTCCCGTCGCGCGTCGGCTGTGGTCCAGCTTTCTACGATAGCACGAGCATGTTCACCGTAAAGGGGTCCGCAGTGATTTTACAAAGTCCAGAAGCC
>CAJAQO010000174.1 GCA_903944085.1 uncultured Verrucomicrobia subdivision 3 bacterium
AGGATGAAGGTGCGCGCAAAGCGAAGCTGCGCTTGGACGTTCGTGAAATTGCCACCCAACCCGCCAAGTCGGGTGCGGTGGCGATCGTTCCCGGCAAACCGGACCAGAGTGAACTGGTGCGCCGAATTTTTTCCAGCGATGGCGATGAGCTGATGCCGCCGCCGGGCGCGAAAAATCCGCTGACGCCGGAGCAAAAGGAAATTCTGAAACGCTGGATTGCCGAAGGCGCGGAATACAAACCGCACTGGGCGTTCGTGGCGCCGAAACAAACGCCGCTGCCCAAAGTGCATGACCGGAGCTGGCCGCGAAATGCGATTGATTATTTCGTGCTGGCAAGGGTGGAAAAGGAAGGGCTCAAGCCATCGTCACGCGCGGATAAATTTACTTTGGTTCGCCGGCTTTATCTCGATCTGATCGGTTTGCCGCCAACACCGGCGCAGGCGGACGCGTTTGTGAACGACAACTCGCCGGCGGCTTATGAACGGCTCGTGGACCAGTTGCTCGCGTCGCCGCATTTCGGCGAACGCTGGGCGCGGCGCTGGCTGGATTTGGCGCGTTATGCCGACACCAACGGTTACGAAAAGGATCGTCCGCGTTCGATCTGGCCCTGGCGCGACTGGGTGATCAACGCGCTAAATGCCGACCTGCCGTTCGATGAATTCACGATTGAACAAATCGCGGGTGACCTGCTGCCGAACGCCACGCCCGAAAAGAGCATCGCCACCGGATTCAATCGCAATTCGATGATCAATGAGGAAGGCGGCATTGACCCGCTGGAATATCGTTTCTATTCGATGGTGGACCGCGTGCATGTCACCGCCACGACCTGGCTCGGCTTGACGATGGCCTGCGCCCAGTGCCACACGCACAAATACGATCCCATTCAACATGCCGAGTATTATCGTTTCATGGCGTGCCTGGACAATGCCATTGAGCCAACCTTCAAAGTCGCCGAGCCAGACATCGCCGAAAAGCGGCAGAAAATTCAGGAACAAATTGATGCGCTGGAAGCCGCGTTGCCGGACAAATTTCCGATGGAGTTGCGAGCTGCCTGGCAAGTTCCCGCATCAGCGGAGTTTTTTTCCACCAAGGGTTCGGAGGCGGATTTTTTAGCCGACGGCTCATTCCGTGTCGGCGGCGCAAATCCGGACAAAGATACTTACGTGATCAAATTTGAAAAGGTGCCGCAACGCATCACGCACGTTCAAGTCGAAGCTATTCCTGATGACAAAGTAAGCAAAGGCGGCCCGGGCCGAACGGATAATGGCAATTTCGTTTTGAGCAAATTGGAAATGGAAGTTCAGACAACGAACAGCGAAATCGAGCCACGCGAAATTAAGTTTGCCAGCGCCCAGACGGATTATGCGCAGGATAAATTTCCAGTGGAAAACGCCATCGCCGGCAAACCAGACAGCGGCTGGGCAATCGGCGGAGCTGGTTTGGTCGCGAAGGATCATCACGCGATCTTTGCGCTCGCGGAACCGTTGGAGTTGAAAAACGCCGAAACCATTACGATCCGGCTGGTGCAAAATTTTGGCGAACATCACACGCTCGGCCGTTTCCGCATCAGCTTTGGCGAAGAGTTGCCGGACAAATCGTTTGTGGAAAATCATCGCCACGCATTGCGCGACAAAAAATGCGAACGATGGCTGGAGAAAGAATTGCCGGCGACCGCCCACTGGCAGGCGCTGCGTCCGGAGTCCGCCACCAGCGCGGTGCCGATCTTAACGATTCAGGATGACGGCTCGATTTTTTGCAGCGGTGATTTTACCAAGAGCGACACCTACACTTTGAAATTTCGCGATCTGCCCGCCGGACTCAACGCCATGCGGCTGGAGATGTTGACCGACGAACGGTTGCCAAATGGCGGCCCGGGCGCGGTGAATCACGAGGGACCGGACGGCGACTTCTGGCTTTCCACCGTCCGAGCAAAAGCCGGCGGACAAACGTTCGCGCTGACCAACGCGACGGAAAGTTATGCGGATGGCGAAAACAACGCGGCCAAGACGCTGGACGACGATCCGCAAACGGGTTGGTCCATCAAAGGCGGCCAGGGCAAAAATCAGAATGCCGTTTTTCAATTCTCGCAGAGCCTCACGAACACGAATGAATTGGAGTTGAACTTGGTCTGCGAAAAATATTACCCGGCCGGGCTGGGGCGGTTCCGCGTGTTGGTGACGACAAATGACAATGCCCACGCCACGAAACTGGATAACGAAGCAGTGGCTGTGCTCACCAAATATCGCGACAAGGAAAAGCTCGCCTCGCTGTTCACTGCGACGAACTCCCCGCCAGACCGCGAATTGCTGCTCCGGCAGTTTGCGCTGCTGTCGCCAGATTTCGCCGGACCGCGCGGCGAAATTGAAAAGCTGCGCGCCGCGATGCCGAAATTTTCCACCACGCTCGTGATGCAGGAACGACCGCCGGGACAGGAACGAAAAACTTTTGTCCATCATCGCGGCGAATTTCTCAGCGTCGAGGAAGCGGTGGCTCCGGGCGTGCCGGCATTTTTGCCATCGTTGCCGGAGAATGCGCCGCAGAATCGTCTCGCGCTCGCCAAATGGCTGGTGTCCGGCAAAAATCCGCTCACGGGCCGCGTGGTGATGAACCGGCAGTGGGAGGCTTTGTTTGGCCGCGGCATCGTGCCGACGACCGGGGATTTTGGTTTTCAAGGTGAATTGCCGTCGCACCAAGAACTGCTGGATTGGCTCGCCGTGGAATTTATGAAACAAGGGTGGTCACAGAAAAAAATGCTCAAGCTGATCGCGATGAGCGCGACCTATCAGCAGACGAGCGAGGTCGCAACGGAGATGCTTGAACGTGATCCTCAAAACATTTTTCTGGCGCGTGGCCCGCGATTTCGGCTGGACGCGGAAATGGTGCGCGACTCGGCGCTGATCGCGAGCGGTCTGCTTTCGGAAAAAATCGGCGGGCCGAGTGTTTTTCCGCCGCAGCCGCCCGGCGTTTCTTCCGAAGGCGCTTACGGTCCGCTGGAATGGAAAACCAGCGAAGGCCCGGAGCGCTATCGGCGCGGGCTTTACACGTTTGCCAAACGCACCGCGCCTTACGCGATGACTGCGACGTTTGACGGACCGAGCGGCGAAGTTTGTCTCGCTCGCCGCGACCGTTCAGACACGCCGTTGCAGGCGCTGACATCGCTCAACGATGAAGTTTTCATGGAGTGCGCCCGCGCCTTGGGCCAACTCGCTGCCAAAGCCGACGGCGACGAAGCCGCGCGCGCGGAAATGATGTTTCGCCGTTGTCTCACGCGCCCGCCGACGAGCGCGGAACAAGCGAAGCTGGTTCAGTTTTATCAAGCGCAGCTCGCGCGGTTTGCGAGCGGCGAATTGAAAGCGACGGAGATCATGGAAGCCAAGGATGACGCGCACCTGAACGAGCAGGCTGCGTGGACGACCGTTGCGCGGGTCTTGCTGAACTTGGACGAAACCATCAACAAGAGTTGAAAGGACATTATGAATTGTCACGACCATCTGTATGCCTGGAGCGACCCGCGCGTGAATTCGCGCCGGTGGTTTTTGAAGGAGTGCGGTCTCGGTTTGGGCAAGCTCGCGCTCGCGTCGCTGCTGACGGACGCGTTTGTTTCAAAAACTTTCGCGGCAAACATTTCGGCGGCGGATGCGCTCAAACCGCGCGCGCCGCATTTTCCCGGCAAGGCCAAGCGCGTCATTCATCTTTTCATGGCCGGCGCGCCGAGCCATTTGGATTTGTTCGATTACAAACCGGAATTGGAAAAGCTGCAAGGCAAGCCGCTGCCGCCTTCGGTGATCGCCGGGCAGCGCTACGCGTTCATCCGGCCCGACGCGGCGGTGCTCGGACCGCAATTTAAATTCGCCAAGCACGGACAATCCGGCGTGGAACTTTCCGAAGTGCTGCCGCATCTGGCCGAAGTGGTGGATGATCTCTGCTTCATCAAGTCCATGAAGACAGATCAGTTTAATCACGCGCCGGGACAGATTTTTCTGAACACCGGTTTCGCGCAGCCGGGCCGGCCGAGTCTCGGCTCGTGGGTGCTTTACGGTTTGGGCAGCGAAGCGCAAAACCTGCCGGCTTACGTCGTCATGTCCACCGGCTCGGGCATCAGCGGCGGTTCGGCCAATTGGTCGAGCGGGTTCATGCCTTCGGTTTATGCCGGCGTGCGTTTTCGGAATCAAGGCGATCCGATTCTCGATGTCAGCAGCCCGAAAGGCGTTGACCCAAAACTTCAACGCGCCTCGCTCGATCTGCTCGCGGAAATGAATCACGCGCGGCTGGGCATCGTCGGCGATCCGGAAATCGAATCGCGCATCGCGTCTTACGAGATGGCTTATCGGCTCCAAACTTCCGCGCCGGAATTGATGGACTTGAAAAAAGAGAGCAAGGAAACGCTGGAAATGTATGGCTGCAATCCTGACAAGCCGAGTTTTGCGCGGGCGTGTTTGCTGGCGCGGCGCATGATCGAGCGCGGCGTGCGCTTCGTGAACATTTATCACGAAGGCTGGGACGCGCACTCGGACGTGGTCGGCAATCTGAAAAAAAATTGCGGCGAAACCGACCAGGCTTCCGCTGCCTTGGTGAAAGATCTCAAGCAGCGCGGATTGCTCGACGACACGCTGGTGATTTGGGGCGGCGAATTTGGCCGCACGCCGATGGTGGAGAGCAACGCATCGCTGGGCCGCAGTCTTGGCCGCGATCATCACCCGGCGGCATTCACCATGTGGCTCGCCGGCGGCGGCATCAAGCCCGGCCTGACTTACGGCGCGACGGACGAGATGGGCTTCCACGTCGTTCAGGACGAAGTGCAAATTTACGATTTGCAGGCGACCATTCTTCGCTGCCTGGGATTCGATCACGAGCGCTTGACTTACACACACCAAGGCCGGCAATTCCGGCTCACGGACGTCCACGGACAAGTTGTCGAAAAGATTCTCGCGTGATGCTAAATCAAATCCGGTGAAAGTTGCAGTGGTTCAATTGTTCGCCCAATTCGCTAACCTTTTTGAACTTGGCATTGCTCGGCCGAATCCATGGCTTCAGCTTTCTTGAGCTGAATAAAAAAGTCCGGGAACTTTCGTTCCCGGACTGGACAAACTCAATTTAACCTGCGGATTAAGTGCGCGCGGCTGGCTTCTTTGCAGCCTGGTCCAGAATCGTCGTGAGCACGCTGTTTGGCACCTGCGCAAAAGTCAACGGCTCCATCGAGTAGGAAGCGCGGCCTTTGGAGAGCGAACGGATGGCCGTAGCGTAGCCGAACATTTCCGCGAGCGGCACTTGCGCATTGAGGATGGTCTGGCCGTTTTTTGCCTCGATGCTGACAATGGTTCCGCGACGACGGTTGATGTCGCCAAGCAGATCACCTTGATATTCATCCGGCGTCGTGCATTCGACTTTCATCAGCGGTTCGAGCAAAATCGGACCAGCTTTCTTGAAGGCGTCTTTCAAGGCGAAAATACCGGCCATGCGGAAGGCGAGTTCATTCGAGTCCACTTCATGGAACGAGCCGTCCACCACTTCGACTTTGATGTCAATGACCTGGTAGCCGCAATAAACACCGCCTTTGATGGCTTCTTCGATGCCGTCAATGACCGCCGGAATGTATTCCTTGGGAATCGAGCCACCGACGATTTCGTCCACGACTTCCACGCCTTTGCCCTTTTCATTTGGCGCGACGGTGATGCAGGCGTGGCCGTATTGGCCCTTGCCGCCGGACTGGCGGATGAACTTGCCTTCGCCCTCGGCGTTCTTGGTGATGGTCTCGCGATACGCGATCTGCGGCGCGCCGGTGTTGGCCTCAACCTTGAACTCGCGCTTGAGCCGGTCAATGATGATTTCCAAATGGAGTTCACCCATGCCCGCAATGATGAGCTGGCTGGTTTCCTCGTTCGTGAAACAGCGGAACGTCGGATCTTCTTCCGCGAGCCGTTGCAAACCTTCCGACAGCTTGTCGCGGTCCTGCTTGGTCTTCGGCTCAACTGCCATGCTGATGACCGGTTCCGGGAAGGTCGGCGGTTCGAGCGTCACGTCGTAATCTTCATTGCACAGCGTGTCGCCGGTGGTGATGTTGCGCAGGCCGACGAGCGCGGCGATGTCGCCAGCATAAACCTCGTTGATATCCTTGCGTTCACTGCCCTGAATGACCATGAGGCGGCTGACGCGCTCGCGTTTGCGCGTGCGCGGATTGTAAATCGTGTCGCCCTTTTTCAGATGGCCGGAATAAACGCGGAAGAACACCAGCTTGCCGGCGTAAGGATCGGTCCAGAGCTTGAACGCGAGCGAGCAGAATTTCTCGTGGTCGTTCGTCGGAACTTTCACGACGACGTCCGTGCCGAGTTCGTGACCTTCCGCACCGGGAATGTCAATCGGGCTGGGCAAATAATCTACCACGGCGTCCACCAGAACCTGCACGGCTTTTTTCTTGAACGCCGAACCGCAGAGGACGGGAACGAGTTCCAGCTTGCAGGTGAGGCGGCGGATGGCGGCCTTAAGCACCGGGGCCGTGATCGGTTTTTCTTCGAGCACGAGGCCCGCGATTTCATCGTCCTTGTTGGAGACTGCGTCAATCAACTCCGCCAGCGCGGCTTCGGCGCGCTCCTTGTGTTCGGCAGGAATATCTTTGACCTCGTAGTTCAAACCTTCGGTGGTCAGATCGCCTTCGCCCCAGATGACGGCCTTCTGGTTCACGACGTCAATGACGCCGGCAAACGCTTCTTCCGCGCCGATGGGCAGAAAAATCGGGAACGCATACGCCTTGAGCTTGGTGCGCATGTCGTTGAGGGCATTTTCAAAATTGGCGCCCATGCGGTCCATCTTGTTGACGAACGCGATGCGCGGAACATTATATTTGGTGGCCTGCCGCCAGACGGTTTCCGATTGCGGCTGCACGCCGGCGACGCCGCAGAACACGGCGACCGCGCCGTCCAGCACGCGCATGGAGCGTTCGACTTCGGCGGTAAAATCCACGTGGCCGGGCGTGTCAATAATGTTGATGCGATGCGAAATATCGCGGAACGCCTTGTAAATCTGGTCTTCGCCAGGCTTGACGGATTTCTGCGTCCAGAAGCAAGTCACGGCGGCGCTGGTGATGGTGATGCCGCGTTCGCGCTCCTGCTCCATCCAGTCGGTCACCGTGTTGCCGTCATCCACGTCACCGATTTTGTGAATCAGGCCGGTGTAAAACAGGATACGCTCGGTGGTCGTGGTCTTGCCGGCGTCAATGTGCGCGGCGATGCCGATGTTGCGGGTGCGTTCGAGGGTGTATTCGCGGTTCGGCGAATTGACAGGTTTGGCGTCGCTCATAATTTCAAAATGGTAATGGAATCTGGTCTGGGAACAAAAAACGCCCCGGCGATTTCCGTCGGGGCGCAGTTGAAAAACTTTCTACCAACGGAAATGCGCAAAGGCTTTGTTGGCCTGGGCCATCTTGTGAACTTCATCCCGCTTGCGGATGGCGTTCCCCTGCCCTTGAAAGGCTTCGAGGATTTCCGTGGCCAGCGCGACTTTCATCGGCGTGCCCTTTTTGGCGTCCGCGAAATCCACAATCCACCGGAGCGCGAGCGCGTTCTGGCGTTCCGCCGGAATTTCCAGCGGCACCTGATACGTGGCGCCACCGACGCGGCGGGCCTTGGTTTCGATGCGCGGCTTGGCGTTGTCCACCGCCCGCTGCAAAATCTCAATCGGGTTGCTCGCCGGATTTTTTTCCGAGATGGTGTCGAACGCTCCGTAAACGATGCGTTGCGCAGTGTTCTTCTTGCCAGAGCACATCACGGTGTTCACGAGGCGGCTGACCAGCGTGTTCTGGTATTTTCCATCCTTGGCCAATGGCCGTTTGGTTGCTTGACGTCTGCGAGACATAGGTTCGTTAAATTGTTAAACTTTAAAATCGTTGAACCGCTTATTTGGCGGCGGGTTTGGCGGCTTTCGGGCGCTTCACGCCGTATTTGGAACGGCTCACGCGGCGCTTTTCCACGCCGGCGGCGTCGAGCGTTCCGCGCACAATGTGATAGCGCACACCGGGCAAATCTTTCACGCGGCCGCCGCGGATCAGCACGATGCTGTGCTCCTGCAAATTATGGCCCTCGTCGGGAATATAGGCGATGACTTCGTGTCCGTTCGTCAAACGAACCTTGGCCACTTTGCGCATCGCGGAGTTCGGCTTCTTCGGCGTGCGCGTCATCACTTGGATGCACACACCACGGCGAAACGGCGAATTCTCCAAGGCGGGTGACTTGGACTTGTAATTAACTTTGTTGCGGCCCTTGCGGACCAGTTGATTGATTGTCGGCATTTGCGTTAAAAAATCGCGGTAAAAAACCACCGTTTTTCTGTTTGGGAGAAACGGAACGCAAAAGTTAAATAAATCGCGGCCCGGTTGCAACTACATTTTCCAAATAATTTGGTTCCCTCCGAACCCCGGACAAAGCATATCACAAAACAAAAGCGCCGGAACAGTTTTCGCTCCAGCTTGAATTTTCGACCCACGGCCAAATTCCGGCATCCAATTTTGCCGTGGCTCACCTGCACACCTCACAAAACCAACCAGTGGTCATCGCCACGGTTTTCACCCGCCGGGGTTTGACCCACTTTCCAAGTTCCCGTGGTTGATTTTGCTACCCGAATTTATATTCTCGCAGGAAACTCATGAAATTTCTTCTGGTTGCCGCAGCGTTTCTGGCCAGCGCGCCGTTGGCGCTTTATGCCGACCACGCAGAATCCTGCCCGCTGATCGTGCCGGATGCCGACCAGCTGCCACTGGACGAAATCGGACTGTATGCGGCGGGCTACCAATATCGCGGCCAGGCGGAAAAACATTTTCCCAATGGCTGGAGCGGCGGTTTTGAAACCTTCACCGGCGTGGCCCTGCAGCCGGCCGGCGAGCAGAACGGACGCGCGGCGTTCTTGCTGCATCCGCCTTGGCGCGGCGGAACCGGCGTGGCGTTTCAGGAATTTCGTTTTCAATTCCCGCCGGCTGCCGCCGTGAATCATATTAAGCTCGTTGGCGCGACGGCGATGCGCCGCGATGCGATAGCTGGTCCGGGCGAGAAACCCAAATCTGACGGCGCGACCTTTCGCATTCTGGCGAACGGGAAAAAATTGCTGGACGAAAACCGTGCCGACGCCCAATGGAAATCATTTACCTTCGATCTCACCGACCTCGCCGGCCAAATCGTCACCCTGCGTTTTGAGACCGACCCCGGCCCGCGCGATAACGCTTCGTTCGATTTTGCCTTGTGGAGCGGGCGGGAATTAGTGTTGGAAGGTTTCTCGCCAAAGCCGGTGCCTCAGCCCGCACTTCCGCCCGCGCTGGACCTGCGTCAGCTTTATGCGGAACCAAACGGAGAAGTCGCACCGCGTTCCGGCTATGCGGGCCGCGTTGCCACAGACGTCGGCACCAACCGCGCAACGCTGACTTACGCGGGTGCGGATGGCACCTTGCAATATCAGTGGCAGCGTCCCGTCACCGCCGAGGATTCGCCGCTCGGCACCTGGCGATTGCAGGCAACTCCGCACGGCGCCAAAAATTCCGCGATTATCCCGCTGGCTGGCGATGCGCGTCTGGAATGGACGCAGGCCGCGATTTTCCGGAGCAGCCGTTTGGAATCGGTTGCCAACGGCGTCGTTTGTATTTCAACCTACGAAGTGAACGGGCACGCGGCGACGCTCCGCTGCACGGCAAAATTGGTCGGGAAAAATCTGGTGCTGGAGGTGAACTGCGATGTGCCGCAAATCGCCGCGCTCGACGCGGGCCGCTGGGGCCCGGTGCTGCATCGGCGGCCCGTGCCGGTGCCTTACTATTCCGGTCAGGTGTTTTATTTCGAAGCGGAAAACCTGTTCGTCAACGCATTTCTCGACTGGACCAAATCGTCGGCTTCGGCTCACGAAAACGCCATGGCGGTCTATGGCGCTCGCACCGACGGCACCCGCGTGCCGTTGCAGGAGCGGGTGATTTTTTCCGCCGCGTGGCACCTCGCGGAAATTTTGCCGAACATCCCCAATTCGCCCTCGCCGTTTCGCGACCATTTGGCCGGCAAAATCATTCTCGATATTTGGGGCGGACAGTTTGACGACATCGCGCGCAATCTCGAAACTCTGCACGACTATGGGTTAAACAATTGCGTCACGATTATTCACGACTGGCAGCGCAGCGGTTACGACAACGCGCTCCCCGCGCATGTGCCGGCCAATGCCAACCTGGGCGGCGATGCCAGCATGAAAAATCTGGTGGCCACCGCCAAACGGCTGGGCTACGACCTCGCGCTGCACGAAAATTATGTGGACTATTATCCGAATTACGAAAATTTCAATCCCAGCGATGTGTCGCTCGACGCAAACAGCAACCGCGTGCCAGCCTGGTTTAATCCGGGCACAAAGATTCAATCGTTCGCCGTGCAGCCGCATGCGATCCTGACTTTGGCGAGCAATCAAAGTCCCCAAATTCGCGACCGCTATCAGCCCAATGCCGACTATCTCGACGTGCATTCCGCCGTGCCGCCGTGGTTTCATGTGGACTTTCGCGCGGGCGCGGAAGGAGCCGCGACTTTTCAGCCCGTGCGAAATGCTCACCGCCAGTTATGGGCTTTCGAGCGGGACAACTACGGCGGCCCGGTGCTGGGCGAAGGTGCCAATCACTGGTTCTGGAGCGGCTGGCTGGACGGCGTCGAAGCGCAGTTTGGCGCTGGCTGGCCCGCCAATGCCGGCCGCTCGGCGCCTTTGCTGGTGGACTTCGACCTCCTGAAAATTCATCCGCTCCAGTTCAATCACGGCATGGGTTATTACGAACGCTGGTGGAGTTCGCCAACTTGGGGCGCGCATCCGCCGATGGAAGTTCTCGACCAATACCGGATGCAGGAAGTTATTTACGGCCACGCGGGTTTTTTGGGCGGGGCGACTTATTCGGACGTGCCAGTGGCTTGGCTGGAACATCATTTGATGTCACCGGTCACAACGCGTTATGCGACGGCGCTGCCGCTCAACATTCAATACCAAGTGAACGGCCGCTGGGTGGACGGCACGCAGGCGGCACGAGCCGGAAACTGGAATCGGGTTCGCGTGAATTACGACAATGGTCTCGCCGTGACCGCCAACAATGACGTGGAGCCTTTGCGCGAAGGCTCCGTCACGCTGCCGCAATTTGGCTGGCTCGCTCAAGGCGCGGGCGTCACCGCTTGGACGGCGCTGCGGCAAGACGTCATCGCGGATTACGCGCAAACGCCGGACAGCACTTTCGCCAACGCGCGTCCGGTTTCGGATTGGAATCAAAGCGGGATTCACCTCATTCATCCGGCGATTGCCGAATTCCGACAGACCGGCAACCGCGCCTTCGCACTCAGCTACGAATGGCACGTCGGCGAAACCTTGTCGCGCGATTACCACTGTTTCGTCCATTTCGTCAACGGAGAGAATATCGTTTTTCAAAACGACCACGACCTGCCGCGCCCCGGTTCAACTTGGAAAATTGGCGAGACACTGCGGGACGGCCCGCACGAAGTTCGCGTGCCCGACAGTCTGCTCGATGGCGACTACGACGTGCGCATCGGCTTGTTTTTGCCGGCGGCCGGGCGGCTGCCGCTGCAAGGTCGCAACGACGGACAAGATCGTATTCGAGCCGGAACGCTGCAGCTCCGCGACGGCGGCCGCACCCTCAGCTTTGAACCCGAGCCGCCGGCAACTGACGGCGAGACGGAAATTTATCAGCACCGGCTGAACCTGACCGGCAAGCCGCTTGACTTTGGCGACGTGCGCACCGACGGCAGCATTTTGGTGCGACGCGAAAATGACGAATGGGTTTTGCGCGCGTTGCCACGCATGCGCAACTTCCACGTTGAACTGAACACCGCGCGTTTTGGCCGGCCGGAAACGGTGCGCTGCGTCGGCGGTTCGGAGGCAGAAACCGAACCGCAAATCCACGGCGATTGGTGGTGGCTGAAATTAAATGGCGCCCGCGAATACCATTGGAAATAAAACACTGCTCCGTCCCGGCTTTTATACCGCCATCCTTGCCGCTCAACTTTGCCGGGCGATTCCAGACCGGCCAACTTCGCGCAAAATATTCACTGAGTTGGTCAAAGTGTTTTGAGATATTCCAGCAGCGCCTGCTTTTCGGCCTCGGTTAAATCGGTTCCGTAAACGTGGCCTTGATTGCCATTGCCGCGAATCGTCACATCCAGACGCCAGCCGGCGCGCTCGGCGGCCGGCCCGCTGCCAATGAAGCCGACATTCGTCGGATCATAAACATCGTAGCCGCGGTAAAAAATCGTCGGCCGCTTTTCCACCGGTTCCAGTAAATCCCGCAGCGTCGGCACGGAACCGTTGTGCAAATACGGCGCGCGCATCCAAAGCCCGTCGAGCGGCGCGGAAGCATAGCCGTTGTTTTGAATCAAGTTCGGACGGATGATGCCGAGCTTTTTCACGGCGGCATTGGCCTGGTCGGCGGCGGCCTGCGACCAGGTGGCCATGCGATTTGTGTCGGTGCCAATCTCCGCGATGGGAATGACTTTGCACGTGCGCGCCGCGCCGACATCGTGACACTCGGCGCAGTAATGATCGTAAACCGGTTTGCCTTTCGCGGCGAGATCCGCGTCCACGGCGAAGGGATATTTCGGCGGCGGGAGCGCGCTAAGAAAATTGTCGAGATCCTCCATGCGCTTCAAAAACCAGGCGCGGCGTTCCAGTTTCCAATCCAGCAAATCCAGCGGATAGGTGAGCTTGCTGGTTTTGTCCGGCGCGGCACCGAGGCCGAGCGCGGAGTCAATCAGCACCGAACGCACGGCGGGCGTTTCGCCGCACCAGTTGAGCAGATCGTTGGTGCCCTTGCGCGCCTGCAAATTCCAGTTGCTCGGAAAATCCGCCTGGCCCACGGTGTCGTCCACCGGCTGCGAAGTCATGAAATATTTCGTGAGGTTCATCGGATCGTCGCGGCCCTGGCCCCAGTCCGGCCAGTGCGGGCGATTCATCCACACAAATTGTTTGTCCTGGCGTTGCAGCGCGCTGCGCGTCAGCGGAATCAGCACAAAGCGATAAAGCATTTTGTCCGCGAACGACAGTTTGGCTTCGCGCTCAATTTCCGTCAGCAGCACGCTGGAATTAAAGCGCGAGTCCTCGCTGGCTTTGGTCAGAAAGCGCAACATGGCCTGAACGTTCACGGTGTTCGCAGGAGCAGCGACCACGACATGCGACACTTCCTCGTCTTTGCTCCGCCAAGTGCCGACGTGACAAATGGCGCAATTGTTGGCCACGCGCGGAAAGCCGATGACTTGTTTCGTGAAACCGACCGGCATTTCCTTGCCTTCTTCCCAAACGAGGCCAAAGGATTTGTAGCCGCCGGGTCCGGGCAGCAAATCGGGAAAAACGCGCGGCAGCACCACCCAAATCCAGTAGGGCATCCCGCGGCTGAATTCCGCGCCGATGGAACCGTATTTGAAACGCTCGGCCTCGTCGGCCCATTTTGGCTCCGGCTCGGCGCGCAGAAATTTATACCAGCCGAACCAGCCGCCCGCGACGACGAGCAGCAGCACGAACAGCTTCCGAAAAATTTTGCGTCTGGGTCGGTTGCTCATAATCGTCTCCTAAAATGTTTTCAGATATTCGACGACTGCGTCCTTGTCGTCGGCGCTTAGATTGGTGCCGAATTCCTCGCCTTCGTGGCCAAAGTTGCCGTTGCCCGGCAAGCGCGTGTCGTAAAGGAAATGTTTGCGGCCATTTTCCTCCGGCACATCCGAAATGAAACCCACCCGCGCGCGGTCAATCACGTCGTAGCCGCGAAAAAATTCCGCGCGCCGGTTCGCCGCCGGTTCGAGCAGCTCGCGCAGCGTCGGCACGGAGCCGTTGTGCAGATACGGCCCGCGCAGCCAGATGCCGTCGAGCGGCTGGTTCGCGTAGCCAAACGTTTTTCGGAAATGCGAGAAGCGTTCGGCGGGATAAGCGGCGTAAAGCAAATTTTGATTCGCGCACAAATCCTCGGTGTAAGAATCCAGCCGGCGGCGGTCGGTCTGGATTTTTTCGATCGGCGTCACCTGGCCGACGTATTCGCCGGTGAAGTCGCTGCCGCTTTTGCCATGACACCGCGCGCAATAATCCGCGTAAATTTTTTCGCCGCGCGTGGATTTGATGGCGTCAATTCCATACGGCCACGGCGGCGGCGTGTTCGTCCAGATAAAATCTTTCATGCGCGCAAGTGAATTGGTGTCCAGCGTCGGCGGGGTGGCGCCGGTGCCGTAAGCGGCGCTGCGATTGCGCTCGTCCACGGAATCATTGTTGCCGTCCCAATGCAGCCTCATGTCCTGCCGTTTGGATTGGTTCCAAATGGAAGGCAGATCGCAATTTCCCACCCACTCGTTCGTGGGCAGCGCGTCCATGCGAAAATTCAGCAGCACCTTTGGCGGATTGAACGTGTCCACGCGCCCGGGGCCGGTGTCCGGCTCGCGGTCCATGAAGCTGAACCGTTGCGCCAGCGTGATCAACTGCTGCCGCGCGAGGCCGACAGCGATGTAGCGAAATAGCAGGCGGTTCAGCAGGTC
>CAJAQO010000175.1 GCA_903944085.1 uncultured Verrucomicrobia subdivision 3 bacterium
AACCATTCTCACAATTCCCAGAATCGTCCGTCTCGCTGGCCGGTATCGCCACGATGCCAGACACACGCGGGCCTCAGTTCCATAGGCGGCTTATCTTCTGCCGCCGCCCGTCGCCGGTTATTTTCCCTGCGTTCACGCTCCATGGAACCGTCCTTGCCGTGGCCGGCTCCGCGCTCACGCTCCGGCGAACTGCCAGCACGTTCTTCCGGGCTTCATCCACTATGGGACGAACTGCGTCCACCCTCTGCCGAAGTCCGTGGACGAACCCATGAACTGCGTCAACCCTGCACCACCCAGCGTTCACGGACTTCCAAGCTGCGTCTCGGAACCGCAAAGCCGCGTTCACGCAACTAAAGTGTGAGCGGATGCACTGACGACCCGCGTGGACGCGGTTTCCAGCCGCATGAACGATCCTCGGAGGTGCGTCCACGCTACCAAAAGCCGCGTCACCGATGCTGACAACTTGTTCATTTTAAATGGTTTGAACCAGAACTCCGAAGTTTGGGAGCACGCCCGCCCCGGGCGTTGCTGGCCGCGCCCTCGCGGCCAGCGTCTTGCGCGCGATGTCGGCACGAACCTATGGAACATTTCCGGGCGTCCGGGTTTTCCGCGAGGCGCGGAAAACTGCGCCCGAGGGCGGGCGCGTTCCCTTTCTATTTCGGAGTTCGGGTTGAACAAAACCATGCGATTTTGAACTGCCGGGAAGCCAAACCGCCCGCTGGGGGATGCTCCCAGCGGGCGGCAACGGGTTGTTTTCAGTTGTTTCTGTGTGTTTTCAGCCGCCGGCTTTGGCGGACTTGGCAGCGGCCAAGGCGGCTTTGGCATTGGCGTTGGCCTTGCGGGCGGCCACGGCCTTCTGGTAAAGCTGGCCCAGTTGCTCGGCCACCGGCTTGAGGCCGGGCGTTTTGGCGGCGGCGGTTTTGACATAGCTGTAAACGTCCGATGCGCCGTCCATCGCCTGCACGCCCACGTCCATGCGCGTGTCATCAATCTTGGAGGACAGTTGCTTGATCAGCGTGTTGATTTCCGTCAGCGTGGTGAACAGCGCCACGGCGGATTCAAACCCTGCCGTGTCGAACGTCTGGGGCAGAATGTTCGGATTATCCTGCGCCGCCTGTCCGGCGTTCTGCACAAAAGACAGCCGTTCCGGGCCGACCTTGAACAGCGCCTTGCGTTCTTCATCGGTCAGGGTGAGCAGGAACGGCAGGACGGCCTCAATGGCGGCGATGGCGTCCTTGATGGTTTGGATGTTGGCATCCGTTACGGTGGCGGAGATTTCTTTGTAGGGCATAACAATTTTATATTGGTTATGGTTTATGCGGTGAACTGCGCGCCCATTTTTCTCCCGCTGCCAGAACGTGGCAAGAACCGGGATTGGCAAAATTTTTACATTTTTTGCCATCGCCTTTCTCCGGCGGATTCCGAACTCCGGCTAAATAGGGAAAACTGTGTCCGAAATGTTTCCATATTCCGCTTGGCAATTCCCGGCCAACGACTCCGCCGTCGTCAGCCGCGACCCCGAAGCCGTGAAAACTTTTTGACACGCATTACATGGCTTGCTGCAAAGCCGAATGGCAGGCCGGGATCCGGCTGCACTGAAGGCGCTACGGAAATTAGCCCAAGGTTGGAACGCAGTGACTACCCTGGGTAATCGTCCCACAAAATTATTTCCACCCTGAAGGGGTGGCGGAAATTCCCGCGCTTGCCCGCGCCATGCTCTCGGCTTAATCTCTCGCTTTTCCCAGGGTAGTCGCTGCGCTCCAACCTTGGGCTAAATTCCTTTACGCCTTCAGCGTATTTGCATACTGCATTCGTTTTCACGCTCCAGGCAGTTCACCAAAATTTTCTGGCTGGCCGTTTCGCTGGTTTTTCCCCCGGCCCCGGCTTCGTCGGTGCTGGCCACGCGGTGGCGCAACACGTCCTTGCCGATGCTTTTCACGCGCTTGCAAAAAATCAATTATTGCCGGATAATGCCACCATGAGTGCGACCGAAATCATCGAGCAGTTCAAAGGCTTGCCCGCCCACGAACGGGCGCAGGTGACGAAATATGTCGTGGAGCACGACGATTCGTGGATTCCTGATGAGTTCAAGGAGGCCATGCAGGATGCCGAGGCCGGGCGTTTCGTGGACATGGAAACCGCGTTGTTCAAAACCCCGCCACCGCCGTTGCAATGAAGTATCGCTATCGCGCAGTCGAGCGTTTTGGACGAGCTTCCACCGGCTATCTCCCGCGCAAAAAGAATCGGCGCGCAAGGTCTGGCTCATCTTCAAGGAAGACCCTTTTGACACGCGGCTGCGGACGCATAAAATCCATCGCTTGTCCGCAACTTATGGCCGCACCATTTACGCCGTTGAAATTGAAGGCGACTTGCGTTTATTGTTTTATCTGGACGGCGAAACCGTCGTCTCCCTCATTGTCGGCACGCATGACATATACAAGGGGTGAATCAATTGTCGCTGATTTTATTCTGCATTCTTAATTCCGCCTTCGCCTCCCGGCCCGGGCAGTTCAGCAAAGATTTTCTGGATGACGGTTCGCTGGTTTCTTCCCCGGCCCCGGCTGCGCCCTTGTCAAAATTCTTTTCGTAAGCGAGACTGGCCGCATGCCGATGACATTGGATCAAATTGTCGACGAAACCCGCGAGATGCCGGGCGAGGTCGTGGCGGAATTGATTGACCGCATCATGGTGGCACGGCACGGCGGCATGGAGCCGTCCGTGGCGGAAGCGTGGAAAACCGAAACGGACCGCCGCATCGAGGAAATTGAATCGGGGAAAGTCAAAGGCGTCACGCCCGGGGAAAACGCCGCCCGCATCCAAAAAATCCTCCGGCGGTGAAGCCGCATCTCTTTCATCCGGAAGCCGACGAGGAATACGTTCAGGCCGTCCAATACTATGCAGACATCGCCCGCGAACTCGGCTGGCGTTTTCACGACGAAATGGAGCGGCTCATCCAGGAAGCCTGCGCCAACCCGGAGCGGTTTTGGAAATTTTCCCCGCCCGCCACCGGCATTTGAGCGGCGATTTTCCCTATGCCATCGTCTTCATGGAAAAACCGGAATGCCTCTGGATTGTAGCCGTGATGCATATGCAGCGGCGTCCCGGTTATTGGCGCGGGCGGCTGTCCTGATTTCACCAAAATTCACGGCACGGGCAGTTCATCAAAGATTTTCTGGCCGGTCGTTTCGCTGGTTTTTCCCCCGGCCCCTGCTAGGCAAAAAGCTGGCGGATGCAGGTTTTCACTTCCTGCAACTTGGTGTTTTTGATTTTGCCGGCGGCGTAGAGAATCACGCTTTGCTCCACGGTGAAGAGGCGTTGCGGGCGGATGAAGCTGTCCAACGCCAGCCTTCCGCGTTCAAAATCGGCCACGGGCAGCGGCACCGACTGGCCGTCATTCCGCGACTGGCTGGTAATCTGGCAGAGAATCAAGTCGTCGCCGGGGAGGTCCGCCACGACGAGGGCGAGGGGGGCGTTTGCCGGCCTGTAGGTTGGTCTGCGGGAAGGGCAACACGACCACTTCACCGGCTAGAGGCTTGCCCATGCGACATCCTCCTCGGGGGTGTTCCATTCTTTGGCAAGGGCGGTTTCGCTCAAGAGCAGCCCGTTGAAGGATTCGTCCTCGCGCCTGAACCGGAGGAAGCGGGCGAAATCATAGACCTCGCGCTGCAAGGGTTCCGGGAGGCCGATGATTTCCTGTTCAATGAGTTGTTGCGTGCTCATGGGCGAAATTTAGCGCGTTCGAGGAGATCAGGCAAACGGGAAAAGACCAGCAGCGGAGTTTTTCTGAATGACCGTTCCGGAGGACGGCTCCGAGTGAAACAAATTTTCAGTTTTGAAGTTGATTGCCAACTCAAAACTCAAATTCTGAATCCAGAAATCTTGGAAGGCGCACACTTGCGGTGGATAACGGCGGATGTAATTATCAGGGCAATTGAATGCTTTTCCGCGCCCGCCAATTTGAATTTCGCTTTCCGCGTCCGGCGCTCGTCATGGGCATCGTGAACGTCACGCCGGATTCGTTTTCCGATGGCGGAAAATTTTTCAGCACGGACGCCGCCGTGGCGCACGCGCTGGAACTCGTCGCGCAGGGTGCGGAAATTCTCGACCTCGGCGGCGAATCCACGCGGCCCGGCGCGGTGCCGGTTGGCGAAATCGAAGAATTGAACCGGGTCATTCCGGTCATTGAAAAGCTCGCGGCCCAAACCAAGGTCGCGCTCTCGATTGATACGCTGAAGCCCGCCGTGGCCCGCGCCGCGCTCGCCGCCGGCGCGAGCATTGTCAATGATGTCGGCGCCAACCGGGAAGACGATGCGATGTGGCAAGTGGTGTCGGAATTCAGAGCCGGTTACATTTGCATGCACGCGCAAGGCCCGCCGCAGACGATGCAAAAAAATCCGGCCTACGCCGATGTCGTCCGCGAAGTCGGTGAATTTTTTTCGGAACGGCTGCTGACGCTGCTGAACGAGACGGGCATCGCGGCGGAACAGGTGGTGCTGGACCCCGGCATCGGTTTTGGCAAGACGCTGGCGCATAATTTGCAGTTGCTCGCGGGTCTGCGAAGTTTTACAAAATGGCGGCGGCCGCTGCTGCTCGGCGTCTCGCGGAAATCGTTCATCGAAAAATTGACGGGCGCCAGATTGAATGAACGCTTGCCAGCCTCGCTCGCCTGCGCGACTCTGGCTGTCGGGTCCGGCGTGCAGATCATTCGCACGCACGATGTGGCGGAAACCGTGCAGGCGGTGCGGATGGCGGAAGCGATTTTACAACATGGAAATGTGGACTGACTTCGAAAAAGGCTGGCAGCCCGTGGTGGAGATTTTCATCCTCGCGGTGCTGATCTATTTCGTTTTCAAGTTCGTGCGCGGCACGCGCGGCTGGCCGGTGGTCATTGGTTTTGTGGTCGTGCTGCTGACGCTGGCGCTGGTGACGACGCTGCTGGATTTGAAGGTTTTGCGCTGGATGCTTGGCAGCGCGTCGGTGTTCATCGCCGTTGGTGCGCTGGTGATTTTCCAGCCGGAACTCCGCCGGATGCTCGCCGAACTCGGCAACCTGCCGCTGTTTGCCACCACCAGCGAACAGCGCGAAGCCATCGAGGTCATCATCCAGACGTGCGAACGGCTGGCGGACGTGAAAATCGGCGCGCTCATTGCCATCGAGCAATCCATCCAACTACAGGAAGCGGTCGAGTCCGGCATCAAGGTGGACTGCGACGCGACGCCCGAAATGCTCGAAACCATTTTTTTCCCGAACAACGCGGTGCATGACGGCGGCGTGATTTTGAAGGGCGACCGCATCGCCTACGCCGCGTGCATTTTTCCGCTGACGCAGCGGACGGATTTAAACAAGTCGCTCGGCACGCGCCACCGCGCGGCGATTGGTTTGAGCGAGGAGACGGACGCGCCAATTGTCGTCGTGTCCGAGGAAACGGGCATGATTTCCTACGCTTACAAAGGCCAGCTCACGCGCGGCGTGACGCTGGAGGAGCTGCGCGCGTTCCTGACCTCGGTGATTTTGCGCCCGGCGAAAACGCACGGCGTCGCCAAATGGCTGCGGGCGCAGTTCATCAAGCACAACAAGCCCGCCGGCCCGGCGGTCATCACCAAACACGAGCCGCGCCCGGCGGCGAAGAAATGAAAAATGTAAAAGGTAAAATTAAAAATGCCGGCGCCCGTTGCGCGGACCATTTGGCATTTTTAGTTTTTAATTTTTAATTGGCATGCGCGACCTGTTCATCAAAGATTTCGGCTGGAAATTGTTTTCGCTGCTGCTGGCGGCGTTCATCTGGCTGACGGTGCACAAAATCATCGAGGAGCCGCCTTCGGTCACGGCTTCGGCGGTCAGCAGTCCCGTGACTTACGGCAACCTGCCGGTGCTCATCGTCGCGACGGCGGCGGACATGCGGCCCTATCGCGTCACACCGAACACCGTTTCCGTGACGGTCAGCGGCCCGGCGGATGCCATGGCCGTGCTGCAGGCGAACCAGATCCGGCCGACCGTGGATCTGACCGACATTGATTCGGCGACTGACTTGAAACGGCGCGTGGATGTTTCGGTGCCGTCGGGCGTCACGCTGGTCAGCGTTGAGCCGGCGAAGGTCGGGATCATCCTGCCGCCGAAACGATGAATTTGCGCGGATGCCGTCGCTTAAACCCATGCCTTTATTTTTCCAATGAGTTCTCACCATAAAATCTTCGGCACCGACGGCGTGCGCGGCACAGCCAATCTGGAACCCGTCACGGCGGAAACCGCTTTGAAACTTGGCCGCGCCGCCGCGCACGTTTTCAAAAATCTGGAAACGCAGTCGCGCGGGCGTGGCAAACACAAGATCGTCCTCGGCAAGGACACGCGGCTGTCCGGCTACATGCTGGAGAATGCCATCAGCTCCGGCATTCTTTCGATGGGCGTGGACGTGGTGTTCATCGGCCCGCTGCCGACGCCGGGCGTGGCTTACGTCACGCGCAGTTTGCGCGCGGATGCCGGCATCGTTATTACCGCCTCGCACAATCCTTACACCGACAACGGGATCAAATTTTTTCGCGCCGACGGCTACAAGCTCGACGACAAGATTGAAGGCCAGATTGAAAACCTGGTGTTCACCGGCGAAATTGAAAACGTGCGGCCAAGCTCCGAGCAGATCGGCCGGGCCGTCCGCGTGGACGACGCGCTGGGCCGCTAC
>CAJAQO010000176.1 GCA_903944085.1 uncultured Verrucomicrobia subdivision 3 bacterium
AGATCATCACGATCATCGCGCTGCTGGTGGTGGATGCGTGTGAAGAATGGCCGCTGGCGTTGAAAAATCTTTTTACACCGTGGACGCCCATGTTCGCGGAAATCATGCTGTGGATCACCGTGCTGCTGACCGCGCTGTCGGGAATCATCTATCTCTGGCGCAACCGCGCGTTGTATCTCGACGACGTCTGAAGCCAAGGCAAAATGAAGCCGGAAGCTTGGAGCAAGGAAGTCTGCGGCTGAATTTTTTACCTGCTTAATTTCTCATTTGTGTCCCGGCAGCGGCAACGTGTCGCCAGAGCTGGCCGGCTGATAAACGGCGGGCGGCAGATTCTTGAGCGGGTCGCTGCTTTGATGATGTCGCCAGGCGGCGAAGGTCAGGCCGGCAACCACCACCACCGTCAGCGCCACCAAACCGGCGAAACCGACTTTCCAATTCAATTTCGCCAGCAGCAAAATAAGCGCGTCCAGAATGGTTTTCTTGGTTTCGACGAGCGGCGGCGGCTCGCTGAATTTCTCCGTCCCCTTCAATTCCGTGCTGAGCAGGGCGAGCAGCTTCGCCTCGTCCAGCTTGAGCAGTTTCGCATAAATCTTCACCGAGCCGCGGATGTAAATCGTCGCGGAAAACGCGTTGAATTTCCCATCTTCCAGTGCGCGGACGTGATCCGTGCGGATTTTCGTCGCGTCGGCGACCTGTTCCACCGTGAGGTTTTTGGCTTCGCGCGCTGTGCGGAGTTGTTCTGCGACCGTTGACATTGGCTTCATTTAGCGATTTTAATGCGCGCTTGGCAATCTTGGAAATGGCCGCCGCCGTTCCAAAATTTAGCCAGGCCGGTTCAAGGTCCAAGCTGAAGCCGATAAAATCTTTGACCAAAGTTGGACGCTGCCGGATCGGTGAAGCTAAATGGCGGGACGGCGAACAGATTCGTCTGGAGCGGCAGCCACGTCGCCGGCGGATTCAAATTCGTCGCGCCTAGCAATGTGTAGTCTGGCCCGCTGCTGCCGCCGACCAGCAGGGAAAAAATCCCGTTGGAAATCGCAGCCTGCGAGATCGCCGGCACGAGCGGTTGCAAGACGCAAGCGGAAAATTGTTGCGTTGCGCTCAAAGGCGGCGCGCCGCTGTCGGTGACTTTGAACGAAACCAGATTCGTCCCCGGCGACTGGCTGATGGTTGGACGCCAGTTCAAAACACCGCTGGCCGAGCCAAGAGTCATGCCCGTCGGCGCGCTCAATAAATTCCAGTTCAATGTCAGCGGCGGCGTGTCGGGATTCGCAATGGTGTTCGTGATGGCCAGCGTCTGCCCCGCAATCAAAGTTTGATTGCCGACCGCAGCGATCACCGGCTGCTGCATGCTCGTCACGTTGTCAAAGGTGCTTACATTCGTGAGCGAATTGTTGTGTGCCGTCACCGCCAAGCCCCAGAGCGCGGTGCTGTTAAAACCGGCAAGGCTCGCGGACGCGACCGCCGTCCAACTGGTGCCGTTCGCGGAATAATAGCCCGTGAAGTTGGTGCCGTTGCGCACCACGCGCACCCAATACGGCGGTGCCACGCTCGGACCCAAAATCGTCGAGATGGTCAAACCCAGCGGCGTGACGCGCTGTTGAAAGGTCACGCCATTGCTGACTGACAACAGCATCGCCGCATTGCGGGCGCCGGAGTCGAGCGACTCGCGGATCATCACGCCGGCCTTCGCCCACGGGTCGGTCGGCGTGATGCCGGTGACGCGCGCGGTCAACGTGCCGTCGCCGCTGCGGGTCTGGTAAAACAAGCGTAACGCATCGCCGTTGTTCCAGATGTCGAGGCCGCTGCCGGAAACCGTGAAGGAAGTGTTGTTTGTCGTCACATAGCCGGTGTTGCCCGCATTGCCGATATCCTGCGTCTGCCACGTTTGCGGCGAAACGGCCGCAGGCGACTGCGTGTCGGCGGCGAGGCTGACAGCATCAATGAAAATTTGCTGACCGGCGGCGGTGAGCGCGCTCGCGTCAATGCGAAAGGCGAAATTAGTCGTGAAAAAACGCGCGTCCGGGCCGGCGTTGCGGCGCATGTCGGTGAAATTTAGCCAGACATTTTGCTGCTCATTGTAAGACCACGCCTGGCCGGTCGGATAAAATTCATCGCGGCTCAACTGCCGGATCGGCACCCAGCCATTCGTGGTGAGATAGGAGATTTGTAGCGTTTGTGCGTTGAGGACGTTGGTAAGTTTGTAATGAAAATTCAATCGGAAACTGCCGTAGCCGGCGGTGCTGACGCGGGCGATAAGATTGCTCTGGCCGCTGGCGGCATAACTGCCCACCGCACAGGTGTTGCCGGCGTAAGGATTGGCGGTCGTCAAATTCCATAAGCTGCCGTTGGTCCACGTCTCGGCCCAGACGCTTTGTTTGCCGTTCTCAAAATCGTCGGCAAGCAGAAGCACCTCCGCATTTGTCGTCGTGATATAGCGATAATTGAACCGCCGATCCGGCGCGCTGTCTCCGTCCACGCCGAAGTCAGCGATGTCATTTGTCTGGAAATTATCCGCCCAGTGAAAATCAAACTGCACCGGCTCCGCGCTCAAGCCGAGCGCTGCGCGCGGGATGGTGAGCATCAGTTGATTGCCGGAAACCGTATAAGCGATGTCGCTGCGCACGGTCGTCCAATTCCAAGCGTCCGTGGTTGTGGTGTTCTGGCTCAAGGTCGTGGTCGTCGCCGTGCGTGCGCCGAGGTTCACGGCATAGTCGTATCCTTCCCAGCCGGTCACGTGGTTTTGGTCGGCATCTATGAACAGCACCATCCAATTCGAACCGGTGTAGCTCGTGATGTTTGAATTGCACTGCGCGAAGAAATAAAAATTATTCGCATCCCGCGCGACTTTCATCACGGTGAAATCATTGCGACCGGTATAGTTGGTGTAAGTGCCCATCTGCGACGCCGAGGCGCCGGCGTAATTGCGGAAAATCGTGTCATTGGCCGGATCGTAATAAGCTGGCGCGACATTGGACCATAGCGAGAAACCGCCCGCAAGATTGATGGTCTGCGGCGCGGAAGCCGGCGGAATGGGCCGCACACCTTTGCGAAGACGATTCTGGCCAACCATCTGGAAATAATAGTTGTCAGTGTGTCCCGCTTTCATCGGTTCCATGTCGCGGCTGTATTCCTCGTCATATTCGTCCACAAAATAGAAGCCACCGACCGGGCAACAATCCGCGAGCAAATGGGTGTAACAGGCAGTTGGCGCGGCAAACGAGCCGGCAATCCATTCATTCCACTGGGTCAGAAATAAAAATTGCGGATCGTATTTCAAACCGTAGTTCATCTGCTCCTTGAAAAAGATGCCCAGCCGCGTAGTGCGTTGGAGCGGCAGGTGATAATTATCGTAATCTTGCTGCGAATTATTGCTCTGACTTTTGCCGAGATTGCCGTTCGCCCAGCCGCCGCAGGAGACGGGAACTTGCTCGGGCAAATCGGCGCGCGAATCGTAATTCCAATGCTGCGGCGTGGGCGTGTCCACCCACGACCACTCGTCCTGAAGCGAAGTGGTGTAATTCGCCCACGACGTCCGCCAGGTGAAAAAATTCTGCACGGTCGAGGTGGGAACCATGTCGCCGGTGCCACTGCCGTTGACATAGCCGAGGATAAGCGGCTTGCCCTGCCAGTAATACCAGAGGTCGGAGTAATTACCCGGCGCGTAGAGCGTATTGTAAAGATAAGTCGCCGTAGTGCCGCTTTTTGCATGGGTGAGAAAAGCGATTTTCAGATTGATCTTTTCGCCTTCAAAGCGCATCTGCCGGATCATGTTGAGCAACGCGTAAAGCTGCGTGTCATAAGTCACCGCATTGCTGTAATCAAACAGTAAAACGTCAATGCCGGCGTGGTTCAACAGCGCGATCTGGCGGCGCAAAACCCACGGGTCGCTTGGATCATAATAGTCCAGCTCCGGATGTCCCCACCAATAAGTTGCGTTGGCGGTCTGCATGATGGGGTTGTCGGCCCAAGGATTATGTGGGTTGGTATAAGGATGCGTGGAAAGATATTGGCTCACGTCCCAATTGGTGCCGGAACCGAAAGTGCCGGTGCTGTGCTGCCACAAGTAATAAAACATGCCAATGGGCCGGTTCGTGCGCGGTGAACCGCAATCTGCAAGCCCGGGCAGCGTGCGGTTCAGCGCGTCCGTCGCCACCCAAGTATCTTCCATCAAATCCACAATCGGCGCGCCCGTGGTAAAACTATACACAGTTCCTTTGGCTGGCGCGCCGTTCGCAGCCACGCCATCCACACGCCAGTAATAAGTCGTGTTCGGCTGGAGATTGGAAATATTCAAGGTCAACGCGCTCGTGCGACCTTGATAAATAACTGCGGTGTTGGTCGTCGCGCTGGCGACGGAATTGGAAACCGTGCCGAGATAGACATCATAAGCCGTCGCGCTGAAAACTTGCAGCCAGTCCAGCGGAAGCGGCGCGGCCAGATCCATCGGCAAATTCTGGCCGGCCGCAGGGTTGAACGCGCCATTCAAGACATCAAACAAAACGCAGCCTGGCGCGCTCGTGGTGTCCACGACCACGGCCTTGGCGTTGGCGATGGTTCCGGGGCTCAAGCCGTTCAAAGTGAGCGAGCCGGAATATTGAAGGCCGGTGTAAACGCCCGAACTAAAACCGCCGAGGTCGGTTATGTTCAGCGTGCCGGCCAGCGTCAGGTTTCCGTTGACCTTGATAAGTCCATTGGCGGGATTATTAGTCGCGCCAAAACTGAAATTGAATTTCGCGCCGGCCACCGAAGTTAAGCCGGCGCAGGTCGTCGCGCCGCTGCCGGCAGAACCTACCGTCAAACTACCGCCGCTTGCCACAGAGACCGGGCCGGATAAAACGCCCGTGCCTGAAAGCGTGCCGCCGGAATTTACCGTGAACGTCGCGCCGCCGTTCATCGGGCCGTTGACCACGAGCGTGCCACCATTCACCGCCGACGCGCCGCCAATGGTATTCGTGCCATTCAGAGTAAGCGTGTAGCCGCCTTGCTTATTCAGGGGATTCGTTGTCGGCGTGACCGAAACATTACCGTTGATGGTCAGCGGCTCGTTGCAATAAATGTCGCGCACATTGCTGGAGCCGGTGTTGAGCAGAACATTACCATTGACCGTCAAAGCGCCTGCCGCCACGCCGTTCACCGTGTTGTTGTCGATAATCCAGCGGACCGTCCGAATTTCAAAGGCGTTCGTCAACGTGAGGTTTCCGGCGGAGTTAAACCAGATTTGTCCGTCGCCCACCGGGCCGCCCACCGTGATCGTGCCCGGGCCATACGCGCTCGCGTTGCCAGCCGAGATGTAACAGCCACTGCCAGAGATAATGGTGCCACCGCTGTAAGTGTTCGCGCCATTCAGTTGCAGAAAACCGCCGCCGGTCTTGGTGAAATCATTCGTGCCTGCGATGACCGCGTTGATCACGGCGGCCTTGCCGCTGGCCATATTGGTCACGTTGATTATGGGATTGGCTCCGCCGAGCGTCAGCGTTGAATTGGACGGCGAGCCGGCATTGATGATCCAATTTGCCGGGGTGGCGGTATTGACATCGCTGAATGTCAGCGAGCCAACGGTGACAAATCCATCCAGCGTGACGGTGGAGTCGGAAGTTATTCCCAGGCTGTTAAAAAGTGCCGCTGCGCCAATGGTCGTCGGCAAAATTCCGCCGGACCAATTGGTTTGGGCCGCCCAACTCCCAGAAGCGTTGCCGCTGGCCTGGTTGGTCCAAGTGAATGTGGCCGGAACCACGGCGGCGAGCACGACGTTGGCAAAATCCACGGTGTAGTCGTTGCTGTTGGTGGTCAAATTTAACAATTGAATTGTCGGCACGCCCGCAATCGTCGCCGGGGTCGTGAAAGTATAGGTGTAATGATTGAAGGCCGAATTGTTTGCCGCCACCGCGCCGGAACTGACATAGATTTGGCTATTGTCACTAATTTGCACCAGAAACAGCGGGCTATTGCCAGCCCGCGCCGCCGCGTCAAAACTCAACTGATACGTCGTGCTGGCGGACAAGGATAAGTCTTGCGTCAGTCCGTTCGTGTTTGACGTCACTCGCTGGATGAAAGCGTAAGTGTAACCGCCGCTGTTAGTCGGACCAAACGGACTGCCCGCGAAACCCACCGCCGCACCGTTTATGCCCACGCTTGTTCCCAGGGTGCTCGTCCAATTCGCGATGCCCGCCGGATTGCTGCCGCCAATGTAACCGGGCCAGTTTGTGAACGCGGCGGCGTTCGCCGCGAAACCGCTGTTTTGAACCAGGTTTTGCGAAAAGGCTGGGTCGGCGCAGAAAACCAAAAGCACGACCACGACTGCGACGCCGCATCGGCGGATTGACGGGAACCACAACGGAAAAATGGTTGTTCGATCAGACATTAAAACGCGCGGCGGGTTGAAAAGCAGTCAAAGCTTTGAGCCGCTGGACTGCCGCGCATTTTAGCGCCGCCGGTGGCAAAAAGAAATTCATTTCATTTCCAGCGCATAAATTTACGGTGCAGTCCTAATTCTTCATCTTGTTCTTAATCGTAATCGTGGTTTGAAGCGGATTAAGATTACGATGACGATTAGGATTAGGACACTGCCAAATTTACGGCCAGCTTTACATGCCGTTGCCGGCAACCTATCCTGCGACCAACGGCTTGCTTGGATAAACTCAACCAAGCCCCCAAAAAATAATTGTCGAACCGATTGACGCAATGGAAACACCAATTAAATTCATGAAATGTCATCTCCGAGGTCAGGCGCTCAATTTGTTTGGCGTTGTTTTGGCCAGCTTGACCTTGGGATCAACCGGCCGGTGTGACCCGGCTTTGATTTCCACATCGGAACGGGTGCCGGTGGTGACTGACTCGCTTTACCGCGAGGCTTTGCGCCCGCAATTTCATTTTACCGCCCGCCAATGGACCACGAACCAGCTCAATCCCGGCCAACAGCAGGAAGGCTGGGTGAATGACCTGAACGGATTGATTTATTACGACGGCGAGTATCACCTGTTCGCCCAACGCTGGGCCAAATGCTGGATTCATGCCGTGAGCCGGGATCTGGTCCACTGGACCGAATTGGAACCGGCCTTTTGGGAAGAGCATCCGGGCAGCGGGGCGCAGTCCGGCACTTGCGTTGTGGATTATCAAAATACTTCGGGCTTGTCGCCGGACAAAGCCAATCCGCCGATGGTCGCTTTCTTCCCGCGCTGGGACAATCGCAACCAGTGCATCGCCTACAGTCTGGATCACGGGCGCACTTGGAAATTCTATGAGCATAATCCCATCCTGGTGCATCCGGAACGCGATCCAAAAGTCTTCTGGTATGCGCCCGGCAACCATTGGGTCATGATGCTTTATGGCGACAGCCAATATCATATTCTTACCTCCTCCAACCTGTTGAGCTGGCACGATGAGCACCATCCGATCAAAGACAGCTACGAGTGCCCGGATTTTTTTGAACTGCCGGTGGACGGGGACCGCAGCCATTTGAAATGGGTGCTGATCCAAGGCAACGGCAATTATTCCATCGGCACGTTTGACGGCACGGAATTCAAAGAGGAAACCGGGCGGCGTCCCTGTGACGTCGGCCCGAATTTCTACGCCACGCAAACTTGGGGAAATACCGAGACGGGCGATGGCCGGAGGATTCAGACCGCGTGGATGCGGGATTCGAATTTTCCCGACATGCCGTTCAACCAGCAAATAAGTTTCCCCTGCGAACTCACGCTCAAAAATACGGCGAACGGTCTCCGGATTTTTCGCCAGCCCATCCGCGAAATTGCGCTGCTGCATCACGGCCAGGACACTTGGACGAATCGCCTCTTGGCGGCCAATGCCGTGTTGCCGCTGGAGCCAGCGGGACAATTGTTTCATCTCCAGGCCGAAGTCAACATTCCAGCCGGAGTCAAGCTGACGTTCAACATCCGGGGCATTCCGCTGGTTTTGACCGCCCAATCCATTGAGTCCGGCGCGCCGCCCGCTGCCGTTGCCGGGCAGGTCAGAACCGTGGATATTTTAGTGGACCGCGCTTCCATTGAAGCGTTCGTGAATCACGGCGAAGTTTCCTCCACCCGATTTATGCTGCCCAAAGGGGACGGCCTGTCCGTGAAAGCGGAGGGTGGAGCCGCCACCATTCAATCGCTCACCATTTACCGGCTCAATTCGGCCTGGAAAAACGGACTTGGCGATTAATCCTCGGCGACGAGAATTCCCAAAATTCGGACTTGGGCCAACTGAGTTTGGCGCATCGCCGGCTGAAATCGAGCTGCGACGCCCCGCCGGCGACTTGCGACGGCCATTTTCCGACTTGCGACGGGGCTCAACCGACCTGCGACGCCCCAAATCGGAGTTGCGACGGCCAACATTCCACTTGCGACGCCCTCCAGGCGAGTTGCGACGCCTCATTTCCGACTTGCGACGGCCTCTGGACAGGTTGCGACGACCAAGATCCGATTTGCGACGCCAAAAACGCATTTGCGACGGCTTTTCCCGATTTTCAGGTGGTCAAAAAGCGACAGTTGAGGCTCATTTGGTTGACGGCGACGGTGCCAACTGGGCCGGACGCAAGGGGTGGTCCCGCTTCAACAGAAATTCCGCCAGCGCTTCGAGGGCGACGGCTTGGTTTTTAAAAAGGGTTGGCGGGTTTGCCCTTGGATTCAAGCTCATTCGTGCTAAAGTAAAACCATGGCAGAGCGCATTTCAACCGATCCGGATGTTTGCAACGGGCGTCCCGTCGTGGCCGGCACGCGCATCGCGGTGCAGACGGTTTTGGAATTTCTCGCCGCCGGTGATTCCATGGACGAGGTGCTGGCGGAATATCCCAGCCTGACGCGCGCCGATGTGCAGGCTTGCCTAGATTACGCCTCGCGCGTGATGGGTAATCATTTCTCCGTCGTCACGGCGGCATGAAGGGTTTTCTTTTCGATGAAAATCTGCCGGCGCGGCTGACCTTCGTGCCCAAACTTTCCATCGTTTCCGCTGTCAGTCTTGGCGCGCCGCCGAGCGATTCGCAAATCTGGGAATTTGCCCGCCAGCAGGAGCTGGTCATCGTCAGCAAGGACGCGGACTTTTCCGACCGGATCATCGTGCGGTCGCCGCCGCCGTGGGTGGTGCATCTGCGGTTTGGCAATCTGCGCAAGAAAGATTTTCACGCCCGGCTCGCCCGCGTCTGGCCGCAGATTGAAACGCTGCTCAAAAACCACAAGCTGGTGAATGTCTATGCCGACCGGCTTGAAGGCATCGGATAAAATTATTTTTCCCGCTTCAACAAAAATTCCGCCAGCGCTTCGAGGGCGACGGCACGGCCTTTGAAAAGTTCCGGCGACTTCATATCTTTTCAATGAAATCAGCCGGCACAATCGCCTTGATCCGTGAAAGCCGGTAGTCCTTCACGTTGCGAGTCACAATGAAGTCGGCCCCGAATTTTGCGGCACAGACACTTTGCAAGGCATCCTCAAAATCCACAAACCCGGAATGGATGGCCGTCCGCGCCGATTCCGTGTCACCCCCGACGACCTCGACAAATGAAAGCAGATCATCGAAAAATTTCAGCGCCTGTTTGCCATCGTCGGCCAGATAATAGGCGTTCGCGAGTGTGTGCCAGGCAATCGCCCCGTGGATTTTGCCGGTCTCGCAGGCGTCCAGCACGCGCGCGGAATCCGCCAGGAATTTTTCCCGGCCTGCCATCACGTCCAGCAGCACGTCGCAGTCAATCAGGATTTTCACGCGTGTTTTTTGGCGAGCTGCGTTCCCCGCCGGTCTGAATTATCCGGCGCGCACAAGGCGACCTTGCCCGCCCAGCGTTCGGAAAAAGATTTGCCGCTTTGCACCTGACGACGGCCGGTGAGGAAAAAACCTTCAACCAGTTTGGAGATGCTGGTTTTCTTCTGGCGGGCAAGCTGGCGGCCAAAGGCCAGCGACTCTTTGCTCAAGTGCAGATGGATGCGTTGAACACTCATGCCCACAAACTAACGATTGTGGGCCGCGAGTCAAGATTTCACCGATCCCGCTTCAACAAAAATTCCGCCAGCGCTTCGAGGGCGACGGCGCGGCCTTTGAAAATGTCCAGCGCGGCAAACGCCTTGGCCGTCAGTTGCGCCGCGATCTTCCGCGATTTTTCCAGGCCCACGATGGCGGGATAGGTCGCCTTTTGCACGGCCACGTCCTTGCCCGCCGTCTTGCCGAGCTGCTCGCTGGTCTGCGTCACGTCGAGAATGTCGTCAATCACCTGAAACGCGAGGCCGACGTGGTAGCCGAAGTCGGTGAGCGCGGCGAGCTGTGCGGGCGTGCAGTTGGCGCTCATGCCGCCGAGCCGCACGGAACAGCAGAGCAGGGCGGAGGTCTTGCGCTCGTGGATGAATTTCAATTCGGCGAGGGAAAGCTTTTTATTTTCGCCTTCCAAATCCGCCACTTGTCCGCCGACGAGTTGCAGCGAGCCGGAGGCCTTGGCGATTTCCAGAATAATTTTGTCGTGCGGATAGCGCGGGAATTTTTTGCATTGCGCGGCAATCTCAAACGCCTGCGTCAGCAGCGCGTCGCCCGCCAGCACGGCGATGCCTTCGCCGAAAACTTTATGGTTGGTCGGCTTGCCCCGGCGGAAATCATCGTTGTCCATCGCCGGCAAATCGTCGTGGATGAGCGAGTAGGTATGGATGCACTCGACGGCGCAGGCGAGCGGCAGCGCATCTTTTTCCGAACCGCCGCAGGCCGCCGCCGCCGCGAGCAGCACGGCGGGCCGCATCCGTTTGCCGCCGGCGAAGAGCGAGTAGCGCATCGCTTTGTGGATGGTCGCCGGCTTGGTTTTCTCGCTGGGCAGGAATTTGTCGAGCGCGGCATTGACGGTCTCGGTGCGCGCGGCAAGGAATTGGTTCAGGTCGAACGATGATTTTTTGGCGGCCATAAAATTATTGCCCAAAATGCCGGAAATGCGGGCAACTTTGAAGGGAATTTTTTATGATTGCGTGTCCGGGTTAATCAAGTATGCTTGCCAACTCGATTTTATTACAAATGAACGCTGAACTTTGCAAACGTGCCGTGGAAAAAGTGGGCAACCCCAATGTGCTCGTGAATCTGATTTCGCGCCGCGTGCGCCAACTCAACGCCGGCGGCGGCGGTTTGGGGCGTCCGCTGGTGGATGTGCCGGCCAGCATGGGCCTGGCGGACATCGCGCTGACGGAAATTCTCGAAGACAAAATGGGCTGGGATATGCCCGAAGAAGTCGCGGCCGTCCGCCCGGTGGCCAAGAAGCGCAAGAAGCACTAAAGCAAATGAAGAAGGCAGAATGAAGAATTAAGAGACGATTCATTCTGCCGGATTGGCCAGCTTTCGATTTTCCTGCTTCATTCATTGACTTGAATGAAGCATTTTTGTTTCTTCATTCTTCATTTTTCGTTCTATCTTTAGCCCATGGCCGACATCGTGACCAACCATAAAGCCCGGCGGGATTACCACATTCTCGACACGTTCGAGGCGGGCATCGTGTTGCACGGCACGGAGGTCAAGTCGCTGCGCGCCGGCAAAGGGCAGATTGCCGACGCTTTTGCGCGCGTCGAGAAGGACGAGGTGTGGCTTTACAACGCCAACATTGACGAGTATTCGCACGGCAACATTCATAATCATGCGCTCAAGGCGCCGCGCAAGCTGCTGCTGCACCGGTCGGAAATCAAAAAGCTCTTCGGCCTCGCGGCGGTGAAGGGCAACGCGCTGTTCCCGCTGTCGTTTTACTGGAAGAATGGCAAGGTGAAAGTGGCCCTCGCGGTCGGCACTGGCAAACAGTCCTTCGACAAGCGCGACGACATCAAGCAACGCGATTCGGATCGCGAGCTGAAACGCGCGCAGATGAAGTGGACGAAAGGCCGGTGAAGCGTAAAAATGTTAAATCGTTAAATCGTGAATCGGGCCGCGCCCGAAACCAATTTAACGATTCAACAAAGTGGCGATTTAACGAATTAAGCCTTCTTGGCTTCGTCGCCTTTTTTCCAGGTGCGCTTGGGCGCCTTGGTGACGAGGCCTTTTTTCAGCGCCGCGGCGGAGACGCGGACGTAGCGGACTTCGCCGCTGGGCAGCAGCGCCTTCACCCGCTGCAAATTCACGTGGAATTTGCGCTTGGTGATCGCGGTGATGTGCGTGCCGATGCCGCCGGATTTCTTGGCTTTACCGGAGCGCCAAATAATGCTGCCCTTCATCGGGCGTTTGCCGGTCAATTCACAAATGCGTGCCATATAAATTTTCTTTCGTCAAAGAGCCGCAAAGAATATCAGCGAATTCCCGCCTGACAAGCTCTTTTTCCGGGAAATTCTGCGTGCCTTTGCCGCCCGCCAAACGTATCTTCACGGCGCGAATTTTATGGCCACACTCAAACCTTTTGCCGCCCTGCGACCGAAACCCGAACTCGCCGCCCAAATCTGCGAGCTGCCTTACGATGTGATGTCTTCGGACGAGGCGCGCGTGATGGCCGCCGGCAAACCGTTGAGTTTCCTGCATGTCAGCAAACCGGAAATTGATTTGCCGGCGGGCACGGATTTGTATTCGCCCGCGGTTTATGCCAAGGGCAAAGAGAATTTTCAGAACCTCATCGCGCAGGGCGCGTTAAAGCAGGATGAGAAACCAAACTTTTATTTGTATCGGCAAATCATGGGCCAGCATGCGCAGGTTGGCCTCGTCGCCGCCGCGAGTTGCGAAGAATATCTGGCCAACATCATTAAAAAACACGAGTTCACCCGGCCCGACAAGGAAGACGACCGCGTGCGCCACATCGAAACTTTGAATTCCCAGACCGGGCCGGTTTTTTTGACCTATCGCGCGGTGGCGGATTTTGACGCCTTCGTGGCCAAGAAAATTTCCGAGCCGCCCGCCGTGGATTTCACGGGCAGCGACGGCGTGCGCCATTCGTCGTGGACCATTTCCAGCGCGGATGAAATCAAGTTCGTCGGGGCGCAGTTCGCGCAGATTCCGTTTCTTTACATCGCCGACGGCCACCACCGCAGCGCGGCGGCGGGCCGCGTTTTCCAATCGCGCCAAGGCACCGGCCACAGCGGACAATTCCTTGCCGTGATTTTTCCGCACAACCAGATGCAGATTCTGCCCTACAACCGCGTGCTGAAAGATTTGAACGGTCTGACCTCGCACGAGCTGACCTTGAAGTTGGAAAAAGTTTTTGACACGATTCGCGGCGGGGAGGCCGTGCCGCAACACAAGCACGCGCTCGCCTGGTATATTGACGGTCGGTGGTGGCGGCTGACCGTCAAACGGGAGTTCACGGCGAGCAACGATCCCATTGAAAACCTCGACGTGACGATTTTGCAAAAGCAGATCCTCGCGCCGATCTTCGGCATTGACGACCCGCGCACGAGCAAAAAAATCAATTTCGTCGGCGGCATCCGCGGCACGGCGGAGCTGGAAAGGCTTGTGGACAGCGGTGAATATGCCTGCGCCTTCTCGATGTTTCCGACCAGCATCGAAGACCTCATGCAGATTGCTGACGCCGGCGGCATCATGCCGCCGAAAAGCACGTGGTTCGAGCCGAAGCTCCGCGACGCGATGTTCTGCCACATGATTTAAAACGTGATGCGTGATGCGTCAATTTGGCAGAGCGCGTCTTGCGTTTTCAGGCATCATTCGTCACTCGTCACGATTTCTTTCGTGTCATTTCGTGGATTTCGTGGTTAATAATTCGTTGTGTCCTCCGCCCGCCTGCAACGCAGTCTCCGCGCCACGTTCCTCGGCCTCGCCGCGAACGTCGCCTTGACCATTGCAAAATTTCTCGCGGGGATACTCGGCCATTCGCAGGCGCTCATTGCCGACGCGGTCGAATCGCTCGCCGATATTTTTAGTTCCATCATCGTCTGGCGCGGCCTCGTCGTCGCCGAGACGCCGCCGGACGAGGATCATCCTTACGGCCACGGCAAGGCCGAACCGCTCGCCGCCGCGATGGTTTCCGCGCTGCTGCTGCTCGCGGCCGGTTGGATTGCGTTGCACTCGCTTAAAGGCATTGTCGAGCCGCGCGTCGCGCCGTCGGCCTGGACCTTGATGGTTTTGATCATGGTCATTGCCGTCAAAGAAACCTTGTTTCGTTTTGTGCTGCGCGAATCGGAAACGGTTTCCAGTTCGGCGGTGGAAACGGATGCGTGGCATCATCGCAGCGACGCGATCACCTCGGCGGCGGCGTTCATCGGCATCGGCATCGCGCTGGTCGGCGGCCCGGGCTACGAACACGCCGACAATTGGGCGGCGCTGGTGGCGGCGTGCGTCATCGCGTGGAACGGCTGGCGGCTGCTGCGCCCGGCATTCAACGAATTGATGGACCGCTCGCCCGACCGCACGCTCATCGAGAAAATCCGCGCCGTGGCCGAAACCATTCCCGGCGTGGACGGCGTGGAAAAATGTTACGTGCGCAAAATGGGCTACCAGTTTTTCGTGGACATGCACGTCGAAGTGGACCCGCAAATGACGGTGGAAAATTCCCACCGCATCGGCCATGAGGTGAAAGACAAAGTGCGGGCGCGAATCCCTTCCGTCCGCGATGTGCTGATCCACATCGAGCCGCTCAAGCCGGCGAACAAGTCCATTTTGTGAACGCTGAAACGCATTTCAAAGGCTGGGCCAAACCCGGTCCGGTGCCGCCGGGACTTGCCGCCGGCGTGACGGTTGAGCCGCCCGAAACGCTGGACGCCATCAGCGGACATTTCCGCTTGTTTCAACTGCGCGCCGGCCACCGGTTTTCCACCGACGATATTTTGACGGCATGGTATGGCACGACCTGGTGCCCCACGGCGCGCACCGCGCTGGATCTCGGCAGCGGCCTTGGCACCGTCGGCATGATTTGCGCGTGGCGGCTGCCCGGCGCAACCTTTGTCACCGTCGAAGCCCAAAGTGAAAGTGTCGCGCTCGCCAAAAAATCGGCACGCTTCAACGGCATTGAAGACCGCTGCGAAATCCGCGAAGGCGATTTTCGGGAAAAAGAAATTCTCCGCGCCGAAGAAAAATTTGACCTCGTCACCGGCAGCCCGCCGTATTTTCCGCTCGGGGCCGGGGTGGAAAGCGAGCATCCGCAAAAGCTCGCCTGCCGCTTCGAACTACGCGGCACGATTGCAGATTATTGTGCGACCGCCGCGAATCATCTCGCGCCCGGCGGTTTTTTTGCGTGCGTGTTTCCGCACGAACCGGCGCAGCTCGCGCGGGTGGAGGCGGCCGCAAAAAATTCCGGCCTGGTCATCGTGCGCAAACGGCCGGTGGTTTTCCGCGCCGGCGATCCGCCGCTCGTCGCGTTGTTTGGTTTGATGCGGGCCGAAGATTTGCCGGCCTGGTTTCGCGGCCAGACGTGGACGGAGCCGGATTTGGTCATCCGCACGCGCGACGGAAAAATTCACCCCGAATATTCCGCCGTGAAACTGGCGATTGGTTTTCCACCATAAAATTTGCGGCACGGTTTTTTCGCGCGCCGAATTAAAACGAAACCTTGCCGCAAACGGTTTCGTCTTTTAACGGGCATGGAAAAAATTTCCAAAATCAAGGGCCATGCACCGGCATTCACGCTGATCGAACTGCTTGTGGTCATTGCCATCATCGCGATTCTTGCGGCGATGCTGCTGCCAGCCTTGTCCAAAGCCAAGCAAAGCGGCTATCGGGCGGTGGACTTGAACAATCTCAAGGAACTCGGCATGACCCTGAATCTCGTGGCGGCAGACAACGAGGACCGGCTGCCCTGGCCGAACTGGCTGTCCGGAGAAGAAACCAGTCCGGCGCCCCAAGGCTGGCTTTACACGCGCGACCTCGCCGCCACGGGCACGGCGCAATTCCCGGCGCCGACCGGCAGTTTCTGGCCGGTGCTGCTGAGTTCCAAAATGTATTTTTGTCCGGGCGACGACACCAACAGCGCGTTGTTCAAGCTGCGGCCCCAGCAGATTTCCAGCTATGTGATGAACGGCGCGGTGTGCGGTTATGGCCGGGCTTTGAACCCGTCGGCGAAACTGGCGCAAATGTCTCCGTCTGGCGTGGCGTTTTGGGAATGCAACAATGCCACGGCAGATGACAATATCAATAATTTCAACGATGGCGCGAGCAGCCCGGATGAAAACACGAGCGTCCGGCATGGCAAGGTCGCGGTCTTCGCGGCGTTTGACGGCTCCGCCCGTCTGATGCGGCTCACGGAATGGACGGAAAAAATGAACGCGCCCGGGCCCAACGAATTGTGGTGTTTTCCCGGCAGCCCGACCGGGCAATGAAGTGGAGCCGGCCGCTGCGGATGAAATTATTTTTCATGCGCCGAACTTAATTGAAACCTCGCCGGCGGAACCCCGTCTTAAGTTTCCATATGGTTGGATTCTCTAAAAATAAAAGGGCGGCCGAAGCCTTCACGTTGATTGAACTGCTCGTGGTCATCGCCATCATCGCGATTCTCGCGGCGATGCTGTTGCCGGCGCTGGCGGCGGCGAAGAAGAAGGCTTGGATGATTAGTTGTAATTCCAATTTGCACCAGATCGGTCTGGGCATGAAAATGTTTGCCGACGACAATAATGAGTTGTATCCCAAATCCGGAGGCAACATTTATTGGAATTTCGTGGATCCCAATTCACCAACCAATGGCTGGATGCAGCAGATGTTTGCCTTGGTGGGAAATACGAACGCTTATAATTGCCCCGGCAATGTGCAACTGCCGGTGAACCGGCGGGGGCCGTTCAATTATTTCAACGGGGCGCGCGCGGCTTATATTTCCGCCGGCACCGATGCCTCGGTAAAAAACACCTCGATTTTATATCCCTCGACCTATGTTCTGTCCGGCGACACGTGCGGCATTCCGAACGTGGACAGCGGGGAAGGCGCGGGCATGCGTTTCGATCCCTTGGATGCCGACAAGGATGATTACACCCAAGATTGCGTGGGCGGAGAAGCCGACGTGCCCGCGTCAAGCCAGGTGGATTGGCAGGCGCACAGCAAAGGCCAGAACATCCTGTTCGCCGACGGTCATTCCCGCTGGTATAAAGGTTACAATGCGAGTGAAATGACCTTTCGCTACGATTCCGTGCATGGTTGGGAATAGGCCCGGCCAACGCGTCTTTTCAAATTCATTTCTTTTGCGTTCCGGCGGCATTGGCGGTTAAATTTCGGGGATGAAAATTGTTTTAGCTTATTCCGGTGGCCTCGACACTTCCGTCTTGATGTCGTGGATCAAAGAAAAATACAACGCCGAGATGATCGGCTTCTGCGCCGACGTCGGCCAGGAAGAGGAACTCGACGGCCTCGAAAAGAAAGCCATCCAGACCGGCGCGGCAAAAATCTACATTGATAATTTGCAGGAGGAATTCGCGCGCGACTTCATTTATCCGATCATTCAGGCCGGCGCGATTTACGAAGGCCAGTATTTCCTCGGCACCAGCATCGCGCGCCCGCTCATCGCCAAGCGCATGGTGGAAATTGCCAAAAAAGAAAAAGCCGACGCCATCGCCCACGGTGCCACCGGCAAGGGCAACGACCAAGTGCGGTTTGAACTGACCGCCGCCGCGCTCGCGCCCGATTTGCAGGTCATCGCGCCGTGGCGCGACGAACGGTATCGCGCGGAATTTCCCGGTCGCCAGCAGATGATTGATTACTGCGCCAAGCACAAGATTCCCGTGCAGGCCAGCGCCAAGAAACCGTATTCGATGGACCGCAATCTTCTGCACATTTCCTACGAGGCCGGCATTCTCGAAGATCCGTGGTTCGATTCCTACGATTTGAAGAACCGCAGTTATTTCACCACGCTCTCCGTGCTGCCCGAAGACGCGCCGAATAAACCTGAATTCGTCGAACTCGATTTCGTCAAAGGCGATTGCGTTGCCGTCAATGGCAAGAAATTAAATCCGCTCGGCGTGATGAAAACGCTCAACAAAATCGGCGGCAAGCACGGCGTCGGCCGTGTGGACATGGTGGAGAACCGTTTTGTCGGCATGAAATCGCGCGGCGTCTATGAGACGCCCGGCGGCGCCATCCTGCACTTCGCGCATCGCCAGATGGAAAGCCTCACGATGGACCGCGAAGTCATGCACCAGCGCGACGCGCTCATCCCGAAATATGCCGAGCTGGTCTATAACGGCTTCTGGTATGCGCCCGAACGCCTCGCGTTGCAGGCTTACGTGACCGAGAGCCAGAAGAACGTGACCGGCACCGTGCGCGTAAAACTCTACAAGGGCAACATCATGGTCAGCGGCCGCAAATCCCCGGTGAGCCTCTACAACCCGCACATCGCCACGATGGAAGCCGACCCGACCAAGGCCTACAACCAGGACGACGCCACCGGCTTCATCCGGCTCAACGCGCTGCGGTTGAAAGTCGCGGCGAAGGTGCATAAAAAATAACTTATTTCTATGACAACAATTGGCGATAAACAGGTGGCTTTTCAGATAACCCTTGTCGTTCCAGATGGTGAAATTGCAGCTTTTGATGCTGCGGGTGTAAAAATGGAGATTCAATTTCATCCGAGCAATAACACCGACAATCGAATCAGTTGGCAGACAAAGGTAAATGTCCTGCACATGGATTTTAATGGATTGGATAATTCACTTGGTGTTGCTGCTAAAGAAGCAATTAGACTGGGAACAGCCCCAACAGGTGAGCCTCTCGGATTTCTTTTTTTCCATCATCGAGCAGGGAATATGAATCGGATTGATTTCTTGTTACTCAAAGGAGGTCAATATGCCCAATAATCAAATCCAGATTCCAGATTCGGCAAGTAATGAAACGTCAGATAACATTCGCGCTCACGGTGATGTTAAAGCCAGAATCGGAGTGCTCTGGCTAGTTGGAGCTATCCTTGGAATCTTAGCTATCGGTGGCATATGCGCATTCTTTTTCAAACCCGATAATGCAAAAGATATTTGGGTTATTATTGGGCCTATAATTTCTGCTGGCATCACTGGAACGGTAGCTTTTTTAAGTGGAGAACGAAGCGGAAGAAAATAGCCCACGGCTTTAGCCGCGGGTTTTCGTCCGCCAAGATTTCCAAGTCCCGTCAGGGACGAAAGAATAATTCTGCCGTCCCTCCGGGACTTTTAATTTTTGTGGCGTTTAACCCAGCCATAAATGGCTGGGCTATTTTCGGCAGCGCCGTAGGCGCGCCATCTTTGTAGAAACCCAGCGCCAAGAATTTCAAGCTCCGTCAGGAGCGACATCTTCCCAATATGCCGCCCCTGCGGGGCTTTTTATTTTATGGATTGCCA
>CAJAQO010000177.1 GCA_903944085.1 uncultured Verrucomicrobia subdivision 3 bacterium
CACGGGGAACGAAAATTTTTCAGAAGAAATTGATTTTCGGTTACTGCCGGCGGGCTTTGGCTTAGTTCCAAGCCGAATAGTTTTTCCAGTCGTTTTTTCCCGGCATCACGGAGAAAATTGACGCTTCACATTTCAGCTCGCAGTCGCTGCGCATGTCTCGCCGTCCTCAATGATGATTACTTCCTTGGTGGCACAGTCAGCTTCACTCCACGTCGCACAGGACGGCCTAAACGGCCGCAGCCCTTAACGTTTTCTTAACACAATCCAGACACTTCTTAATTAGGCCGTGCCGATGATTTGTGGCTAATGTGGTCTGATGAATGGAGCTGAATGTTTACCAGCAGTGGTTGACCCGGTGGCCGGAAACAGAAGCCAAGCCCTGTTCGTTCATAAGCTGAAATACAAAATTTATGACTGACCTAATTTTCATTGCCATCATCGCGCTGTTTTTTGTGGCGGGCGAACGTTATGCCCGCTGGTGCGAAAAACTTTAAAGCTTTATGGAAAACCTCATTATCGGACTCATTGCCCTTGCGCTGTTTGCCTATCTGTTTATCGCAATGGTTTATCCTGAAAAATTTTAACAACTGCCAACTATGAATTCTTCCGGCTGGTTACAACTCGCCCTTTTCGTCGCAGCGCTTGCGCTCATCACCAAACCGATGGGGCTTTACCTCGTGCGGGTGCTCGACCCGAAAGGAAAAACCTGGCTCGACCCGGTGGTTCGGCCGCTTGAACGCCTTTCTTACTGGGCCATGGGCGTGCGCGCGGATCAGGAGCAAAACTGGCGGCAATACACCTGGGCCATGCTGTTGTTCAGCCTGGTGAGTTGCGTGTTTACTTATGCGATTTTACGGCTGCAAAATTTCCTACCGCTCAATCCGCAGGGCTTTGGCGCACTCTCGCCGGATCTGGCGTTCAACACCGCCGTCAGCTTCACGACGAACACCAACTGGCAGAGCTATAGCGGCGAATCCACCATGTCCTATCTCTCGCAAATGGTCGCGCTGGTGATTCACAATTTCGGCTCGGCGGCGACGGGCATCGCCATCGCCGCCGCGCTCGTGCGCGGCATCGCGCGGCATTCGACCCAGTTGCTCGGCAACTTCTGGGTGGATCTGGTGCGCGTCACTTACTACCTGCTGGTGCCAATCTGCCTAGTTTTCGCGGTCGTGCTGGTGTCGCAAGGCATGATTCAAAACTTCAAGCCTTACACCCAGGCCAAGCTCGTTGAATCCTATACGATCCAGGTTCAGCAAACCGATGCCAAAGGCCAGCCGGTAACCACGAATATGGCGGTCACGGTGGACGGAAAATCGGTCATGACCAACGTGCCCGTGATGGTGAATCAAACCGTGGACACGCAGTCCATCGCGCAAGGCCCGATGGCGTCGCAGGTCGCCATCAAAATGCTCGGCACCAACGGCGGCGGCAACACCAATGCCAACGCCGCGCATCCGTTTGAAAACCCGACGCCGCTCTCCAACTTTCTGCAAATGCTCTCCATCTTCGCGATTGGCAGCGGCCTCACTTATTACCTTGGCCGCATGACCAAAAACCAGGCGCATGGCTGGTCCATCTGGGGCGCAATGATGTCGTTGTTCTTGGCCGGGACGCTGCTGTGCTGGTGGGCAGAAGCTCACGGAAATCCCATTCATCAAGAGCTCGGCATCGTCGCCGCTGATGGCAACATGGAAGGCAAGGAAGTCCGCTTCGGCATTTTCAATTCTGCATTGTTCGCCACTGTCACCACCGACGCCTCGTGCGGCGCGGTGAACGCGATGCACGATTCGTTCACGCCGCTCGGCGGATTCGTGCCGCTGTTCAACATCCAGCTTGGCGAAATCATTATTGGCGGTGTCGGGGCCGGACTTTATGGCATGCTCGTTTTCGTCGTGCTGGCGGTCTTCATCGCCGGGCTGATGGTCGGGCGCACGCCGGAATATCTCGGTAAAAAAATCCAGTCCTTCGAGGTGAAGATGGCGATGCTTTCGCTGCTGATTCTTTGCCTGACCATTCTTGGTTTCGCGGCCTGGGCCGTCGTGAGCAACTGGGGATTGGCCGGCCTGAACAACAACGGCCCACATGGCTTGAGCGAAATTCTCTACGCCTATTCCTCGTGCGTCGGCAACAACGGCAGCGCTTTCGCCGGCCTCACCGCCAACACGCCGTGGTATAACACCACGCTCGGCATCGCCATGCTGTTCGGGCGTTTCCTGATGATCATTCCCATCATGGCGCTGGCGG
>CAJAQO010000178.1 GCA_903944085.1 uncultured Verrucomicrobia subdivision 3 bacterium
ACCGCCACATTTCGCGCAAAACCGTTACGTTTTCTTTTTCCAAACCTTACGATGGTATCCCGTCGTTATTGACGTTTTCTCATGTCACCACCTCCAACCAGTCATTGTCGCTCGGCGACGAAAACTGGTGGATTACTAAATGGTGCCCACGACAGGACTTGAACCTGTATGATGTTACTCACTAGAACCTGAATCTAGCGCGTCTGCCAATTCCGCCACGTGGGCAACGTGTGTTTGCAAGGCGTTTATCACTTTCATTGTTCCTGATTTTTCCATTGCACGCCGTGGATTTTAATTGTGCAACCGATACAGGATAACCAACTGACGGATCCCCGGAAACGAGAAGCACACCTTTCCACGAATGGAAAGTGCGCTCGTTTCCGAAAGTCCCGCACTTGCTGCAATACGTTATCAGCGGGAATTACTTTGGGAAAGTTAAAATTGACAGAAAAATGATCCGGCAAAGCCTGCAAACCTCGGTCTGCACGGCCGGGCAATTGAAATTGAATGATTTCCTCAAGGAACATCGGGAAAACCGGCACAAGGTTGCCACGCCGAAATTCAGTGAAGCGGTGGAATGGTTCAAGCCGAAGCTTGAACATGACGCTTCGCTTAAGGAGTCGAGTAAAAAATATCGCCTCTGGTGCCTCGGCGAACTTCAAAAGACCTGGCCTGAACTTTGGGACTTGCGGCTCAATGAGATCACCCCGCAAGCCGGCAAGGAATGGTCTGCCAGCGCAGGTCGCAACCCGGCCCATTTTGTGGTGACTTTAGCCGCAGCTCACGCGCCGCCCGCCGGGGTTGCCAGATTTTCCAGCGCGTGGCCTTCGCGGTGCAAGATGGTCGCCTCGACTTTCGGCACATACATCTGCGTTTCCGCCGGCAGACGCGGAGCAATGGCGGCGTAAGTTTTGGCGTGGCGACGTGCCAGCAATCTCTGCACGGTGCCGGCACCGCAATTGTAGGCCGCCACCGCCAAGCGCCAGTCGCCGAATTTCTCGTGCAGCTCGCGCAAATACTTGGCCGCCCCCAGCGCGGCGGCGGCTGGTTGCCGCCGCTCGTCGCGCGGCCACAAACTCAAGCCCTGCGCTTTCGCGGTTGCCGGCATGAGTTGAAACAGGCCGACCGCGCCCGCCGGGCTGCGCGCCCGCGGGTCAAAACCGGATTCCACTTCGGCCAGCCACACCAGTTCCGGCGGCACATGGTCGGCGGCAAAAATGGCTTTCAATTTCGGCACGAACTCGACCGCGCCTTTTGGCCACGGCCGCGGCGCAACTTTTTTGATCCAGATTTCCCGCTCGGCCGCGAACGTCGGATTTGGCGGCGGCAGCGCGGGTTTTCCCGGTTCCGGCTGGGGCGCTGGCGTGACCGGCTTCAATTCTTCTGCGGCGTCGAAATAATCCAGGCGCGCCCGCAGCCACGCGGCGTAAGGCTGGGTTTCCTCATGCGCGTCGAGCAAGGGTAGCACGGCATTCGCAGCGGCTTTCAATTGCGCCACGTCGAGGACATATTCGCCGTTGAGATAATCCTGATAGTGCTTGAGAAAATCTTCCACGGCCTGCCGGTCCACATTTTGCAAGGCGTTGAGAACGTCGGGGTCGAGATTTTCCTGCGCGAAGTGCTGCACGGAATCCATCGCCGCGTCGAGATCCAGATCATTCGTTTGCGCCGCCGCAGGGCGGCACAGGACAAGCAGCAGAGCGATGACAAGGGCCGTTCTCATTAGCAAAGAATAATCCGCTCCGCCGAAGATGCAACCGGGTCAACGGCTAGTTGGGCACCGACGCGGCGGCGGCCTTGGCCATGGCTTTTTCGGCGTTGTAGCGGCGCGTGGCTTCGGGCAGATGATGCCAAATTTTTATCGCCACCCCCAAACCGAGAATGGCGAACGGCACCATGAACAGCGGCCACCAGTGCCAGCTGCGCGTGAGGCCGAGGAACGTGGCTTTTTCGCCGATCGTTTCGCTCGGCACGAGGTGGCCGATGAAAAAGGATTGAATGGCACTGCCGAGATAAGTGCAGCCGTCCACAATTCCCGAACACGTCGCGGTGGCTTTGCGTCCGCCAAAATCCGTTGCCGCCGTGCCGGACATCAGCGAAGTCAGGCCGACGGAAGCCATCACGACCAGCACGCAGCACAAGCCCAGAAACAGCGGCGCCGAAAACAAATACACCGCCATCAGAATGGTCAGCCCGATGACGAGCGCCGAAAGCATGGCGGCCGGCGGCGCGCGGCGCGATTGAAATAAATTGTCGGAAACCCAGCCGCCGAAAAATCCGCCGACGATGCCAAAGAGGCAAAGCAACAAGCCCCAATGCTTCAGGTAAAATTCCGCGCCGGGCTGCTTCACTTCGGCAGCGAAAATAAAATACCAGTTCTGAATGCCGTTGCGGAATATGCCGGAGGTCAGGCCGATGAGCGCGATGAGCAGCATCAATTTGCTGGCGAAAACTTTTTTCAGCAGATCGAGCGTGGAGAGTTGGACGTGCATCTGGCCAGACGAAGCGTCGGCGGTGTCGAAGGGCGGGAATTTGGCCTGCTCTGGCGTGTCCTTGATCAACCACACATCAATGAAGACCCAGCAGATCATGATCGCGGCGGGGATGAAAAAGACCGCCCAAGTGGCGTCCACAGCTTTGCCATTGACGAGGACATTGGTCGCAAACAGCTTCTGGAGCGCGTCGTGGAACCAGCCGCCGGCGGAATTGGCCTTGGTGAGATCAACGATGCGTTGCCCCCAGTCGAACGCGAAATAAACGCCAATGGAAATGAGCGAGCCGAAAATCGCGCCGAACACGCCGCGTTCGCGCACGTGAAACCAGTAGGCTTTGACCTTGATGATGGACACCGCGCCATAACTTTGGAAATACATGTTCACCGCATACAATGTGGAATACGCGACCACCATGTTCATGTGCAGTTTGCCCAGAACCGTGAAATACGTCAGCACGCCGAGCAGCACGTTGGCGATGGCCGAGCCGATGGCGGCGATGAGGATGCCGCGCTTGCCGCCGATTTTATCCACGAGCGGGCCGTTGACCAGAAACGAAAAACCGTAAACCACCGTGCCCACGGCGAAGATGGTGCCGAAATCTTCCTTGGTCATCAGCGTGCCGAGCGCGTTCTTGGACACGTTCAAGTTGTAGCGGCCCATGTAAAGGAACGAATACGTCATGCCCAGCGGAAACCAGTTGATGAAGCGGCGGATGGTGAACCAGTGGCTATGCCGGAGCGGGTTGCTGCGAAAGTAAAACCAGATTACCGCCGCCAGACAAAGGGCGACGATCGGGTTCGCATAGTGATCGAGCGTGTAAGTGATAAATTCCATTGCCGGTCGGTGCCAAATATCCGGTCATGGAAACAGTTCGCCGCGCGCCGGTCAAAGTTTTTTGCGTTACATGAATGGAGCTACGGTTCAACCCGCGCGTCGCCGGCCGGAGGATGACCGCCTTAAAGCTCCCACTTCAATTTTTCTTCCGCCTGCTCGTTCGTGAGCTTTTCCCGCGCCCGTAGCACCGCCATGCCGACCACGGGCGGATACGCCTGGTCCGCCTTCATGCGCGGCTCCACATATGCCACCACCTCGAACAACAGCCGGTTTGCCGCCTCGTAGCTCAGATCCGTCAGCTTGGTGATGTAGCGCGTGGCGCGGTCAATCAGCTTCAGATTGCTGGGCACCACCCAGATCATGTAATTGCCCATCACGCGGCCGAGCTGCACCATCGTGCAGGTGGAAAGCGCGTTCATCACCAGCTTCACGATCACGCGCGTCACGCCGTCGAGCCGCAGGCTGGTCGGCGGCACGCGGACAAAGGTGAACACTTCGGCGGCCGGCTGCTCCGCCGGCGGTTCCGCGCCGAAATAAAGCACGCCGGTGTGGGCGTTCCTGGCCCGTGCGGCTTCGAGCTGCTTGAACTGAAATTTCTGCGCCGCCGCCTTTTCCACCGCCGCCATCACCGCGATGGCGCAATCATCCACCACCAGTTCGCGGTAGCGGAGTCCGTTGCTGCCGATCTTGTAGCGCATCAGCTCGGTGGTGCTGATTTTGCGAATAGTCGCCAGCGTGCGCTCGACGTTTTCCTCCGCCACGAGCGCGCGGATTTCCGGTTCCGACCATTCCACGCAGCGGGGTTTGCGTTTCAGGATTTCCTGCCATGCTTTATCCGTCCAATCTTCCTGCAAAAAAAGAAATGCCCACGATTCGGTAGCCTTATCATCATCAAATTTGCGAAACGGCGGCGTGCAATACGTCGGCGAGCGCTCCGTGGTGTCCGTCAGCACATCAATGCCGAAGCGCCCGGCAAAATAGCTGTTCTTGCCGCCGCTGCGATACACCGATTCTTCCAGCACCACCAGTTTTGCCAGCGCTGCCAGAAATTCCGGCGATTGCAAACCGGCATAAGCCGTTTCCAGCTGCGCGAGAAATTGTCCGGCGATGTCCCCGGCCGGGCCGCCCATCAGCTCTTGCACAACCATTTCCAAAAGGGTCAACATTACGCAAAGTTGGATCGAGGTCGCCTGCATGCGCGTCGAACCGGTGATGGACATCGGGCCGGTTGTGAGGTTGATTTTTTCAATCCGCGCATCTTGAATAACCTCGCGGCTGCGCTGAACCTGCTCGCAAAGAATGTCGTCGGGATTATTATAGACGAAATAAACTTTCGCGCCCGCCTCCACGCCCGCCCACGCCGTGCCGATGACGAATGAGGTTTCGCCGCCTTCGGTGATGGCGAAAACGACGTCTTTCGCCGATACCGCCAAATCCGCCATCTGCTTTTTGCCGAACGCGGTGAAATCCTCAAAACCTTCCACCGATTTGATGAGCGCATAATCCCCGCCCGCCATCACGCTGAACGTGCGGTCTTCAAAATTGTTTCCGCCTTCGCCCTGCTGCTTTCTGTTTTCCGTTGGCTGTTGCCAAAAATCCCGCCAGATCGAGTCCAGCAGAATGCTCAACCGGCCCGTCGAGCCGCAGCCGGTGAAAAACAGGCGTCCGCCATTTCGCAACGCCGACAGCATGACTTCCTTGATGTCCCCTGCCCGGCCCGATTTGACAAACTCGCGGTATTTGCGGAGCACATCCGCATCCGCCTCAAACAGCAATTTCAGCGCGGCGGCAACGTCTTGTTTGGCCACGTCGCTCAAATGCGCCGTGACCGGGTGTGACGATTCCGTGACGAGCGCGCCCAGTTTGAACTGCCCGCTGACTCTCAAGAATTCCTCCGAACGTTGCGACCAAGATTTATTCATGAATAAAAGATGGTGAAATTGTCATCGCCCTGTCGGAAATTGTCAACCAGCGTCCCGCCGCCCCACACCTTGATGTGGCGTGCGGCAACGCGTCACAGCTTAAGTTGGCAGGATGGCCTTGCACGTTAACCAGTCGCGGTGAAATTTTGCCAATTTTCCCCCGTTGCAACCGCCTCATGGCTGTAGCCGGTAAAATTGTTGCGGCGCGCCGACCGTCGAATTCGTCACGGTCCAGCGATTTGTTCCAAAATAGTGCGAGTTTGTCACCAGCGCCCAAGCAGGCGGCGCAAGGCTCGGTGTTGAATATAGATTGAACGCGCCCATATTGTTTGACCACACGAGCAAAACTGATGCGGCCGGCCAATTCGGACTATATTGCAACCAAGGTGGTATCACATTAAACGGCGTCTGAGTCGTCAGATTGTTGATGCCAAAATCACCCCAAGAATTGAGGGGATTATTTATGTTGGCCTTTGAGTTGGTGACGCCGGTCCAGGCATAGCAGCCGATGATTTCTGAAAGTTTTCCCGGAACACCGGGACTGGCCGAATTAAACGGCACGTTGTAGTAAGAAGAAGTGTTGCCTTCGAAACCACAGTTAATGAGATGCAGCACTCCGCCATCCACCTTGGTGCCATAAGTGCTAAGATAGCCCATGTGAATCAATTCAAACCCCACATCGCCGCCCTGTATCCAAAAATCCCAGGGCCGTGAACCCCACAACGGCGCGTTAAAAAAACGCGCGTTGCCTTGAAACGTCGGCAGGCTGACCACGCCGTAGTTCGTCAAGTCTCCGTAACCGCCGGACAAAGTCACCATCCATTCCGGGTTCACGATGTTGATCTGACAGGGCGCGGCGGCATCGAATTGAAAACATTCCACGGACGCGTCGCACTCGGTGATGATGCTGTTAATCCAAGGTCCACGACCGTTCTGGTCAATGCAGTGCATGAAGATGTGCGATGGAATATCAAAATTTTTGACCAGCAGTTCCGTGCAGTCACCCAGCAGAAACCACTCCTGGTTGTGATAGACAAAAGAATCAGTAAAGGGACGCCAAGCCGGAACATCCTGGCTGACTGAAAAATTACTGTCCCACCAGTAAGTCTCATTGGCCATGCACTGAACCAGCGTGCCGCACGATCCGTGGCCAATGGTAAAGCCGTAACGCAACGCCCAGCCATCCACCTGTTGCAGGAAATGGTTGGTGCAGGCAAAGGTATTCATGTCCACATACCAATAGGGATTCGCACAGAGCACGCCGATGGCATAAATATTTCCGCCCCGCCCCTGAATGGTCGGCGGATACGGCGTGCAATTGGTGTCCTGCAATTCATACTGGATGGTCATGCCTACAATGCCCGCGTTGGCTTCCAGCGCGATCGCCGGCGGACCGTTGGTCGTGCCCGCTCCCGCGTAAGGTTGCAGCACGGTGATTTTGACGTGGCCATCATACAGCGGCGATTCATGAACCGATGGATATGAGCCGCGCAATTCGACCCCGCCGGGCACGTCGAGCGTCCCGGTCAGCTTATATTTTCCAGCAGGCAGATAGACGATGCCCCCGCCGTTCGTGCTCGCAGCATTCAACGCGCTTTGAATTGCCGCCGTGTCATCCGCGACGCCGTCACCCACCGCGCCCCAGGTAGGATTTGTCGCCACAAATAAATCCAGCTTGGCCGGACGGCGCGCAACCCAGTTGGTCTTGATGTCCGACCAATAGACCACCGGCAAGGGACTGGTGCTGGCACGACGGCCATCTATCACCAAACGCCTTGAATCGGCCGCATTGCTGATGGATTGGGCGGGATTGAAATTGCAGCCGGTGAAGGCCGCATAAATGGCACCTGAAGCCAGGGAGCATTGATTGCTTCCCGCGACGGTTGTCAAAGTGGAATTGACCACGTTGATTATTCCGCCATCCATTTTGATCGTGCCGGAGACGTTGCAATTCTGCAATTGCATCGTCGAAGACGAGCCGCCAGTCTGGTGCAATGCCGTGCCATTGCGGCCGGTCAACTGGCAGCTGTGAAAATAGACCGAAGCATCGTTCGGAATGCTGGTGCGATCCACCGCCGTGTCGCCGTCCAAGGTGATCCGCGTAAATTCAACTCCCGTATTGCCGCCGCCCGCGCCGTCGAGATATGCCGTGCCGCAATTGCTGATGACTCCTCCGTAGAACGAGAGATTCGGGCCGCCGTTGGTGCTCACCAAGCCCATCACTCCGACATTGTAACCGCTGATATTGAGATCCATGCAGGCTTCACCATCCCCGCGATACAGCAACTCCGCCGTGCCGTTGCCGCGCATCCAAGCCGCGTGCGGACCGCCCGCCGCCGGCGCGCCGGGCAACTTAGACGCGGGCCAAAAGTCCGGAGAAAAACGGACATCTTCCTGATGGCTGATGTCATACTGTGCGTCCAGCGTAATGCCAACATAGAGCGGCGAGCCAATGATGGTGGAAAGAACGTGCTTCGCGGCGGAGTAGGCGTTGATGCCTTGATAGGAATTGATCAACGCGACGTCCTGCACCAGAGTATCTCCGCTGATTTGCAATGTGAATGGATACGGCATAATGCCCGCCGGATTTTGATTTGGATACCAGAATGAGATTCCTTTGATCGCACCCTTGTTGATCGTAATGAACGGCGTGCCATTGGTCTGGCCCGCGCCGGCATACACTTTGAAGAGGGTGCCCGCCACGCCGTTCGTGCCGAGCGTCCAATCGGCCCAATCTCCGTGCAACGTCACGCCGGCGGGGATCGTCAAAGTATTGGAAAACGCATAAACCCCGGCTGGCACATAAACCACGCCGCCGCCAAAACCGCCGGAGTTGTTGACCGCGTTCATCGCGTTCTGAAAAGCCGCCGTGTCGTCTGTCACGCCGTCTCCCGCCGCTCCGTATTGCTGCGGCGTCGCCAAGGCCACGACAATTTGACTGGTGTTGTGTGGCGGCACAATCACCGTCGGCCCGGAGATATAAACAGAATAAACCGCCTGACTGACCGGATCATCCACGATGGCCATGCCAGCCGGGATATTGCCGGGAACAAACCGTCCGGTTCCGATACGCGTGCCAGAGTATTTCAACAGCACGCCACTCCCGCGACTGGCGTTGGTGACGTTCACGAAGATATTGCCGTTCATTGTCAGGCTGCCGGAGATATTAATGAGCGCTGTGGCGGAATTGGCAACCCCACCGACATCAAACGCAAGTTGCGACGCACTGCCGCCGAAAGTCAGGCTACTCATGGCTAGTGCCGTTCCCGCGCTGCCCAGTTTCAAGCTTAAGGTGCCGCTCATGTTTGCATAGGCCATGGCGGTAGTTGTTCCCGTTGTGACGGCGAGCGTAGCATTGCTGATGGTCGTGCCGCCGCTATAGGAATTATATGGCGCGGCCAACGTCACCGTGCCACTGCCGGCCACGGTCAATGCCGATGGAAAAACATTATCCGCCAGCATCGCATTAATGACGAGGCCCGGAGTAAATCCACCATTGTTCACCAATGCCAGATTGCCGCCCATGCTGCCGGTAGTTAGCGTGCCGTCGCCCGGTGAGTTGCCGATGGCCAGCGATGCCAAACCCGCGTTGACCGTCACTTGGTTCACCTGCAAAATTTTTCCTGCCATGTTCACCGTCGCGGCGGTAGTGGTGTTTTGTTGCAGGCTGTTGATGTCGGTCGTCGTGGCAGCCAGTTGGATGTTGCCGCCACCGCCGGTGAAGTTAATACGCACGTTGCTGGATGGCGCGTTGGTAATCGTCGAGCCGAGCGCGGCAATGTCCACATAAGCTGAAGCGTCTTGCAATCCATTGGTCGAATCATAAACCGCAGCGTCGCCGTTCACGGTGAGCCAATTGCCAAGCATCGGTGAGTTGATAAAGAACACTCGGTTCTGACTGATGCCGGAACTGCCCATTTGAAAATTGACCGAACCGCCATTGTGAACCAGTGAACTGAAGGTCAGCGTCGAAGTATGCCCGCTGACTGCGGGATAAGCCGTGACCGTATTACCTCCGGAATTAATAATGAGCGCACCCGCCGTCTCGCTGTAATTCGCCACACTGCCATCGTTGGCGAAAGTAAAAGCGCCATCGTCCATGGTAATTGGAACACTGTTGCTGATGCGGTTGGTAAGATTGGCGGCGGCACTATTCATCAGGACGAGCGAAGCGCCGTTCGTCAACGCAAACCCGCTGCTTGCCGCCGCGCTGCCGCCGCCGGTCAGGAGAATTGTTCCGGCGTTGATGGCCGTCGTGCCGCTGTAAGTGCTCGCGCCGGAGAGCGTCAACATGCCGCCGCCGGTTTGCGTCAATCCGCCGGCACCCGACAGCACCCCGCCCAGCGAAATATCGTGGCTCAAACCGTTACCATCCGCGGCTCGGAAAGTAATATTGCCGCCGAGATTGGTCAGGACCAGCGCCATCGAAGAAGCCCAATCCGTCGAGGCACCCACGATGCCGCCGGAGAGTGTAACTATGTCGGTGGGATGCAAATTGGATTCAACAATTCCGCCCGCACCCAGATACAAAACGCCGCCCGTCACCGTCAACGTGGCGGTGCCGCCGCCATAGTTGCCGGTGACAGCGCCAAATTGAATGCCTTGGGCATTTACCGTGCCGCCAGAAAGAATCATCGTGGCGGTCTGGCCGTTCGCCGAACCGCTGGTCATCAACTTGATCAGACTGGCAATTCCGCTGGAGCCGACATTCAACGTGCCGCCCTGCACGACAAGCGTGGCGTGGTTGTTGGCGCTGGCATCCGAGGCGGCAAGATTGAGCGAACGGGCGGAAGTTGTCCCAATGTTGATCGTGCCGTTTTGGATGGTCAAGGTGCCGGATTGTCCGCCCCGAGCGATACTCAGATCCCCGTTGTTCATCGTCAACAAAGCCAAAACACCATTTAAATCATAAACGCCAGGTCCGCCTTGATAACCGATGAATGAATAGGCAGTCGGTGCCAAGGAGCCGCCGGTCTGGTTCACAGTGCTGTTGGCCCAGAAAATCGAAGGTATATGGATGCCGCCGGTGAGATTAAAATTGCCGGCACCCTGCCACCTTACCTGCATACCCTGAATGTTGCCTCCAACATTCAGGGATGAGTCAGTGTTTACGGTCCAATACTGGGCAATGTTGGCACCGTAAGTAGTGCAGTAGATAGCCGCAATCTGATTGGCCGCGACTGTGATGGCGCCGTTGTTGGGCAGCGTGAGTGTGCCATTGGTCAGGGTGTAACCGGAATTGGTGAAGGTTACCGAGTTGGCCGAAACCGTGCCAACCGTGATGGCGTAAGTGCCCGTCGCGCCGGCACCAAAAACCGCGTCGTCAGGTGTCGCCCCGGTCCAAGTGCCGTTGACGTTGTTGGTCCCGTTCCACCAATTGCGGGCGGTAAGCCAGGATCCGTTGCCAGCGACCGGGTTGGGTGCGGCGCTGCCATTGGCATCCCAAGTCAGAGACACAGCATGGGCAACCGGAACGAAGAATATCATCAATCCCAGCACCAGCAGTCCGCATTGCCAGATTAACCGGAAACTGCAAGGTTTTCCGGTCGCGTTTAATTTTCTCATGCCAATGTCTTGAGTTGCCGATAACCCACCCAGTAAACAACTACGCCGCTGGCGGATTTGAGCTTGCGCATCGCTTCATTTTTAATGAAGCCGGCGCGGGTAGTCGCCTTGACCACTCCGCGCCGACGAAACCAACCTTATCAAACTTTCGCTACGGATGGACCATCCGGTAAAAAACCGCTCCATTGGCGGGATTGATGGTGATGTTCGTGTTAGTTACTAGCTGGGATCCGGGCACATTAAACCAAACATTGCTATTGGCTACTAATCCAACATTCAGCGCATTGGTCTGGCTTTGCAGAATCCAACCCTGGTTCGTCGGCCATGACAATGCCAGCGTGCCACCAGTAACATTGAACTGAATAGTGCCCGGCAACGGATTAATCGTAACCAGCGGAACCACCAGCAAGCTGCCCGTGCCTGCGAAATAGAGCGGATCGGTGGTAGCGTTATAAACACCGGCCGGCTTGCTGACTCCACCCATGACGAGGGCGGCCACCACGTTCGTTTCGGACTCTGCAAAATTCAATGTCAGAACGCCGTTTGTGCCAAGCGTGGCATTGGTGTTGACTGTCACGGTTGAGTTGGTTGACAGGAACGGATAATTGATAATCAGTGTCCCGTTACTGACCGTCGTATTGCCAGTATAGCTATTGGTGCCAAATAGATTCACAATACCCAGTCCGGTTTTTACCAACGAACCGCCGCCAGTGACTTCACCGGCAATATCCAATTCTCCGTCCGCGCTCGGGACGTCAAATATGTTGTTACCAGCGCCAAGGACGACTGCATTGGTAATCGCAGACGATGTAATATCAATTGTCAAAACGGAAGGCGAGCCCTCGCCGACGGCGCTATTGCGCAATACACCATTGGTGATGGCGAGGCCGTCAACCGTTTGCGACTGACTGTTTAAGTCGAACACACCGCCAGCATTTAAGATCGGGACAATAGTGCTTCCGTGATAAATCTGGTTGCCATCGCCGCCGGGCAGAAATTTAACTACGGCGTTGGATTGGACAGTAAAGCCATGCCCACTGCCACCGTTTCCGAAGGTGACACCCACACTTCTATTTGCGTCCAGTTCACCTTGGTTGACAATGAATGAAGCTTGGTTAACAGAGCTTACGCCGATTACAGCCAATGTGCCATTGCCAATTTTAGTAATCGTTGCATTGCCGATCGTGAGGTTGCCTTCCAAAGTCAAAGTATTGCTGACGATGTTCCAGAACTGGCTTGCGCCAGTGCCGATGCTAATCTGTGCCCCACCCAAATCCAGATTGTTGCTGGTGCCGAGGTAAGTAAACGTGCCATTTACCGCAAGCGGAAATGAATAAGAGGCGGCACTGCTCAAAGTAAGATCCGCACCGCTTACATTATCAATGGTGCCGCCGTCAATCGTGGTCTGGCCAGTGCCGAGACAGTTGGCGCTCCCAACATTCAACTGGCCAGAGACCAACTCAAGGCCGCCAGCAAAGCCGTTATCCACGCGCAACGTCAACGTGCCATTGCCAGCTTTTTGAATTTTGTAATTGCTTCCGTTGTCGCCAATTGGGCCGCTCACCGCGAGTGTATTGGAAAACACGTTCAAGGTGATGACGCTGCTGCCCAAAGTAATTGCTCCGGGGCCGGTATCGAAGTTGGTGGAACCCAAATAGGTCCAATCATCCTGCCATGTTTCCGCAATGCTCGGCACCAAGGTGACACTCTGGCCGCTGGTATTGTCAACTTTTGAACCCAAGTCCAAAGTCAGCGACCCGGTGCCGATGGCTGAATTGAGACCGCTGTTGTCACCACCGCTGTTGATGTTCAACTGGCCGCCAGCGACCATTGTGCCGCCGCTGTAAGTATTGGTTCCTGAAAGTGTCAATGTGCCAGAACCTGATTTTGCCAGACCTTGGGTGCCGGCAATCGCGCCGCCGTTGTCTAAAATCATCCAGATATTAGTCCCGGTAACCGTGATTCCATTTGGGCTGACAGTTGCAATGGTGGCGATAGTAACCGGGAAGGGTCCGCTGGCCGTGTCATCAAATTGCGCCGCACTGCCATTCGTATATGTAATGTGATTGGCAGTGGTAAATAGATACCAATTAGCCGTAGCTTGAATGTCCCAGTTGCCGCTGCCAACCCTCCAAACATCGGCCGGATTATAAGTTGAACTCGTAACCTGCAAGTATAACACGTTGGCAATGTTCGTCACATATCCCGAAGCAGAACCTCCCGTCAATGTAATGTTAGCCGGGGTCGGCGTAAAGCCAGCAACGGCACCGCCGGTGCAGGCAATGAGAGGATATTTTCCAGTGGCGATGGCACTTCCCTCGACTGTAAATTGCGGCACGACCGTGCAAACAACGCCATTGGCAACCTGGATCGGAGCAACGGCGGTGCTGGGCGGCAGAGAACCGAAGTTAAAGTCCGCCGTCGGCGTGCCATTGGCAAATTTCAGGCTGCCATTTACCGTCATGAACTGTCCGGCGCTGGCTGGCACGAGAGAAAGTGTAGGCGAACCCGCCGAACCATCCAGGGTCAGAGAACCATTCGTGGGCGACAGGAGAGGTTTGATAAGCAATACACCATTGCTGACAACGGTGCTGCCCGCATAATTGTTGGCACCGCTTAAGGTCAATGTGCCACTGCCCGTTTTGTAAAATCCGCCGGGTCCGGTGAGCGCACCGGAAAGTCCAATGTTCCAAGGGCTGCCACCGCTGTCCGCGGTTTGGAAGGTGATGTTGCCGTTGAGCGTGGCCAGTGTCATTGGCATGGCTGAAATCCAGCCTCCCAAAGCGCCCACCGTGCCGCCGGAAAGCGTGATATAGTTGGTGGCTGCACTGTTCGCAAGTTTAGTGATGCCAACCGAACCGCCGGGACCGATGTAAAGGAAGCCACCGGAATTGGTGAGTGCCGCAATGCCTGAATTATAGACGGTGCCAGAGGCTGTTCCAAATTGAATTCCGCCCCAGGCGTTGACCACACCGCCCGTCTGGGTAAATGTCGCAGTCCCACCACCGCCCGAATTTATGCCGCTCTTGTAAAACCAAAGCAAGTTAAGAGAAGATGATCCCGTCCCCAGATTAACAGTTCCGCCATACATATTGAATGCCATTTGCATGTTGGCCTGAGAGTCGCTGCTGATCTGAATATTATTGGCTCCTGAAGCCATGTTCACCGTGGCACCGTTTTGCACATTTACCGTGCCTTGTGCTTTGCTGTTTCGTCCCATCTGGATTGAGGTGGATAAAGTCATGACCGTGCTGGGACCGTCCAAAGTGAATACGGCGGGAGCATTAGTAGCACCGGCCGTGGGTTGAAAATTCGGGGTAAAACCCGGACGAGCAATTGAAAACCCGCCGGTCGTAAACGTGCCATTGGTCTGCGCCACATTTGCATTAATACACACCACTGACGGAGCACTGGCACCGGCCAACCAGAAAGTGCTGCCATTGGTGCTGGAAAAAGTTATCTGGCTGCCACCAATATTTCCCAAGCAGGTCAAAGCGGATGCGGCACCGCCGGTGCCAAGCGTCCAACCCATGGAGTTATTGTTCGCCGCAAAATTGTTGCTGAAGGTCACACTCTTGCCATCGGCGACGAACAAATTCGCGAGGGAGCCTTGAAACATGGAGGAGGCGCCGTTGAAATAATACCCATTGGCATTGATTTGCAGATTGGTCCAGGCAACCTGACCATCCACCGTAATTTGATAGGTGCCGGCGGCGGCGTCCGGGCCGCTGAACACGGCACCGTTCAGCGGCGCAGTGGTGCTGGTTTGAAGCCAATTCGTATTTCCACTGCCCGTGTTCCAGTTAAAATTGGTGGCACCGCTGTCCCAATTGCCACTCGCCGAATCAATGGTGGCTCCGTTGTTGGTGTTGCCAGCGTCCCAGATCAGTTGTGCCGCTGGGGAATTGGCTGCCGTCAACAGGCCGGAGGCGGCTAGGACGGTCGAAGCCAGTTTCTTAAATCGGAGGCACAGTCGCTGGGTTCCGTTCTGGCCGGCAATTTTCAGGGCACTCGCTGGGATTGAGTTTTTTTGGGTTATTCTGTTCATTTTATTTTTTTAGTTACGCCGTTGGCTTTGGAAACACACGTCAAACCGTGCGTCATCGGCCGGTTTTCATCAAACACTTTGCACTTTATCAATCCGGCGGCGGAGCGGCCGGGCACCGCGCGACTTTGGATTAATTAATGGTGCGTGCTGGAATCTTAATCCAATCCTTGAAATTAGGTATTCCCCTAAATGTGGGATATGCTGCACGGCCAAACCGTGGCTGGGAAGAATGAACCCGGCTATTTGCGGCCGAATCGCGCCACCGCTTCCAGCCGGTTGCGCACGTGCAGTTTCTTGCAAATGTTCTTGACGTAGGTTTTTACGGTTTCCGTGCCGATGCCCATTTGATCCGCGATCTCCTTATACACATAGCCGGACGCGAGCAAGTTGAGCACCTCGCGCTCCCGCGGAGCGAGGTTGGCCGCCTCGTCGCTGGTCGGTTCCGTCTGACGAAACTGCCGGACCACTTTCCGGGCAATGTGACTCGACATCGGAGCCCCGCCTTGGTGGACATCTTCAATGGCCCGCAGTAAAACATTGGTTGGGCTCGACTTGACCAGATAACCATCGGCTCCCGCCTGCAGGGCTTGAAAAATCCGGTCGCTGTCCTCGTAAACTGTCAACATGATGACGTGCGCGGAGGGCAGATCTTTGCGCAGCCGCGCCACACATTCGATGCCGGACATTCCTGGCAGATTGATGTCCATCAGAATGACATCGGGCTGCACCGCAACCATTCCCGCCAGTGCTTTTTCCGCCGAGCCATAGGTGCCCACACAACAAATCCCGGGCGCGGATTTAAGAATATTCTGCAACTGATCCCGCAAGCCACTGTCGTCCTCGACAATCGCTACCCGCCGGAGCTTCGGATTATTTTTCTGCTGCGACATATTAGTGGTTTGGTTTGGCAATGACTAGGCGATTGGCAAGGGAAATTCAAGGGCTACCTTGGTTCCGGCTCCGGGCCGGCTGGCCACCGAACAACTCCCTTGCAGCGAACGCATCCGGCGCTCCATATTGTCGAGGCCATTGCCGCGGACAGTGACCGCAGGGTCAAACCCGCAACCATTGTCGCTGATTTGGAGGGTCACCGCGCTGCCCGCCTGCCGAAGGCAAATCTGGATTTCCGAAGCCTGCCCGTGCTTGATCACGTTATGAATGGCCTCCTTCACCGTCATGATGACATTATGCCGGATGGGGCTGGCCACCGGAACCTCGTCCGGCAGATCCGGAATCTCCAACCGGCACCGCAACTGCGCCTGGGCACACATCTGGTTGGCCATCTGACAGACAAAGCTGGCCAGCGAATCGAGGTTGTCATTTTTAGGATTCACCGCCCAGACGGTTTCATACAACGCCCGCACCAGGTCATTGGTCAGCCGGGAAACCGCCCCGAATTCTGCGCGCGCCTCATCCGACAAGTTGGGCTTTAGCTGGGCCGAAGAACTGAGCAGGGCAATCTCGGTTACCCGCGCCCCGAGATCATCATGGATATTCTGGGCAATTCGAAAACGCTCCTGCTCCAAATCCCGTAATCGTTCCAAATCCTGAACCTGTCGCTTCATCCGCCGCCACGCCGACAGGCGCCAACTACCGGCCGACATGGCGAATAACGCCCCGCCGACCGCGACCCAAAACCAGAGCGTTTTCCAGGCGGCGACCGGCACGGTCACCAGTTGGGAAATGTTGCGCCCGATTGGAACTCCCATGAGGTTCAAAGGTTCCATTCGAAAACGGTAGAGTCCAGCCGGTAGGTTCGTATAGTCCACTTTCCCGTAATCAGCCATGCCAATGCTGTAAACTTCCTCCCATTCAAATGTCAAAGTCTCGCCCGGCTTGAGTTCGGGACCTTGCACCCGAGCCGTGTTCCAGTCGGCGTGGCCCTGCGGATAGTCATCCAGAATGGCGAGGGCGACTTCCGAACCGGGACCGCAGCGCAGGAGCCGTGCATCCGTTGGGCGAAGGCCGGCCCGGCCCCACCCCGCTGGCGAAACTTTCGTGGCCTCCTCAGCCGCTTTGCTGTCATCCGGCTTCACCGGTGGAATCATTCTAATGACATTCGTATCACCTTCGGACGGCCGCACCACCAGGTTTCGAATCGCAAAAGCTCCCACCGCTTCGGGCGGTCCCGCCGAACTAATCACCACCCAGAAATGAGCGGCACCGGCGGGAACCGCGACGACCTCTTGTCGGTGAACCCAGGGCGAATCCGTGAAACTGCCGGTCCAGCCCGGACTTTCTCCCCGCACCGTAAAAACCTGTTCGGCTAGATCCCGCTGATTTGCATCAATGAAACGGATCAACATCCGCATCACTTCTGAACGCTCATGCCATTTCTGCTCGAATCCATCGAGCTGACAGCGAAACCTTAGCGGGACATCCACCGCCAGCGGATTCGGACCATAAGTGAAAGTGGTGGTTTCGGGGTGCGCCGGCAAATGCAACGATTCGTCCGAAACTCCTGATAAATCTCGGTTATTGACCACAACCGAACGGAGCATTAACGGCGGTTTTTGTTCTTTGGAATCAGCGGCTTGATCGGACGGGATATCCCGTTTGCCTTGGGCCGTTGCAGCCGGCGCGGCCAGAATGGAGGCAACCGCAAACGCTGCACCTCCCAATACCGCTGCAAAAAAGCTTTTGCCGCCGTCATGCTTCAGGTTGCACATAAAAAAATGCGGCGACTCGTTCCGAGCACCGGCATCATATTGATTCACGATTTGAACCAAGCTGCAAGACATTCTGCAACCGGCCATTCTCCATAGCCGTTGGTCCAAGTTCAGTCCGGCGACCTTCCAGCCATTCCCGCGCCGGATGTTTCTAGTTTCCCAAAGCGGTCAGAAGCCGTCACGGCTTGAATCAACGCGCGGCCCGACCAAGGCACTTTTCTTGGTAAACTCCCGACAAGCATTGGCATCAGGCTATTTGACTTTGACGGGAAAACTGCCGCTGACAAACCATGGCTGCTCAAAAAAATTTCTGCGGTCTGCTCATTGCGACGATCTCAATTCCGCCGAAAAAATCATCCGGCGGCTGGAACATTCCTTCCATCTCAAAAAGGTGCAGATGAAAAAACTCATTCCCGTCTGAAAAAACGGCAAAAAAACATCCTCCCACCCGGCCCGGTTGGCAAACCGCTGGCTTGGCCGAGTCGAAATTTAAAAATTTGGGTGCTCAGCTTTTGCTCAAGCGTTCCACTGGTTTCTCAAAAAACATCTTGTGCGCTTCTTCGAGGATGGCCGGAATGCGGTCGGCCAACGGACTGTTTTTCAACACGGCGCGCAAATCAAATTCTCCCAGTTTCGCCGCGTTCTCGCCGGGAAACCAGTGTTCGGCGTGGCCAAGCAGATTATAGCGCATCTTGCCCCACGCGATCAGCTCCAGCGGCTTGGCGTAAGTCCACAGCCGCAAGATTTCCGACACGTTTATCTGGCCGGGAATGTCGTGATAATTCGGCAAGCCTTGCGGCCAGAGCGCGCACCAGTCCGCGCCAAGAACTTTTTCCATTTCCGCGCGCAACCGTTTCTCGATCGGCGCAATTGTTTCTGGAATATTGTCGTAAAATTTCAGTGCCGCGATGTGCTCGTCAAAATCCGTCGGCTTCGCCGCGCCACAGCTCAAGGTATGAACCTCCGGCCGATTGAGGCAGTAAAGCCCGTTGAACTGCATCGGCGTGAGCGGCGCGCACAACTCGCTGATCTTGGGCCCCGGCTCCTGCAGTTTGCCGCCTTTGTCGTTCGGACTGATGATGAATACACCCATGTCATGCCGGCGCGCGGCCAGCACGGCGGACCAGTTTAAATCATTCACGAAATACCAGTGCAGGTTGACGTAATCAAATTCGCCAGTGTTCACGGCCTCCAAAATGATGTCCGTCGTGCCGTGCGTGGAAAAGCCGATGAAGCGGCAGCGACCCTCTTTTTGCAATTTGCGCGCCGCTTCGAGACAGCCGCCTTTTTTCAGCGACCAGTCGAGCGTCTCGCGATTATTGATGCCGTGCAGCGACAAAAAGTCCACCTGATCAAGCTTCAGGTAATTCATCGAAGTCTCAAACGTTTTGAGAAACTCCGCCGCCGAGGCGTGTGGCGCGACCTTGGTTTGCACAATCATTTTATCGCGCGGCAGTTTCGGCAATACTTCACCAAGTTGCATTTCCGACGTCCCGTAGCCACGCGCCGTCTCGATATGATTGATGCCGAGTTCCAGCGCGCGGTGGATGCACGCCTCCAGATTCTCTTGGTTGGCGCGCGGAATATCCTGCGGTGGCACGTCCTGCCATTTGTGCTGGTAGCGCATCCCGCCGCAGGAAATCACCGGCAAATTCAATTCAGTCCGGCCAAAACGACGATATTTCATTGCGGCAAAAATAGATTGTGTCCGCGCGCAAGGCAAGCAGCGGCATTGGCTGCGGGCGACAACTGGCAGTCAGGATCGAGCCAGGCGGCGGCGGCATCGCCGCGCATTGACTTCGGAAATTCCGTCGCTAAAATTGGGACATGGCGTGCTCGTCTATCGGTTAGGACACGGCCCTCTCAAGGCTGAAAGACGGGTTCGATTCCCGTGCGCGCTACCAACAACGATTCCAACCTATAGCATCAAGCGTTTCGTGAGTTTTTGACTTTCCAAAAATAGGCTAGTGCTAAAATGTTGCTCTGTTTCGGCTATGTTTGGGAATAGCAAATGATGAAAAATTCTGTCCGCTATGACATGATTGCAAGTATTTTTTCAGCCACTCCTGGGAAAGTTTGAAAAGTCGGCAAATTGATCATCGGCCATTGCCGCCGGGAGAACCTGAAGTCTTTGCCCTGCTCGTCTGCCTTCGCCATGTGCCAGACACGGCGCATGCCCGCCGCGTTACACCAGCAATGGCGAAACGCGCGGTCATCGGCGCAGTCCGGGTCGGACTGCGCGCGGAGTCATTCAGCAGTTTTCGCTGCCGCGTCCGGCCTATTGCCGGTCGCGTCAACGGGGAAACGCTCCGCACGACGGCGGACTTCGGCGGTGACGCCGGATGTTTTTGAAAAGGAAACGTATGGTCCATCCGACCGCACCGAAGAAACTGCTGTTTGCGGAACTCGAACAACTCCCGTCCGCCGACCTGTTCAGACTCGCCGGCGACAAGCCGGAACCGGACGCCGCCGCCGCCCACCACGGCTGCATCAACCTGGCCGATGCCTGGAGCGAATCCGGCGTGGGCGAAGACCTGCTGGAGAAATGGACGGTCAACATCCAGGCCGGCCTCGCGCCGGAAATCAACGTGGTCCGCGCGCCTGAAAACGTAACGGCCCCGGTCGAAGTCGAAGAACTTGTCATGGCCTGATGGCGGTCAAATCATGGGATGAAGCGGCACGCCGGGAGCTCGGCCTCAATATTGCAGTGCCCGAAACCGCGAATTGACATGGTCTCAAAAAGGAGCACGACGATTATGCGACGGTCGGCCCCACAGCGGCCGGCCGCAGAACTTGCCGCCGCAGTGTGCCGCCGGTCCCCACCGCGACGTCGCGGTGCAATATCTCTGCGCCAATCATCATCCCGATCACGCTTCCATCTGTGTCTTTCGCACGGCCAATCGAGCGGCCTAAGCCGCCTGCGTGGCCGCCGCAATCGTGCGCGAACCGAACCGGTCGGTGGCGTAACCATAAATCAGCAGCGCCAGCATCATCGTGGGCGGATACTGCTCGCTGCCGGTGCCGCAGTGGTTGACGTGCAAGTGGCCGGGGGAAATCTGCTCCACGGCGGCGAGGAGAAAATGGACGAGGTGCTCGGCGGGCAGCCACTCGCGCAGATCGCAGGGCAGGAACATCGGTGTGTCGCGATCAAGATTAACGAAGCGGGCAGCCATGAAAATCAGAGCCCACCCGTTGCCTTTTGTTCAAAACATTTTCAACATTCTTTCGGCGGCTAAGTCCGACAATCTCTAGGTCGCCCAGAGCCGGCTAATTGTGCTTGCCGCCGCCAGATTGTGTGGCACACTCTGGCGTGTGAACAGGTATTCCGTGGAACTCAGCACGGCAGGGATAAGTTTTTGGAATCCGGTGGCAGTTGGGGTGACTCAACTGATAGCCGGTGATGGTTGCACCCACGGTCAAGCCAGGTCCGACTTCAATATTTCCACCCCAATCGTCAATACGCACGCGCTTCAGTTATTGCAGGATATTAAGGAATGGCTTAATTTGAGACACGACTTCTATGGGCGAGCACGGGCGAGGTTTAATCTCGGGTATGGCGTGGGAGATGCTGGTCTCCGTTTAGCGGAAACCACGGGGGGAACCAAAGTTGCTGGTATCGTCTCGAAGCCATTGCGCCGGTCGAGTCAGGAAAGTTAAAGCGAAGGTTATCCCGGTTTCGGATTGTTTTGTTTAACGGGCATAACCATTGCAGGATAATGTCCGAAAAATGACTTTTTCTGTAACGGAAGCTGCTGTTTCGGAGTCAACGACCGAGGGATTGGTGATGGGTAGTTTGATTGGAAAGGCTGGCTAAAACCCAGCTGTTGAAGTAATCAAAGGCGGACATGCCTTTGTTCGTGAACATAACCGTTGCCAAGCCGGTGGTGGCTGACGGATCAAGCTGGAACCTTTGGCA
>CAJAQO010000179.1 GCA_903944085.1 uncultured Verrucomicrobia subdivision 3 bacterium
GCCGACGGCGGGCCTTTCAGCCAAACTGCGCCCGCGTTCACCGCAGTGATTATGGCCAGTGACTGACACGGATTCAACCATAGCGAAAAGCATCGAAAAATGATTGCCCAGTTAAAAAAAATTTACGCCCGGCTGCCGGTGATCCGTGAATTAAACCGGATGGAATACCACGCCGCCTGCGCCCTTAAGCTGCAGGAAGTGGCGAGTGTCATCCAAGCGTTTGAGGCGCTCAAGGGCGGGGACGAACGGTATCGCGATCCGCGCCGGCTGCTGAAGCACGGCGCGCAATATTGGTCGCAGAATTACGAGGACGGGATGATCACGGAAATCTTCCGCCGCATCGGGGTCAAAGCGAAAACATTTTTGGAAATCGGCGTGGGCGACGGCCGGGAAAACAACACCGCCGCGCTGGTGGCATTGGGCTGGAGTGGCTGGTGGGTGGATGGTGATAAAACGGCCTGCGACAAAATCGGCGCCAAATTGCGCGAGGCGCCGGCGGCGGCCGCCCGCTTGAAAGTCCGCCAGGCGTTCGTCTCGCCGGAAAAAATCGCCGGCCTGCTGGCCGAGTTGGGCGTGCCAGCGGAAGTGGATTTGTTCTCGCTCGATATTGATTTGGACACCTATCACGTCTGGGCGGCGCTGAAACAATTCAAGCCGCGCGTGGTGGTGGTGGAATACAATGCGGCGTTTCCACCAGAACAAATGTGGGTGCATCCCTACCTGCCCGGCCAGCTGTGGGACGGAACGCAAACTTACGGGGCCAGCCTCAAAGCTTTTGAACGGCTGGGGGCCGAATTCGGCTATTCCTTGGTCGGCTGCGATATCATTGGCATCAATGCCTTTTTTGTCCGCAATGACCTTGTGGCCGACAAATTCGCCGCGCCCTTCACGGCTGAAAACCATCATGAACCGCAACGTTATCACCTCGTCTCGCGCACCGGACATCCGCCAGCATATCCCTTCGCCGAAGCCCGGCTTGATTAAGCCTCAAAGCGAACAGCGAGGTTAAACGACATGAATGAATCTTCACAGCACGCGTTGGACCGCATCCGCCGGGTTTTCGCGCTCACCCAAATGCCGGCAAATGTGCGCGTCAGCAAATGGACGGACCGGATGTTTTTGAAACGAGCGGCGCTGGGGCTGGTCCGCCGGCTAAAATTTTGGTCGCTCGGCACAAACTTAATTTCCCACCACGGACGTTTTATTTACCGCCGGGGAAATGATCAGCGGAACATTACTTTCAATGGGCGAAATCTGCAGTTCCACGCACTTTATGATGAGTGCTACCGGCACGGGTATGAATTGGAAACGGGACTGTTGTTAACCCGTTTGTGTCGTGGTGGCGGGGCTTTCTACGACATCGGGGCAAACTGGGGTTACTTTTCATTGTTACTGGCCGCCACCGAGGAATTCACGGGCCCGATCTTTGCCTTTGAGCCAAACCCGCGCACCTTTCCCGACCTGGCTGAAGTCATCCGGCAGGCCGGCGTGGCGGATCGGGTCAAGCCATGCCAGTTTGGGCTGGGCCGGGAGTCCTGCATCATGGCCTTGGCCGAAGCGGACAGTTTCTCCACCGGTTTTGCCAAACTTGTTTCGACCGGTGCCGGCGGGCAAATCACCGTCAAGCGGCTGGATGAGCTTGATTTTCCCGCGCCACAAGTAATCAAAATAGACGCTGAAGGCATGGAGGCGGATATTCTCGCGGGCGGGTCAAATATTTTGCGGGCGGCAAAACCGTTCATTCTATTTGAAAATTTTCTGGATTATGACACCCCCGCGAAAACCTTTGCGGCGCTGGAATTATTGCTCGCCCACGACTATCAGCTTTTTGTGCCGGTGCTTTTGTTTGCGGTAAAGGGAAGAACGGTGATGATGACGTATGGCACTGATCCGGCGGCGTTGATTGCCGCCGATGCGGAACCGAAAATGGGGCTGTTCGAGGTGCATCCTGAAAACCGCTACTTGCTCGGTTTGCAACTGAACATTCTGGCTGTTCCCATTGCCAAAATTCCCGAACTTTGGAACGCCGGTTTTGTCAACTTGAATGAATCCCGGCACTGAGACCGCCGCGGTTTTATTTTCTTCCAGATTTGTCGCCGCGCCTGTCGGGACAGGCGTAGCGTCCCGGCGAGTTCACGCTTTAATTGTGATTTGTCGGCGAGGGCTGTTTCAGCCAGAATCTGTTCGTGTCCATGCTGGTGAGAATTATGAGTTGCATTCGCTGGTGCGGATGCGGTTCCGGCTGCTGGTGTGGGTTAAAAACTTAAAAAAGCAAATTATGTTTCCACTCTTGAGCAATCTTTATGACCGGCTGCCCGTGGTGCGCGAGGTGCGCCGGCTGGATCACCGCGTCACCGGCTTGCTGACGCCGCTGGCTGGAGCCGGCATCATCGAGGCCATCGAGGCGGTCA
>CAJAQO010000180.1 GCA_903944085.1 uncultured Verrucomicrobia subdivision 3 bacterium
AATTGTTGGCCGTGATCAAATCGGGCCGTCCATCGTTGTTCACATCCGCCGCGATGACCTGATAGGGAAAAGACCCGACCGAATAGCTGGCGTTGGAAACAAAGATGCCGCCGCCGCCGTTGGTCCAGACATACAAGAAACTCGGATTGCCGCGAATACAGATCAGATCCGGTTTGCCGTCACTGTTCACATCGGCGGTCGTTACGGAGCGGACAAATGTCCCGTTGGTGAGCGAGGCGGAAAGCGCGAAGGGGACTTGGGCGTTGGCGTCGAATACCAACACCACACTTATGATGAATACCGACCAACTGCCGGTTCTCATTTTGTATCCTTTCGGTTTTTTATGTTGACGAACGACTGGCGCGGCTCACGCTGCGTCGGTTGCGTAGCCCAGCTCCAAGTGACTTGCTCAGCGTGGCCTTTGCCAATGAGCTTATGAAAGCGGACTGGCGAATTTCTTTCAAGGATTATCGGCATGCATATTTTTAGTCGTAAGATTAGAAACGCCACCGATGTTTTTGCCACATGGGATACTCAACATCCGCCGAGCGGAGTTGAAAGGGATAAGGGCTGTCATTGCGTTTGGCAACCAGCCCCTCGTAGAACTCGCAGCCGACAATAATGTTCCAATCCTGCAAGTCCTCCCACGCCACCTTTGGGTTGAGCATTGACCGGCTTCACTTTTCTGGCCCAGTCCATGAGTTAGGCCTGGGACATGGTTGAGTTTATGTTTTTGTTTTTTTCTTGTCCATCCCCTGCGCAGGGAGGGCGAAGCCCGAACGGAGCTGGGGATGGACAACGCCGCACCGCAAAAACCGCCGGGCTTTCGTAGCCCAGCCGGCTGTGCGGCCTCACCTGCTTGTATTCCCGTCGGTAGTCTCCCACTACTACCCGCGTTTCTGTCAAGGTCCACAGTTGTTCCCGGTTCAAACACTCATCCCGGAAACGACCGTGAAAGCTTTCCACAAACCCGTTCTGCCACGGGCTGCCCGGTTCAATGTAAATTGTCTTGATCCGGTTTTCCTTCAGCCACTGCTGCACGATCTTGGCGATGAACTCCGAGCCGTGGTCGCTCCGCAGAAACTCCGGTGCCCCATGTTGCGCCACGGCCTTTTGCAGCCAATGCAATACGTCCGCCGCCTTCAACGTCCGTTCCGCCCACAGCACATGGCATTCACGGGTGTATTCATCCATGATCGTCAGCAGCTTCAGGGCTCCGCCACGCACCGTCGCGTCGGCAATGAAGTCCCACGCCCAGACATGATTCCGATGGGTCGCCGTGGTGGGCAACCCAGTCGAAACCCCACGCCTAACCACTTTTCTTTTCGTGGGCGGCACACGCAACCTTTCATCACGGCGCAGGCGTTGGCTGCGGCGCTTACCCACTCGCCACCCTTCACGGCGCAATAATGCCGCGATCCGCCGATACCCGTAACGCGAATGCTTCTTGGACAGTTTCAAGAGTCGCTTCCTTAACTGTTCTTCCTTCAGCGTCGGGGCTTGCCCCAGATAGCGGAAGGTTGAACGCGCCAGCCGCAAAATGCGGCAGGCCGCCCGTTGGGAACAGGTCTGGTTCTTCACCAACTCCTGCGCTACCACCCGGCGAGGGGCCGGGCTCACAGCTTTTTTTCGCATACCGCCGCCAGCACCCGGTTTTTCAACAGCGACTCCGCCAGCATCTTTTTTAACTCGTTGTTCTCCCGTTCCAGTTCCTTCAGCCGCCGGGCCTCATTGATCGCCATGTGCCCAAACTGCTTTTTCCACCGGTGGAATGTCACCTCCGGCACGTTTTCCTGTCGGCAGATTTCCTGAATGCCTTTTTCACCACGAGCCGCCTCTCTCAGAATGCGAATCTTGTCTTCCGTCGTATATCGTTTGCCTTTCATTCGTCTGGTCCTTTCTTGCGTTCCAGACTAACACATCAAGTGGCCCGAAAAAACGAAGTCACGTCAGTGATGTCGTTGACCGCCGGCCACCGGTGTGAAGTATTTCTCGGCGGCGGCGTTGGAAGAACTGCGCCGGAACGCGAAATGGCTCGCCCGCGCTTCCGATTGCGTCGTTCACTACTGGAAATCCCGCAACGATAAAAAGGTAGGCACCGTGAGGAAGTTCCCGCTGCTGCCGTGGGCATGCCGATCACGCCGACAGGGTCGTCAATGAATTGATCACCGGCAAGCGCCAGGTGCAGGTGCTTGCCTACTTGCAGGGCAAGGGATCTTGCAGGTCAAGGCTTTGGCCTACATTCAGGCCCACCAACGCCTGCGCAGGCAGATTCAGTTTTTCCATTGTTTCACCATGCTCAGACGGCCGGGTCCGGCTTGCCGGGCTGAGAAATCCTTTCGATCCTCCTATGTGGTTGTCATTTAATTATGTATCAGAGGTGCCTATTATATCTATAAATAATACTTGTATTCAGTCTCGCCCGGCGTATTGTAGAATCCAACACCAGTTGTAGATTGCCAAACGTAGTTTCGAGGCGTTCATCTTCCTTGGAGCAATCGGTAATCGGTAACAGTGGACCACTGACAACAAATTTAATTTGGTAGCTCAGAAGGCTGATATTATGCGAAATCGTTTGTTCTCATTTGATTGCTTCGGTAGGGATACGTAACGGATGAAAAGGAATTTCGACCTTCCTAGATCAACCTTTGGCAACCATCAACAATTTATGAAAACCAAATCTCGGCTTCATCTTCTGGCCATTGGCGCGGCTTTCTTGTCCAGCCTATTCAACGCCCAAGCTGCCACGCATGCGGTCAGCATCACGCCGACTCCCAACGCCTTGCAGCAGCTTCCGTCCACGGCCATTGTGGTCCAGTTCGACAGCGCGATTGATCCGGCGACGGTGACCTCGAGTTCGTTCTTGGTGTGGGGTGAGCAAACCGGACGACATGCCGGGACCATATCATTCGGCTCGGGCAACACGCAAATCAGCTTTACGCCGGGCACGCCTTTTGCCAGCGGTGAAACGGTGCGCGTTGATGTCAGCAGCCAGATCATGGACTTTCTGGGCCTCGCCATTTCGCCCAAATTGTCGCAATACACCGTGCGTAGCGCCGTCGCTTGCGGCGAATTCGGCCGGGGTGTGGTGGTGGCCAACGTGGGTGGAAGCGCGTCGCTCGCGATCGTGGCTGCTGACCTGAATGGTGATGGGAAACTCGACTTGGTGGTTGGTGGTGGCGCGGTCCCCAATACCGTGTCAGTGATTTTTGGAAATGGTGATGGCACCTTTGCGGCCCCGGTTCAGTATCCAACGGGTGGAGCCGCCGGGACAATCACCTTCGGAGTTTGCGTCGCGGATGTGAATGGCGATGGAAAAGCCGACATTCTCGTGTCCAATTACACCATTGATCCCAATGTCGTGGGCTCTGTGAGCGTGCTGCTGGGCGATGGCGCGGGACATTTCGCCGCGCCTGCCACTTATCCGGTCGCCGGGCTTGGAGCAGTGACTATCGGGGCGGCAGACCTGGATGGCGACGGTTACGTGGATATGGTGGTGAGCATCGCGCCGGGGCCGTTCCAAGTTTTCTGGAACGACGGCACAGGGTATTTTCCCACGTCGGTGCAAATCAATGGCGGTAACCGCGGCGAAGGCCTCGCCATTGGGGACTTGAATGGAGACGGCCTTCCAGACCTTGTGAGCGGCGATGATCATGGAAATTTGAGCGGCGGTTTTTGCTCGGTCGCGATGAACCTTGGCAGCCGCGCTTTCGCTGCGCCAGTCCAGTATAGTGCCGGCAACGGCTGTCGCACGATTGCCTTGGCGGACTTTAATGGAGACGGCACTTTGGATCCCGTGGTAGGAAGCTGGCAACCTAACGCAAGTTTTACTGCTTACAAAAATCCGGGAAATGGCACGCTGGTCAACCGGGCCGACTATTTAGTGAACTCAAGCTATGATGGGCCTTGGGGCGTGATCGCCGCTGATTTTGACGGCGATGGCTGGCCCGACGTAGCCACGGCCAACTTTAATGGTGGCAGCATTTACAGCTACAGTTCTATTTCGCTCTGGCATAACAACGGGGGCGGAGCGTTTGACATCAGCAAGGTATTTGACAGCGGTGACGTCTATCCTTCAGGCATTGCATACGGTGATTTTACTGGTGACGGGAAGCTCGACATCGTCACGACGCATTATTACGGTTCAGTCACCTACCTGAAGAATGCTTGTGCCAGCGTTTCCGGGCTTGTGTATGTTGATCTGGACGAGAATTGCGCACAAAACGGCCCGGGCGAGGTTGGTGTGGGCGGACAATTGGTGCGGTTGACGGACAGTTCGGGCGCGCAATACTTTGAGATCACCCAGCCGGATGGCACCTTTACCTCGGTGCTGCCGCCGGGCAGCTACACGGCAAATTTGGTGCATGGCCCCGCCAGCCAGGAGGTTTGCAACGGTGGGCTGGGAGTGACCTACAACTTTACGGTGAGCGCAACCGCTCCCCAAACTGGAGTGATTTTTGGCATCCGGCAGTGCTGCGTAGCATCGGTGACATGTTCCTCCACGATTCTACTTCCCTGTCCACCCAGTCCACCTAGCCCACCCTGCACGCATGTTCCTGGTAATCGCACTTTGTGCCCGTGCGAAGCTTTCACCTATAAAGTCAAGCTACAAAACGGCCCCGGTTCTTTGTCGGCGGGAACGAGGATCCTCCTCCAACTCGATCCGAATGTAATGTTCTGCGGTTTTCCTAACCCTATCGCTGACGCTCCAGAAAACGTGGTTGGCACCGTTGGCTGGGTGGATCCCAATTCGGGCCAATCCAACCCATTCCCCTGCATTCCCGCTGGCTGCAATCCGTTGACCGGCCAAACCGTCCAGTGGACGCTGGGTGCTGACCTGCCTGCTGGGGTGGCTTGTTACTTCTATGTCTATGTGCAGGTTGATAACGTTGGCTTGACCATCATCCCCACGATCCTTCGTTCGACGCCCTACCTCATGCCAGTGGGTTGGAATTGCGACACAACGACGATCACATCTACACGCAGCCGAGACGAGGTGCGGTGTTCGTATGACCCGAACGACAAAACCGTCACGCCGGAAGGATGCGGCTCGCTCGGCATTGTGGCTCCCGACACAACCTTGACTTATCATATCAAGTTCCAAAACACTGGCAACGGCCCGGCTGGTGAAGTGCTAGTGCGGGATGTGCTTGATCCCAGCTTGGATCCCAATACAGTCCGAATCCTCTCGACCAGCCATACACTGACTGGCTTTGAAATTCTCCCCGGCCAGGAAATGGTCTTCACGTTCAATAATATCAATCTTCCTCCTGCATCCAGCGACGATGCGGGTAGTCAGGGCGATATCTATTTTAGCGTGCAGCCCAAGTCGTCGGTTGGCGATGGCACCACCATTCCCAACACTGCCTTCATTTACTTCGATCAAAATGCGCCAATTATCACCGCCACAACCACGAACACAATCGAATCCAATCCCGGCGCGGATGCGGCTTTTACCGCACAACATTCCAGCAACCAAGGTGGAACAGTTTATGATTTCACCTATACCGGTGCCACGGGAACTGGTGCCGTATTTGCTTGGGACTTCGGCGTGGGAGCAACCCCAAGAACTTCAACTGACCGGAACCCTACCGGCATCAATTTTGGATTGCCAGGATATGCCAGCATCACACTTTCCGTCCAACAGAACGACTGCACCGCCAGCACGGCGCAAACCATACAAATAATCTCCGTCAACTGCCTCACGGCGCAGTGCGTCAGTAATCTCGTGTTTTACGCGGGATCGGCATGGAATTTCATCCCGCCGACGTTCACCACCTGCTGTGGCACCAACATTATAGTCAACATCCTAAGCACCGTCACCAACGGTAGCTCCCCAATACTCGTCACCCGCAGTTGGCGCGGCACGGATGACTGCGGCAGCACCACGGATTGTAGCCAGACAGTCACGTTAGTAGCCCCGGGATCTCCGATCATCGTGAACCAACCGCAGAGTCAGACTGTATTGTTGGGCAGTAATGCAGTGTTCAGCGTCACCGTCAACGGCGCAACTCCGTTCCGCTACCAATGGCACTTCAACGGAAGCAACCTCCCAAGCGCGACCAACGCAACTTATTCCATCACAAATGTGCAAACCAACGATGCTGGCGCTTACGACGTGGTGATGACAAATGCAGTCAGTTCAGCGGCCAGTCAGGTGGCGACACTCACCGTGGTTACGACCCCGAATTCAATCCCGATCTCGATTAATAGCAACCCGGACGGAACTTTCACCTTGGCATGGTCGGGCACGGGATGGACATTACTCGAGGCGAGCGGGGTGACCGGACCGTGGACGAATTCCTTAGTTCAAGTCAGTCCCGCGAACCTAGCACCGGTAGCCGCGAAAAAATTTTATCGGCTCACCCACCCCTAGGAATACTAGGTCAAGTGCCACGTCGTATCATCGAAGCGGGTTTCTTGGGCGTCTTCCTGCGAGACGAACGAGCCTGACCTGCAGTCGTGTTAAGTGAGCCGGAGCTGGCGGTTGAACGTGCAAAAACGGCCGGCTATCCCGAACGCTTCACGCAGGAGGCTTTGGGTCACAACAGCCAGGCCCATAGGTCTTACGCGAAAGGCGCAAAATTGTGACCGCAGCCTACAACGATCAGATTTACATCTCGTCCGATTGGGAGATGACTTGGGTGCCGCAGGCCGGTTCCAGAAACTGGAAATCTGTTGCTAGCGTCGGTCATCGGCTTAAAAACGGACGGTAGTGCCGTCGGCAACAGCAGTGGGCAAGCCGTCCTGAAACCTTCCGTCATCGAATGGCTCGGCGATGTCCCGGCGCATTGGGAAGTAATGAGCTTGCGTCGATGTTGTTCAAGCGTGCAAACGGGAGGCACGCCATCTATCGAACCACCAAGCACTGATTTGGAGCAGGTAATGGTTTGGTATATGCCTGGTGATTTTGGTGATTCGCTTTATCTCACAACTTCGATTAGGAAAATTTCCGCAGAAGTAGTTGCCTCAGGAGAAGCAAAAATCTTTCCGCCCAAAAGCGTGTTGATAGTGAGTATTGGCGGGACGCTTGGGAAAATTGGATTTGCTATCGAAGCATCGTCTGCTAACCAGCAAATCAACGCGGTGATTCCTAACAAGAAAATTGATGGTTATTTTCTGGCATATTCACTCAATGATGCAAAAGTGCAAACTAGGCAATCTGGAAGTCTCGGCCATTGGGCTGGGTTGCATGAGCATGAGCTTCGGTTACGGCCCGGCGGGTGACCGGCAGGAGATGATTGCCCTGATCCGGTCGGCGGTCGAGCAGGGCATCACGTGCTTCGACACCGCCGAGGTCTATGGCCCGTTCACGAACGAGGAACTCGTGGGCGAGGCGCTGGCTCCGTTCCGCCAGCAGGTGGTTATCGCCACCAAGTTCGGCTTCGATTGCGACAGCGGCAAGCAGGGCGGCTTGAACAGCCATCCTTCCCACACCGGGGATGGACAAAGAATAAACACAAATATAAACTCAACTTTCCAAGGACCAGCTCATGGCCTTGACTAAAAACCTGAACCCGGTCTCCTGACTCGAAGCAACTAATGAAACGCATATGCCTCTGGTTTGGTTTGTGGGCGCTGGCCAATGTATGCCGGGCTGCGGACTCCGACAGTTCGGGAGTTTCGTGGCCCGCCACCGACGGGCTGGGTCGTGCGTTGCCCACTTATGCGGAGGTGGGCGCGCCCCGCAAGGATCGGTTTGTCGCTATTTTCTATTTTCTCTGGCTGGGCCAGCACAGTGACGCCGGGCCGTTTGACAACACCAAAATTCTCGCCGCCGACCCCGCCGCGATGGGCAAGCCGGAAAGTCCGCTCTGGGGAGTTATGACCGTGCCGCATCACTGGGGCGAACCGCTGTTTGGCTACTACATTTCGGACGATGACGCGGTTCTGGCCAAACACGCGCAGATGCTGGACGATGCCGGCGTGGACGTCGTCATCTTTGACGCGTCCAATCAACTCACCTATCCACGTTCGTGGCGGGCGCTGTGCCGCGTGTGGGAAGGCATTCGCCAGCGCGGCGGCCACACGCCGCAAATCGCTTTTCTGTGTCCGTTTGGAGACCCGAAAAAAGTCGTCGCGGAACTTTACCACGATCTTTACGCGCCGGGCTTGTATCCCGATCTCTGGTTTCGCTGGGAAGGCAAGCCGCTGATTCTGGCCGATCCACGCAATACCGCCGGCAGTAATTTTTTCACGTTCCGAAAACCGCAGCCGGACTATTTCGTCGGCCCGCAAGTGCCCAATGAATGGAGCTGGCTGGAGGTGTCTCCGCAACATGCCTTCACCAACGCTGCTGGTGAGGTCGAGGAAGTCGCCGTGGGCGTGGCCCAGAATGCGCTGGACGGGAAGTTGAGCGTGATGAGCAATCCGCGTTCGCACGGCCGGAGTTTTCACGCTGGCGTCGAGCCGGGCCCAGAGCAGCAGGATTTTACCGGCCGAAATTTTTCCGAGCAATGGGATCGGGCGATCGCGTTGCATCCGAAACTGGTTTTCGTCACCGGCTGGAACGAGTGGATTGCCGGCCGGTTTTCGCAACCCAGCGGATTCTACGGCGACGGCCCGGTGACGTTCGTGGACGAGTTTAACCGCGAATACAGCCGGGATTGCGAACCGATGCTCGGCGGGCACGGCGACGCGTTCTACTGGCAGTTGGTCGCGAACATCCGCCGGTTCAAGGGCGTGCCGGCAATTCAGCCGGTGCAAAGCAAGCCCATCGTCATTGACGGAAAATTCGACGACTGGGCGGCGGTCAGGCCGGAATTTCGCGATGACATCGGCGATCCGGTGCAACGCGACCATGCTGGTTGGGGCAAAGGCAGTCACTACAGCAATCGGACCGGCCGCAACGACATCGTCGCCGCCAAGATTTCTGCCGATGCGCGGAACATTTATTTTTATGTCCGCACGCAAGCGCCACTGACGCCGCCGACCGATCCGAACTGGATGCTGCTGTTCATTGACGCCGACCGGAACGCCAGGACCGGTTGGCTCGGTTACGATTTTGCGGTGCGGAGATACCATCCGCAGACGAACAAGGCCACGCTGGAACACCAGACCGGCGATGCCTACCACTGGGGTTCGCCAGTGGAAGTGGACTATCGTGTGGCTGGCAACGAAATGGAATTGGCCGTGCCGCGCGCCGCGCTGGGCATCGCGCGGGAGCAGTCGTCGTTTGATTTTAAGTGGGCGGATAACATTCAGCAGACCGGCGACTGGAGCGATTTTACGGTCAATGGCGACGCCGCGCCGAATGACCGTTACAACTTTCGCGCCCTGTTTTCCCGGCCCACTGGCGAATGACGCTTCTCTTCAACAACCAGCGTTGAAATTCTTTGTGCACCGCGTCTGGGTGTTAAAATAATTATTCACGCGGTTCATTTCCTGTGACCTGCGGCCACCCCCATCCGATACGGATAAGGGAATTTTTGCTGCCGGCGGAAATTGCTCGGGGCAACGCCCGTATCCCGACGGAAGAGTTGCGCGAAATGACTCGGATTGGCGTAGCCCACGTCCAGCGAGATTTTGACCACGCTCCGTTTCCGTCTCGCACTGCAAGCGGCGGGTTTCTTCCAGCCAGGGTATTCAATTTGGTTCGCTGGCGTCGCGGTGGCCGTCTGCCAGAACCGCCTTTTTCTCATATTCCTCCAGCGACGGAATTTTCATCAGGGCCCGTTTCGCATACGCCCGATGCACAGCCTTGCTGTTGTGCCCCAAATTCTCCATCGCGAACCGTTCGGGATAGCCGCACTTCAAAGCGCGTTCCGCCCATGCGTATCTATAACTGTGCAACGTGACGCCGGCAATGCCAAGCTGGCGGCAACGTGAGGCAAATTCCGTGGCGCGGTCGCCCGCGCGCACGCGGGATAAATACGGAAACAACGGGCCTTCGCCGGGCAGGTCTTTGAACAAATTCAGCGCCTCGGCGCCCAAGTGGACCAGCACCGGCACGCCGGTTTTCTTGCGGGTGAAACTCACGGTGCCGTTCTGCCAGTCCACGTCTTCACCCTGCAAGCTGGCGATGTCGCCCTGACTCGCGCCCAAATGCCAGCACAATTGATATAGCGTCTTGCGTTCGGGGTTCACCTCGGCGGCGATGATTTTCAAATGTTCTTCAAGGGTGATGGCGCGTTTCTCCTTGTAGTGGATGGCCGGCCATTGCCGGCGGGGAATGACGGTGGCCGGGAGCCAATTCATGTCCACCGCGAAGTTGTGAACCTTCCGCAGAAACGCATTGGTTGAAACCGTGCCGGCGCGCAGAACGGACAGCAGGTGCTCGGCCTGTGTTTCGATCAGCACGCGGGCCAGCAGCGGCGCAAAGGCTTTATCCTTGGCGGCGGATTTCCAGCGCGCCTGCGTCGGGCCGGTTTTGAGGCCGATGATTTCGTCCAGCACGTTCTGCCAGGTGCGCGTGATTACAAGCGGGTCGCTGTGGCGGAGATAGACGCGGGCCAGGCTCAGATTCATGGCGGGCTGTTTGCCCGCTTCATTCATCGCCATCAACAGGCGATTGGCCTCGGCCTTGTCTTTGGTCTTGAGGCTGGTGAAGGTTTTGGTGGTGTCGTCAAAGGCGTAATAGACGCTTTTGCGGCGAAGGAATAGGCGGTAACGCAGTTTCATGTTCATGCGTCGTCCATCCTACCTGAGCGAAGATTCCGCCAGTTAAGCAATAGTCGGGCAATGCGCCCAAATACTGAAACAATCTTGGGCCAATCCAAAAATTGTTAGCCAAACTGTTAGCCATTGGCTTTCTCACTTTCCCAATTCATTGCTGCACACGCAGTTAGAGCTGGAGGCGAGGGTCGGAATCGGCCTGATTTTCCCGCCGTTGCATCTCAAATATGCCTGATTTTATTGGGTATTCAAGCAAAAACGGTTTTATCCGATCCTATCGTTTTTAATCCGTTTGGTGTCCGTTTTGGTGTCCGTTTGCCGACTCCAGATTTGGTGGCTGGGGGGCGAATGTGTCAGCGGTAAATCTCTTCAAGCCGGTGCGTAAGTTGGCGTGCTTCGGGCCAACCAGCTTCAACAAACAAGTCGAGAACCTTTAACAATGCCGCAAAGCACTCGGATTCCTGCCCGGCGTTATCGCGAAAAATGTCACGATGATCTGCCAAAGCGCGTTGAATAAGCTTCACAACATCGCCAACGGCAAGTGACTCATACTGGAAACGCGCCTCTTTCGCGCTGTTGAGAATTGATTTGGTAGCGAGCAGGAAAACTTCAGCAGGAGAACACGGTAGTAGGTGGTAAAGTGTTTGGACGATTTGGTGAGCAGTGTGCGGATGTGGTTCCGCCACCAATGATTCAAACAAAA
>CAJAQO010000181.1 GCA_903944085.1 uncultured Verrucomicrobia subdivision 3 bacterium
ACTTGCCCGTGACGCACAACCATGAAGCTGTGCATGGTTTTGATCTTGTCGAGGGCTTCGACGTAATCGTAAATGGCCTGGGAAGAAATGCCCTGGGCCGCCGGCGTGCTGCGCGGAAGTGGCAAGCTGGCCGCGTGCGTCACCGAGCCGACGACCGGACACAGTGCGATCAGCCATGTCAAAGAATGGGATTTGAGGTTCATATTATGGAGTTGGATGCTTTTTTTGTTGAAAACTGCAAAATACCGACGGCTTAAAATTGAATTACTTATGATAACTTCAGCCGATTCGGCGCTTCCATTTCGCGATTCGTTTGAAATTTCATTTCAAGTCCGGCTTGGCCGGATCCGTTGGTCGGACGACTTGCAGCATTACCACCGCACTGCTGCAACCCCACGAAAACCTCTCGCCGTCCGGCGTCGGCTGCGGCCAGCGGCACCGCGACAGATTGTCCGACGAACGACGGCCTTTCCAAGCGGCTTCGGCGTTTTTTTGCAACCACGGCTCGAAGGTCGCCTGCTCACCGCGATCGTTCATGAATTTTGCAATCCACCGCACGCCAATTCCATTGAAACCACCTCCGTCACCGCTCTCTCCGCCGGGAGGCAAATACCCATCGCGGCACATCCGGTTCATCGTGTAGGTCGCCGCCAGTTGCGCCTCGTTGGTGTAACCAAGAAAGTTCGCCGCACCGACGAAGGTGCCCTGATTGTAGGTCAACGCAAAACGCGCTACGCGCCCATTTTCATTGATGCTGTCGGAAATGTTGCCCGTCGTCGCATCAAACAAAGTGGCGCGTTCCCAAAGGAAAAGATTCGTGGCAATCGTGAAGTAGTCAGCTTTGCCCGTGGCTTTGCCCAGCAGAAAAGCCGCAATGGATCCCGGACCATTCACGCAGGCGTTCTTGGAGCGGACATCCACCTTCCACCATAGTCCACCGCCCAGATTAGTTGATGCTGCCCGCGCATAACAAAGGTCGAAGTTTGTTTGCGCCACGGAGAGAAACCTGGGATTGCCCGTGAGCAGATACCCCCGGGTCAGGGCAATGACCGTCCACATGATGTCATCGTTATATGGGTTTTTTCTCCAAGTCGCGCCGTGCTCGGCAAGAAACCCGCGGAACAGGTTGGTGAACATCACGAGCTGCTGCGCATTGGTGGTGCGCTCGTATGCATCCAGCACCATCTCCATCTGTTCGGCTTCCGTCCAAAAATCAGCCGGTTTGATTCCCTTGGTGCTCTTTAGATAGGAAGCTCGGCCGTTTGTCATTCGATAAAAAGCGTTGCTGTGGGCGTCAAACAAAGCGTCGGCATCAGCAGCCGTAAATGCCCAGACCGTAGATGAACAGCAGCCGACCATGAGAAGAATCAGCGCGATCCCAACCGCATGAATTCGCCACGAGGTTTGAACCGTTAGATTTTGAACCGATTTTTGCTGCATAAATTTAAGCGGGAGAATAGCCGACAGTTTTTTCTCAACATACCAACCAGTTTTTGCCATCGTTAATTCATGATAGAATTCAGTGAGTTATAGCAGGCTTTATGGCTTCCGTTCTTTTTTGCTCCGGGCACTATAATTTGCGATACCGAAAGTCGCTGAATCGCGCACTGCCGCTGCCGCTGGCCGCCAGCGCGGGACGCGCCGCTTGGAAGCCACCGCGCTGCGTATTTTGATTAAAGCCGGTCGCGTCAAAGTCCGCTACCAGGCTTTGCCACGCCTGCCCGTCCTCGCTGGCAAGAAACTCAACGCGGTTTTTACGGTTCACCATTTTGAGCCAAGCGGATTCAGTTCGCCACGCGCGAGACGCGAGTTGTCCCTTTGGTCCATTTACGTTTAGTAGCCCGTTTTGTAATTCAACAAAAGCCGCCACACTTGGATAATATTCCAACGCCAATGCCGCCCGAGTCTCCTTTTCGATCTCGGCGATCACTTGCACTTCATAACTTTCATCACGCGCCTTTATTGTAAGAGGCGAGCTTTCGGCATAGGAATTTCCTTTCGCCCGAACTGTCAGCGCGCCTTGGCCCACTTGGTAGCGGCTCATATCCTTTTCCTTCCATGCTTGCCACGTCGCCTTCAGGACGGGCGCTTTAAAATCATCCGATAGTTCAATCATTGGTCGCTGCGCCACGCCCATCGGGGCGGGCATTGGTTCGCTGCGGCGTGTTCCCAACGGCGCACGCGGCCAGCCATCGCTCGTCCATTCGATCGGCTCCAGCAAATTATTACGGCCCAGGGATTGGAAACCTTTCCGGTAACCATGAGAAACGAAATACCAACGATCATCCGGCGTGGAAACCAGTGTTCCATGTCCGACGGACCACCAATCTTCATCCGCGCTGTAAGTGTGGATCAACGGATTATGTGGCGAATTTTCCCATGGGCCGAGCGGCGATCTGGAACGTGCCACCACCGACATGTGACTCGTGGGCGGACCGGCCGTGCCGCCTTCGGCGCAAATGAGATAGTAGTATTCGCCGCGCTTCATCAGCTTCGGACTTTCCAGCCAGAACCCTTCAGTTTTCCATTCTTTTGGATACGCCCAGCCGTCATACACTTTCTTTCGTTCGCCGATGGTGGACAAGCCGTCGGCGCTTAATTCGATGGCGTGGCCTCCGGCAGTATAAAGATAGCGTTTCCCATCTGGCCCCACCACGTGCCCGGGATCAATGTCATTAATTTTCAAATCAATTGGTGCACTCCAAGGTCCGCGCGGGTGATCGGCATGAACAACGTAAATTCCTCCCATCGGGAAATAAATGAAATAGTGCCCATCGTGCTCAACCAGGTCCGGCGCCCAGATTTCTCCGTGGGTTTCATTCACCACTTGCGAAATGGGCGTCCAATTGACCAGATCGCGCGAATGCCAGACTACCAATCCCGGCGCGTAAGAATAGGATGTATGGGTCATGTAAAAATCTTCCCCCACGCACAGAATGGTCGGGTCGGCGTAGTCCCCGGCAAACAGCGGATTTTGGAACATTGGCTTGGCAGCGCCGCTTTCAGTAGAACTTTGCGAAGTTTGTCCCCAAGCTTGCCAAACGGGACTCGTCAGGATTGCCGCCGATGCACCCGCTGACAATTTAAGCCAGGTGCGGCGCGTTACTCCGACTTTTATATCCGCGCCTTTAACATTGATACTTTCGGCAGTGTTTGGGCTGATGATTTGTGTCAGGTGCTTTGGTTTCATAAGGGAGACTATCGAAAGATTTAGTCAGTTTTGACGACCAACTTTTTTGACCTTAATTAACTCGTGATAGCTAATTGAACCACGGCGTTCGGCAAGGAGGCTTTGGGAAACACCAAGGCAGCCCACACCTTCCAGGGCGGCGTGAATCCAATATCTACAGGATTGGTCAAAGGTGCTGTGCCCAAAAAAGTATTTACATACGCGGTCAACGGCTTTTCGGCCCTCAACGAAATCGTCGCGGTCAAAACCAAAACAACTAGAAAAATATTTTTTCAAAAGTCTATTCGTTAAATTTTCCCATAAAACTATTCATGTGACAAAGCTATTGCTTCGCGAACGCCCGCCGGATGGAAATTTTAAATGTAAAAAGCATTTTGAGCAATATTTGAGAAAGGGCAATCGGCAGAATGGCCTAGCCAGCAAAACCGCCGCCGGTCGTTGGTGGCGGCTGCCTCGCCCCGACTGGCTGCCAATGACAAGGCGCATACGGAACTCAAAATGCGTGTGACGGGAATTTTTGTCCGGTTATTTTTCACAATTGGGTTGGATTTACTTTGCCGCCGTGGTGGTCAACGGTCGAAGTGAAGATAAATGGTGCCTTGATATGGCGCGGTCACCAATGGCGTGATGGCTTGCGGGCCGAGCACGGCGGGACTTTTGAATTTGTCGCCCATGGGCGGAATGTCGCGCAGCACAGCGAGATTGCCCGGCGGCATTTTCACGAGCGTCTTGCCGGCAATTTTGGGCGGCGGAAATTGTGGCGTGCCGACGCGTACAAAGGTTTTTTCATCGGGAATCATCAGCGTCAACGCGCCTTCGGTCGTCGCGATTTTCATCCAGCGCACGTTGGCGAAAAAGCCGGCGAATTCTGGATAAATCCAATCGGAAAAACCGGTCGCCGTTTTATTATAGGCGGTTTCCCAAACGTTCAGCGTCTGGCCTTTGAGCCGGTTGCGCCAGACGCGATACGGGCCGTCGCCGAGCCACGTTTTTGAAAGCATTTTTCCTTCGGGATAATCAAACGCCACGCCGACGACGTTGGTCGGCACCGCTGGATCAACGGAATAATTTAATTTGAGCCAGCCGGAATCGAGCATCGTCCAATTCGCATTTGAAATCGGTTGACTTGTGAGCGAAAAATCTTTTCCGCCAACTTTGACGCCGAGCAATTGGCCGCTTGCCGCTGCAACGCGCGCTTCGGTCTCGCCGGATTTGAATTGCAATTCGTCGCCCGCCGTCGTCGCGGCGACCGGCAAACCGGTCGGCGTAAATTTATTTTGCGGCTGCAATGGATAAACCCAGGTCCACAATTCATGGCCGTTCTGATCGCGCGCCGTCACCGCCAGCGCGTCGGCGTTTTTCCAATCCGCCGGCAAATCCAATTTCAGATTTCCCGTTTTTCCCGGCGCAATTTCTGGACTGGCGATTGAACTTTCGGCCATCGTCTCAAAATTTGTCGCGTCGCCGAACTTCCGCAATTGCCAGGAAAAACTGCATTTGGACAAATCCGTGAATTCGTAATGATTTTCTACTGCCAGCGTGCCGGCGAAATTTTCCGGCAACGCAGCCGGCAATTGCACCGGCGACCAGATTTGTTTGATCGTGTAATAGCTCGCTTCTTTTTCACGATACGGTCCCATGATGCCGTCGGGCGCCCAATTGCCTTTCACGTCCATCATGTTGGTCAGATCGTTGCGCTGCACGCCTTCGTCGGCGAACACCCAGATGAAACCGCCGGCCGCCACTTTGCCGTGTTGGATCACTTTCCAATAATCATCCAAACTCGCGCCCGCGCCGCCGTCGAAATTTCCATGGAGAAATTCCGTGGGCATATAAAACTTGTCGCCGGAAACACGCTTCACCAAATCGTTGTAATCCGGATAATGGCTGTCGCCAATGTCGCCAAAATTTGATCCCGGATGGTCCACGCCGCGATGTTGCGGATCAAGCTGCGCATAATCGGCGTCGAGATTTGTGTTCCAGCCACCTTCGTTGCCGTTGTCCCAGATGATGATGCTCGGATGATTCACGTCGCGCGAAATCATTTCCTTGACGTGCTGATGGCCGACTTCCGTGTCGTATTTGTGCTGCCAGCCGGTCAATTCGTCGAGGACGTAAAGACCTTTTTCATCGCACAGATCCAAAAACTTTTCGTCCGGCGGATAATGCGACATGCGCACGGCGTTCATGTTCATGTCTTGAAGCAAGCTGACGTCGAGTTCGGCAATCCGGTCGGATGACGAACGTCCCAGCGTCGGCCACGCGACGTGATGACAAACGCCTTTGAGCAACACGCGCTGGCCGTTGACAAACAGGCCTTCGCCCGGACGGATTTCAATCGTGCGAAATCCGAAACGCTGCGTGAGTTCGTGCAATACTTTATTGCCACGCTTAAGTTGCACGACGGCGCTGTAAAGATTTGGCGTTTCTGCGGTCCAAAGTCGCGGCGCGGAAATTTTTGTCGTGACCTGACCGGCCGCAATTGGAACGGAAACCGGTTTGCCGAAAATTTTTCCCTGCGCATCTTTCAGCGTCACTTCAACGGTTTTGGCATTTCCTTCGCCGCCGAGAAAATAATCCATCGCGAACCTGCCGTCGGCGCGCGCATCAATCGCCACGCGATCCACGAACTGCGCCGGTTCGGCCTGCAACCAGACGGGCCGAAAAATGCCGCCGAAAACCCAGTAATCCGCATCGCGCTCGGCGTGGGTCACGGAATAATTTGCGGATTTATCTGACACAGAAACTTCGAGCAAATTTTCTTCGCCCAACTTGAGCAGCGCGGTGATGTCATATTTGAAACGGTAAAATGCGCCCTGATGAATCGGCCCGGCGGCCGCGCCGTTGACTTTCACGGACGCATCGGTCATCACGCCTTCGAACACGATAAAGACGCGCTTTCCGCGCCAGTCGGCGGGGACACTAAACGAATGGCGATAGTCGCCGCGAATAGGCGTGTAATTTTTATCTTCGAGACCGTAGCGGAATTTTCCGAAGCCCTGTAATTCCCAGCACGACGGCACGGCGATGTTCGTCCACACGCCGCTGTTGCGCCCGTCGGAACAGAAAAAATCCCACGGCACGGTATGTTCGCCGTCGGTGCCGGAAAGATATTGGAGGATGGTTGCCTGCGCCCCGGCCGGAAGGCGGCCGGCCAGCAGGCTGAAACTAAAAATGATGGCAGGCAAAAAGTTTCTGACGGGGGCAAAATAGTTTGTCATGTGGTCAATGGTGAAGCGGCCTGGTCAATCATTTTCTCCCATGCCCATTACTGAACCTTGAGCAGGTAAAACTCCTGAAGGTTGGTGGCGGTGTTGGCGAGATTGGTGGACAGGTTGCCGCTGCTGTCAAAATTGCCCAGGGTATTGGTCTGCCACTGGCTCATGGGCAAGGATACATTGGTGCTTTGCATTAAAATCCAGACACCTCCCGGCGTGCCATTGGTTGCAGAAATATGGAGGCCGCGCGCGCCATTCAAAACCATGCCGGTGATCCGCGGCGTGGAAGGCGAGAACGCCGGGTTGGGCGCGAAAAATTGCAGTTCAGCGACGTTGCAGGAGCCGTTGGCCGGCCCAACGTAACGCACATAGCGGAAAGCGGTAGTGTTTGTTATTGTCTGGGAAGTCACTATGCCTCCATCAGGTGGGGCGGTGGCGATTGTAAATAATGTCACCGCATTGAGGAATTGGGCATTGTTGGCACCTTGAAAATATCCACCCAACATTCGGCTAGGCCAACCGGGGCGCGGCCAGTAATTGATTTGCCCGATCACATTGCTCACCCCGGCTCCAAAATCCAATCCCACCCAGTCACCGCTGTTGTCAGGGCCATCAAAATAGGTATTCAAGTTGCCATCAAAAACTTTGGCGATGGTGTTGCCGCTACCGCTCCAAGAGCCGCTGGTGCCGATAATGGTTCCATGCAATTGGTTGGTGCAATTGACTAATCCGGGTTCGCTTGGCGGCGTCGCCTGCGTTATCGCCACCGCGTTGACCGCCCAATTGGCAAGGATATCAATGTTTGTCGGCGTTGGCTGGGTCCAGGCGTTCCACGAAACATTGTTGTCGGGCCGACGGCTGTTCCATGCAGCCGTGGCATTGGCAAACATCCACGGATAGTAAGTGCTCCATAAATTGTTGTCTTTGACAAAGTGTCCGATGGCACGCGAAAATTCGGCAGCCCAGGTGGCCAAGTTGGTTCCGGCATTAAAAACACCGTTTGCTGTTACATTGTTTCTGGTGAATTCGACGGTTTGGAGCGCGTCAGTATAATACATCTGCTGTCCGGTGATGTTATGCATCAAATTCGCGCAGTCGAGAAACGTTCCTTGGTTATAAAGATTAGGGGTAGTATTGACAACTCCGTTGGTGGAAATGCTACCGCAAATCAAGCCTGATTCAAATAGGTTTGTGCGCACCCAGCTATAAATTTGCAGCGCACGATTTAGATAATTTGTATCTCCAGTGCTCTGATAAATCATACAGGTGGTTTGCAGCAGACTGTCGCAAGCCAATGGATTTTTGCCAGGTTCACCGCTGTCATTTGCCGGCTGCTCCTCCCAAATGCCCCCGTTATTATAGTTTGTATCCCAGCCGCGTCCGAAGGCATAATTGAAACCGTATTCCGCCTGGGCAAGGAAATTCGCATTTCCAGTCATTTGATAACCTCGAATCAAGGCCAGCGAGAACCACCCGAGGTCATCGTTCCAACCATCCCACGACCAAGGCGGCGGGGTATAAATCAACCAGGTGGTCAGAAGGTTGTTCACCAATTGCCGCAGTTGAGGACTTTGAGTGCGCTCATAGGCATCTTCTGCGCCTTGAATGTCAAGGTCGAAAGTCCATGTGCCATCATAATTACGATTGGTCAAGCTTACGGTATAGTAAGTCAAACCATTGGTTTGAAGCAAGAATGCATTATTAAAAGCATCTATCTGCAGATCGGCGATAGTCGGCACCACCACGTTCAAATGGGCTACCAAGCTGGTGACCGAACCGAAACTATTGGTCACCACCACCGAATAATCCCCGGTATCCGTCAAAGCCAGATTTGTCACCGTGAGGATGCTGGTTTGCGCTCCGGAAATATTTCCGCCGTTGGTCAGGTTTGCCCCATTTTTACGCCAATTGTAAAACAACGGCGCCACCCCCTGGACCACCGCCGAGAATTGGGCCACGCCGTTGGTGTAAAGTCTTTGTGCGACCGGCGGCACTTGTATCAGCGGAGCCTTGGGGCTGGCCACAATCTCGATGCCATTGAGCGGCGAACGCCAGGTGCGATTATCAGAATTGGCGGA
>CAJAQO010000182.1 GCA_903944085.1 uncultured Verrucomicrobia subdivision 3 bacterium
CAGCAAAGAGGCTTCGCAGAAAGGTTCGTTCGTCGGGCCGGACAAGTTGACCTTCGACTTCAACAGCGCGCCGCTCACACCCGCGCAGGTCGCGGACATCGAGAAGCTGGTCAACGAGCGCATCGTCGAAAACGCCGGCGTCTCGTGGACGGAAGTTCCGCACGCCGAGGTGAAGCAGAATGCGAAGATCATGCAATTCTTCGGCGACAAATACGGCGACACCGTGCGCGTCGTGCAGATTGGCGGCGGTGCCGGCAAGCTGGATGGTTATTCGATGGAACTTTGCGGCGGCACGCACACGCGCGCGACGGGCGAGATCGGCTTGTTCCGCATCGTCGGCGAGAGCGCGATTGCGGCGGGCGTGCGGCGCATCGAGGCGGTTGCCGGCCTCACGGCTTATGATCTGGCGAATGAGCAGTTGCAGCTCATCCGGAGCATTGCCGGGAAAATCAATTCGCCGGTCGGCGAGCTGGAAAAGAAAGTCGAGGCCTTGCTGGCGCACCAGAAGGAATTGGAAGACAAGCTGCGCCGGCTCACGCAGCAACGGGCGGCGGAACGTGCGCGGAATTTGATCGAAAGCCCGGAGATCAACCGCACGATCAACGGCACCCCGGCGATCATTCATTATTGCGGCACCGTCGGCGGCGATTTTCTGCAAATGGTGGCGGACGAACTGAAGCGCGATTTCAAAGGGGTGGTGGTGCTGGCCGGCGCGGAATCGGGCGCGGTCGCTTTCGTGGTCACGGTTTCATCCGATTTCACGGCCAAGATTCAAGCCGGCAAAATCATCCAGCAAATCGCGCCGATTGTCGGCGGCAAAGGCGGCGGCAAGCCGGACCATGCGCGCGGCGGCGGCAAGGACGCGAGCAAGCTGGACGAGGCGCTGGCCAAGGCGAAGAGCTTGCTGTAAGGTTTTGATGCGGCCCAAAGGATTTACAAACTGATCATGGAAAGTTCAACGCCAATTCGTCGCAAGCGCCCCAAGCCATTGCCGGCGGTGGAAATCCGCGAGATGGAATTGAAGGACGTGCCGGAGGTGTTTGAACTGGGCCAGAAGCTGTTCACCGCCGAGGAATGGCCGTCGCTCTACCGTTCGTGGGACGACCACGAGCTGGCGCTGCTGTTCAGCAACGATTCGGAAACGTGCCTCGTGGCGGAGGCCGATGGCAACGTGGTGGGTTTCGCGCTGGGCCGCGTGATGGAAAAGCCGCGCAGCGCCTGGCGTTACGGCTGGCTGCTCTGGCTGGGCGTGGACCGCCGCTTCAAGCGCAGCGGCATCGCCACGCGGCTGGTGAAACAACTGACCGGCCTGTTCATCGAACGGGATGCGCGGATCATGCTGGTGGACACGGCGGCGAAAAATCACAGCGCCGTTTCATTTTTCCGGCGCAACGGTTTCGGGCAGGAAATCCGGCACGTTTATCTGTCGCAGAATCTGGAGAACGATCCGCGCTATATCCAGCGCAACGACGACGCCAGCGAGGACGACACGGAAGATTGATGCTTTCGCGCCCGAGGCCGGTCAGTCCTCGTCCATAGTTTCGAGGTCCAGAAAACCGTGCAGTTTTTTGAGCCGCGTCGGGTGCCGCATCTTGCGCAGCGCCTTGGCCTCGATCTGCCGGATGCGTTCGCGCGTGACACAGAACTGCTGGCCCACTTCCTCCAGCGTGCGCGCGTTGCCGTCGCCGATGCCGAACCGCAGTTCCAGCACCTGCCGCTCGCGGTCGTTCAAGCTGCACAGCACGTCGCCGAGCCGGGCTTTCAACAGGCTGAAGCTCGTGAGGTCGAGCGGGTTTTCCGCCGCCTTGTCCTCGATGAAATCGCCGAAGCTCGCGTCGTCGCCGTCGCCCACCGGCGTCTGTAGCGACACCGGCTGCTGCGCCATTTTCAAAACGCCCTGGATGCGCTCGACCGGCATCTGCATCTCGTCCGCGATTTCTTCCGGCTGCGCCTCGCGGCCCAGCTCCTGCAGCAGTTTTTTCTGCGCCCGCACCAGCTTGTTGATGATCTCGATCATGTGGACCGGGATGCGGATGGTGCGCGCCTGGTCGGCAATCGAGCGCGTGATGGCCTGGCGGATCCACCAGGTTGAATAGGTCGAGAATTTGTAGCCGCGCTTGTATTCGAATTTTTCCACCGCCTTCATCAGGCCGATGTTGCCTTCCTGGATCAAATCGAGAAACGACAGCCCGCGGTTGGTGTATTTTTTCGCGATGGAAATGACGAGCCGCAGGTTGGCCTCCACCATTTCCGTCTTGGCCTGCAAGGCGTTGGCGGCGGCATCGCCCATCCGGTCGAAGGCCTGCAAAAAATCCTCGTGCGGCATCCGCACAAACTCCTCGAGCGCCCGCACCGTCTGCTGCGCCGCCGCCACCAGATGCTTCTGCGCGCTGGACTCGCGCTGGTTTTGCGCGTCGGCGAGGGCGCGCAGGCTGTAGTGCATTTTGTCGTGGATGTTTTCCGCCACCAGCACCATTTCCTCGACGACCTTGTGTTTGAAATAAAACTGGGGGAACAGCGCCCGCAGTTTCCGGTCGAGCTTCACAAACTCATCGTGTTCGCGGTTGCGCTTGGTGTTTTGGTGCGCGTCGCGCCAGTGGTTGTAGTGCTGGTCCACCGCCTGGTCCACTTCCCGCACCCGGATAATCAGCCGGGCCAGCGCCGGCAGATGTGTGTCGCGGCTGGCCGCTTTTTTGTCGAGCACCACGCGGTCAAAGCGTTCGCGCGGCGGGTCTGTCAGCAGTTTCTCCGCGAGCGCAATGTGTTCCTTGCCGGCAAAACCAAAACTGTAAACCACTTTGCGCAGCTCGTTTTCCGCCGCCTCGATGCGCTTGGAAATCTCCACTTCCTGCTCGCGCGTCAGCAGCGGCACCGAACCCATCTGCTTGAGATACATCCGCACCGGATCGTCCAGCGAGTCCAGCCCGGCGTCTTCCTCCTCCGCTTCCTCCTTGTCCGCCGGTTTCACGCGGTCCACCTCGGCGGCGTCCACCACCTCGATTTCCAACTCGCGCAGTTTGGCAAAAGTCTGGTCCAGCAGTGCCGGTGTGGAAAACGCCTCGGTCAGCACTTCGCCGACATCATCGAACGTCAACTGGCCCTGCTCCTGCGCGAGCCGCACGAGTTCCTTGATTTTCTCGGCGAGCACTGCCGCCGGATCGGGGTGGACCCCGTTGTTTTCCGGGCCGGCAGCGGGGGCCGGTGCAGTGGGGCGGAGTTTCGGCTTGGGCATAATGGCAACGCGCCTCCGCGACCATCACAGAGGCGGGCGCGAATATGGGAAGCCGGGGCGACTTCGTCAAGCGGCGAAATTCCCGTTCGGCGTGCCGTGCAGCAAAAAGGGGAAGCGGATTCGCCGCGCGCGCCGCCGCCGGCAAAAATTCACGGCCGCGCTTTTTTGGGCACGATGTAAATGCCGCGCCGCGCCAAGTGCGGCAAAATCATTTCCACCGTGCGTTCGACCGCGCCGAGGTTTTCCGCGACGACGTCCAGCGCGTGGCCGCCCAGTTCTGCGCGCCGCGCCGGATTGGCCAGCAGCTCCGCCAAGGCGAGTTCCAGTTGCTCGGCATTTTTCACCTGCACGGCGGCGTCCTTTTTCAAAAAGGTCCGCGTGATGTCCGCAAAGTTTTCCATGTGCGGGCCGAACACGATGGCCTTGCCCTGCGCACCCGGCTCAATGGGATTCTGCCCACCGATGGCCATCAAGCTCTTGCCGACGAACACCACGGAGGCCGGTTCGTAGAAAAATTTCAGCTCGCCCGTGGTGTTGACCACCAGGCAGTCCACCTCGCCGGCGCGCAATTGCGTGTTGGCAAAAACGGCGTTGCGTAAAATAAACTTCACGCCGCGCGCCTTCAATTTCTGGCCCAGATCATTGCAGCGCTCGAAGTGGCGCGGCACGAGAATGAGAAACAGCTTGGGGAATTTTTGCCGCAGCCGCGCCGCCATGTCCGCCAGCAACAATTCCTCGCCATCATGGGTGCTGCCGGCGACCAGCAGCAGCGCGTCGTCGGCCACGCCGATCTGCCGCAGCAGGCCGCGCACGTCGAGCTTGCGCTGCTCGCTTAATTTCGCCGCGTCAAATTTCAGGTTGCCCACCACCTGCACGGTTTCCGGCCGGCAGCCCACGGCGCGGAGCCGCTGTGCGTCCTCTTCGTTCTGGCAGCCGACGCCTTCAAAGGATGCGAACAGCGGGCGAAACAGCCAGCCGAGTTTTTTGTAGCGCGGATACGAGCGGTCGGACAAACGCGCGTTGGCGAGGAACAGCGGGATTTTCAGGTCGCGCGCCCGCCAGAGAAAATTCGGCCAGATTTCCGCCTCCACCAGCACGATCACTTTCGGGTCGAATTGGGCCAGCGCGCGGCGCACAAATTTGCGGCGGTCGAGCGGGTAATAAATCTTGGTGATGTGCGTCGGCAGCCGGCGGCGCAATTCCGCCATGCCGGTGGTGGTGGTGCAGGAGACCACGATCTTGAGGTTGGGCGCGCGCGGTTCCAGCGCGTGGATGAGCTGCGTGCAAAGATTGACCTCGCCCACGCTGACCGCATGCACCCAGATGATGTCGCGGTTGGTCAGCGCCTGTTTGACGGACGGATCGTAAATGGCAAACCGCTGGCCGAAGCCGCGCACCCAGTCGCCGCGCCGACGCAGCCGCCAAAAGTAATACGGCGACGACAGCGCGAAAAAGACCAGAAATAAAATGTTGTAAAGTGTCCGCACGCCAAAGCCCCAGGGTCAGTTCAGTTTGTTGTGCCAAATACGACGCCCAAGCCCGAATAATGTTTCACAATTGCGACCATTTATCAACCCCGGAAAAATTTGGCTGTGTCCTAATCGTAATCGCAATCCGTTTCAAACTGAACTCCGAAGCTGGGGAGCACACCCGCTCCAGGCGTTGCCGGCCGCTTCCTCGCAGTCAACCGGTTGCGCCGAACGCGGACACGAACGCTTGAAAGATTTCGGCGCGCGCGGGTTTTCCGCGAGGGCGCTGAAAACTACGACCGCGTCTCAACCATCCACCGGGCGGCGGCGGCGCTAAAATCGCGCTTCCACCCGCAGCTCTTTCAAACTGTCCAAATCTCAACGGGGGCAGACCATCGTCTCGGATTGACCTTTCTGCCATTTAGCCGGATGCTTTCGCTTCAGGAATTATGAAGGCCCATTTTTGGGATTTACTCGCGCCGCGCGAACGCAAGTTCGTGCTCTGGACTGCCGGGCTGGTGCTGCTTTACGCGGTCACCGGCTTTCTCATCCTGCCGCCGATTGTCCGCAGCGTGGCGGTGAAACAAATTTCCCAGCAGCTCAACCGCGAAGTCGCGATTGAATCGGTCAAAATCAATCCGTTCGCGCTGTCCACGACCATCCGCGGTCTGCTCATCAAGGACACCGACGGCACGCCGTTCGTTTCGTGGGACGAAGTTTATGTGAACTTCCAGCTCTCGTCCTTTTTCGGCAAGGCGTGGGTGTTCAAGGAAATCAGCACTAGCAAGCCGTTTGTCTCCGTGCGGATGAACCCGGATGGCACGTTTAATTTCTCCGACATTCTCGAAAAATTCGCCACCAACGCGGCGGTGTCCGCCACGCCGCAGACGCCGGCCAAGCCGCTCGTGCTGCACGTGGACCGGCTGCGCGTCGGCGGCGCGTCGGCGGCGCTGGCGGATTTCACAACGCGCGAGCCGTTCAAGCGCGTCGTCGGCCCGCTGGACATCACGCTGGATAATTTCCGCACGGACCCGGACAGCAAAAATCCCTATTCGTTCACCGGCACGACGGATGCAGGCGAAACGATTGCGTGGAAAGGATTTTTCTATCTCGCCCCGCTGCGCTCGGAGGGCGAACTGAAGCTGTTTAATTTCACGCTGAACAAATACGCGCCGCTGTATCAGGACCTCGTGCGTTTTCAAATCCGCAGCGGCTCGGTCGCGGTGGACACGAAATACCGGCTGGAAATCAGCGCGTCCAACCGCGTGGCCGCTGTGGAGGACACGGCGTTTGCGCTGCGCGATTTGAAACTCGGCGTGGCCGGCGACAGCAACAACCTCGTGGATCTGCCGCTGTTTTCGGTGACGGGCGCGAACGTGGATTTGCAAAATCACACGGCCAGCGTGGATTCGGTGCAGGTGGACGGCGCGAACGTTTTCCTGAACCGCGATAAAAACGCGGCGGTGAATGTGGTGGAACTGGCGAAGCCGCCCACAACGGCCGCGAATGCTTCCGGCGGCATTTTATTTCTGCTCCGCTCTGTCACGAATGTTGTGACGATGCTGCTCAACAGCACAAATGAATGGAGCGGCACGGTGCGCAGCGTCGTGGTCACGAATTGCGCGCTGCATTTGGAAGATCTCGCCAACGTGCGCCCGGCAAAACTGGATTTGAGCGACATCACGCTCGACGCGAAAAATCTCTCCAACCTCGCCGGCACGAATCTGACCGCGGATTTTTCACTGCGCTGGAACACGAACGGCTCCATCAAAACTGTGGTCACGGCATCGTTTCAGCCGATGACCGCTGATTTGCAATTGGATCTTGACCGGCTCGACCTCACCACGCTCGACGCCTATCTCGCGGACAAATTGGATTTGTTCATTCTCGGCAGCCAGGTGAATTTGCACGGCACCGTCCACCTGCGCCCGAACGTGAACGAGTTGCCGGTTGTTTCCTTTCAAGGCGATGCGAGCCTGGAAAATTTTCAAACCGTGGACGGCGCGTTCGGCGAAGATCTTGTGAAATGGGACGCGCTGCGCTTCAACGGTCTGGATGCGAATCTGAATCCGCCGCTCGTCGCGATCCGCGAAATTATCGTGGACAACGCCTACGCGCGGATCGTCATTGAGACGAACAAAACCATCAATTTGTTGAACGTCCTCAAGCTGGCCAATACCAACGCGCCCGCGACCAACGAAACGAAAGTTGCCGGCGCGAAAACGCCGGACGCGGCCACCAACGCGGCGGCCAATTCGGCCATGCAAATTTCCATCGGCGCGATTGTCATCACGAATACGGCGGTGAATTTCAGCGACCGTTCGATGACGCCGAACGTGAACCTGGCCATCCAAGCGGTGAACGGCAGCGTGGCCGGACTTTCCACCGAGGAGATTCAGCACGCGATCGTGGATTTGAATGCAAAGATGGATGGCGTTGGTCCGGTTGCCATTACGGGCACGATCAATCCGCTCAATGGCGCGCAGACGAATGAAATAAAAATTTCCGTCAAGAATATGGACCTCACGCCGACGAGCCCGTATGCCGGCAAATTCGCGGGCTACGGCATCGCCGAGGGCAAGCTGAATCTCGATCTCACGTATGAGCTGGTCGGCAAAAAACTCAAATCAAAAAATATCATCACGCTCGACCGTTTTACGTTCGGCGAAAAAGTGGAGAGCAAGGACGCGACGCATCTGCCCGTGCGTCTGGCGATTGCAATTTTGAAGGACCGTGACGGCAAAATCATTTTGGATGTGCCGATTGAAGGCAGCATTGACGATCCGAAATTCCGCATCAGCAAGGTGGTGGAACGCGCGCTGGTGAACATTCTCGAAAAGGTTGCAACGTCGCCGTTTTCGCTGCTGGGCGCGGTGTTTGGCGGTGGCGGCGAGGAGCTCGGCTTTCAGGAATTTGCGCCGGGCAGCGCGGAGTTTACGGCGGCCGACAAATCCAAACTGGATTCGCTCGTCAAAGGACTGGTCGCGCGGCCGGCGTTGCGGCTGGAAATCACCGGCAGCATTGACCCAGCCGGCGACCGCGAAGGCTTGCAGCGCGTGGCGTTGGATCAGGAAATCCGCACGCGCAAATGGCAGCATCTCCGCAAATCCGAGCAGGCCACGAATTCCGTGGAGCGGCTCGTGCTTTCGGCGGACGACCGGGCGCATTATGTGAAGAAAATTTACGGCGAGGCGCTCATCGCCAAAAAAATCACGCCGGAATTGCTCGCCGCAAACACAAATCTGGCGGCTTATGCGGCGCAAGTTCTGCCGCACAGGTCAACGGCGAAGAAAGGCGCGGAACTGCTCATGCGGGCGCCGGCTGCCGCAACTGTGCCGCAATCCGCCGCGCCGCCGGCCACGCAACTCGTCCCGCCGCCGGATCCGATGGAAGCCGTGCTGCTGGCGACGCTCCCGGTCAGCGACGCCGATTTGTCCACGCTGGCCGCCCGCCGCGCCAAAGCTGCGCAAGCTTATCTGCTCGGAACCGGCAAGGTGGAGGCGGCCAGAATTTTTCTCAAGGCGGGCGGCGTGGAAACATTGCGCCGTGACGGTCGCCGCGCGTATTTGCAATTTCAGTAGCACGCCGCGCGCGGAAGCCGGCCATTATCTTATTTGCGCTCCCGTCCAATTTTATCCGTGTGCATCCGGGGCTGTCTGTGGTTAAACTTTGGCGGAAATGAGCAAAGCAATTCTCCTCGTCAATCTCGGTTCGCCGGACTCGCCGTCGGTGCCAGACGTGCGGCGTTATCTGAATGAATTTCTGATGGACGGGCGCGTGATTGACACGCCCTGGCTGGTGCGGCGGTTTGTTGTCGGCATGATTTTGATCAATCGCCCGAAGGAGTCTGCGCACGCCTACGAAAAAGTCTGGACCAAGGAAGGCTCGCCGCTGGTCGTCACCAGCCGGCACGTTCAGGAACTGCTGCAAAAGCGCGTCAGCGTGCCGGTGGAACTGGCGATGCGTTATCAAAATCCGTCCATCGAATCCGCCGTGAAAAAGCTGGCGGCGAAAGGCGCGACGGACGTTTTGCTGATCCCGCTGTTTCCGCATTATGCGATGTCCAGCTACGAAACCGCCGTCGTGCGCGTGCAAGAGGTCGTGGCAAAACTCGCGCCGCAGATGAAAATTACCGTGCAGCCGCCGTATTATGACCAGCCGGATTACATCGCAGCCCTAGTGGCGAGCGCGGCGGACTATTTCAAAAAAGATTACGACCATTTGTTATTCAGTTTTCACGGCATCCCGGAGCGGCACATCAAAAAGTCTGACACCACCGGCTGCCATTGCCTCGCCACGCCGAACTGTTGCGAGACGCCCAGCCCGGCGCACGCGACGTGCTATCGCGCGCAGTGTTTCAAGACAGCGGCGCTGTTCATCGAAAAAGCCGGCGTGCCGGCCGGCAAATGGTCGGTGTCCTTTCAATCGCGGCTCGGCAAAGATCCGTGGCTAAAACCCTACACGGATTACGAATTGCCGCGCCTTGCGACGGAAGGAAAAAAGAAAATGCTCGTGATTTGTCCGGCGTTCGTTTCGGATTGTTTGGAGACAATTGAAGAAATCGGCATTCGCGGCTGCGAAGAATTCATGGCCGGGAACGGCCTGGAGTTCACGCGCATCCCGTGCATGAACGAGCATCCAGCGTGGATTGACGCGCTGGGAAAAATGACGCAGAAATTTTTGAAAGCCGGCTGAACTGGCCGAATTTTCAAGGCCTTTTCCAAACGGCGTTCGAAACCAGACTTCACCGGCACGCCGTCGCGTTGGCCGGCGTGCCGCCGCGAATTCAGCCGACGAAACTGTAATTGTAAGGCGCGCGCTGGGGCCGGGCGAGATGGACGTTCGCTTCGCTCGCACCGTCGCCGGTAAAAACTTCCTTCGCCGGATCCCACTCCAGTTTGCGCCCGGTCCGCAGCGCGATGATGATGAGATGCCCGATACTCGCCGAACGATGGCCGTTTTCCACGCTCGCAATCGGATCGCGCCGCGAACGCACGCAGTCGAAGAAATTTCTCATGTGGTCGTTGCTCACCTCCAGCTTGACCGCGCTGTCCGGCAGCGGCGTGAGCAAAAGTTGTTTGTCGCTGGCCGTGATTTCATCGCGGTTGACCCAGATCCAGCCGTCGGTGCCGGTGAATTTCACGCCGTTGCGCTGGCCGTTTTCATTGACGATGCCGCCGTAGGGCGTGTCGTCCACCGTGGTCTTGACGATCTGCGTCACGCCGTTCGCCCAGGTGAGCGTGGCTTCAAATTCGCTTGGCGTGGTGTAGCCGTCGGGCAGCGGCGGCGTGATCACGCGCGCTTCCACGCCGACCGGGCCGTCCAAGCCAATGCCCCAGCGCGCGATGTCGTTGTGATGCGCGCCCCAGTCCGTCACCGGCCCGCCGGAATAATCAAACCACCAGCGGAAGTTGGCGTGGCAGCGCTCGGTGAAATATTCCGCCGCCGGTGCCTGGCCGAGCCAGAAGTCGTAATTGAATTCCGGCGGCACGGAAACTTTCTGGAAATGGTTGCCCCGGATGCCGGCGGGCACAAACACATTCACCTGCTGCAATTTGCCGAGCCGGCCGTTGCGAACCAGCTCGCACGCGAGGTGAAAACGATGGCTGCTGCGCTGCTGCGTGCCGGTTTGAAAAACAATTTTATTTTCGCGCACGGCCTGGATGACGTGCCGGCCCTCATCAATCGTGAGCGTCAACGGCTTCTCGCCATAGACATCTTTTTTGGCTTTCGCCGCCGCGATGTTGATGAGCGTGTGCCAGTGATCCGGCGTTCCTTGCACGACGGCGTGAACATCATCGCGTTCCAGCAGCTTCCGGAAATCGCCATATTTCGCGGGGGTTTTGCCATTCTTGGTAAATTTTTGCGCGGCGGCGTCCACATGCCTTTGATCCACATCGCACACGGCCACAATGTCGCCGTAGCGCGCGGCGTTGCCCGCATCGCCCTGGCCCTGGCCGCCGCAGCCGATGAGGGCGACGCCGGGACGGTCATTGGGACTGGCAGTGGTTGCGGCAACTTCGGCGGCGACCAGTTCGCGCTGCACAAACCACAGCGGCAAACCGGTGGCGGCGGCGGCAAGCGTGCATTTTTGCAGAAAAGAACGGCGCGTGACGTAAAAGGTCTTTGGCATAAATTTGGGAGAATTGTTGGTTCAGCTTAGATTTTTGTCGGGGCGTTGTCCATCCCGCGATGGCGTTAGGCGTATCCTAATCCTAATCCCAATCCTAATCGTCATCAGCTTCAAACCACGATTGCGATTAAGCGCAAGCTTAAGATTAGGACCGCACCAAGCGTTATTCAGCCACGAACGTATGCGCCGCCAGCGGGCAGGTTTTGACCAGCACCGCCGTTAATCTGGCAATCTTGGCCGCGCAGGAATCCCGCGCTGGCAAAACGCCGGCGGGTTTGATAATTTATGGCGAATGAATTTTTTGGGCCAAACTTGGGTCGGCGACTGGCTTACGGGCCTGGGGCGCATCGCCGTGTTGACGCGCGATGCGGTCGCGTCGTGCCTGACCTTCAAATTCTCGCGGCGTGACCTGTTCTACCAGATTTATTTCATCGGCATCAAATCGCAGTCGGTGGTGCTCATCACGGGCGCGTTCACGGGCATGGTGCTCACGGTGCAGACTTACAGCCAGTTTCATAAGATCAAGATGGACACGGCCTCGCTCGCGGTCGTCGGCGTCTCCATGTGCAGCGAACTCGGCCCGGTGCTGACGGCGCTCATGGTGGCAGGACGCGTCGGCGCGGCCATCGCGGCGGAACTCGGCACCATGCGCGTGACGGAACAAATTGACGCCTTGCGGACGCTGGCCACGCATCCGATTGATTATCTCGTCGTGCCACGGCTGACGGCCTCGATGATCGCGCTGCCGCTGCTGACGGTGGAATCCGTCGCGCTCGGCATCAGCTCCGGCTATTTCGTGGGCGTGGAACTGCTCGGCATTGACCCGGTTTATCTCTATTACAATATGCTGAAATACACCGGTGACATTGACCTCGAATTCGGCCTGGTCAAATCGTTTGTCTATGGCGGCATCATCGCGCTCATCGGCTGTTACAAAGGCCTGACTTGCGGCATGGGCGCGGAAGGGGTGGGCCGCGCCACGACCGAGGCGGTGGTCTATTCGTCCATCTCCATCCTCATCTGCAACTTTTTCCTGACGCTGGCGCTGCAACGCGTGGCCCAACTGGTGCTATGATCGAAGTCCGCCAACTGAAAAAAAGCTTCGGCTCGCAACTGGTCCTCGCCGGCGTGGATTTGCGGATTGAAAGCGGCGAATCGGCGGTGATCATCGGCCGCAGCGGCGGCGGCAAAAGCGTGCTGCTGAAACATTTCATCGGCCTGCTCCAGCCGGACGCGGGTGACGTTTTGGTGGACGGCGAAAACATCACGCGGATGAACGAACGCCAGTTGCTGCGCGTGCGCCGAAAATTCGGCATGGTGTTTCAGGGCGCGGCGCTGTTCGACTCGATGACCGTCGAGGAAAACGTGGCGTTTGGCTTGCGACGGCATGAACATCTGACCGAAGCGGAAATCGCCAAGCGCGTGGCGGCGACGCTGGACGTGGTGGATTTGCCGGGCACGCAAAAGAAAAAACCGGCGGAACTTTCCGGCGGAATGCGCAAGCGCGTGGGCCTGGCGCGGGCGATCATTTACGAACCACAGATTGTGCTTTACGATGAGCCGACGACGGGGCTGGACCCGATCGCGTCGGACAGCATTGACCATTTGCTCATGCGGGTGCGCGACCAATTGAAAGTCACCTCGGTCGTGGTGACGCACGACATGCGCAGCGCCCGGCGCGTGGGCAACCACGTGTTCATGCTGCACGAGAAAAAAATCTACGCCAGCGCGCCGCCGGAGGAGTTCTTTAATTCGTCAGACGCGGTGGTGCGACAATTTGTTGACGGCGTCGCGGACGCGAAGGAAACTATTTTATAGCCATGGAAAAATCACGATTGGAAACGAAGGTCGGCCTGTTTGTGTGCATCGGCCTGGTGTTGCTCGCGGCCCTGCTGATTCAATTCAGCAAGGGCACCAGCCTGTTTCGCGGCACCTACAATTTGAAGCTGCACGCGGCCAACATCGGCGGCCTCAAGCTGAAGTCCAGCGTGCTGCTCGCCGGCGTGGCGGTCGGCAGCGTGCACCAAATCCAGCTCGAACCCAGCGGCACCAACGTCACGATCATTTTGCGGATCTACAAGGAATTTCCCATTTACCACGACGCGCGGTTTGTCATCGAGCAGTCCGGTTTTCTCGGTGATCAATATGTCTCGGTGATCCCGACGACGAACCAGCCGCCGATTCTGGCGGACGGCGCGAATGTGGACTGCCAGGAGCCTTTCAACCTGCAGGAAGTGGCGCGCGGCGCGGCGGGCTTCGTGCAGCGGCTGGATGAAACGGCCAAAAAATTGGACGCGTCCGTCACGGACCTGCGCGCGCAAGTGCTCAACGCGCAGACGCTCGCCAATTTTAGCAGCGCCATCACCAATTTGCGCGTCTTCACCGAGCAGGCGCTCAGCACAGTCAGCGACATCCACAGCCTCATCGGCACCAACGGCTCGCAGATTGGCGTGACGATGAGCAATCTCGTGCTGTTCTCCACCCAATTAAACCGGCTCGGGGATTCCGCCTCGGACATTTTGACGACGAACGGCGCGAACCTCACCGCCGCGACCAAGAACATTCAGGATCTCACCGTCACCGTCCAGCAGTTTGCCGCCGATGTGCAAGCCGGCAAAGGACTGGCGGGCACGCTGCTGGAAAACCCGCAGGTTTCGACGAATGTCCAGTTGCTCGCGGAAAATCTCTCGGAAGTCAGCAGCAATTTAAACCGGTTCGGCTTGTGGCACATTTTGTGGTCGCACGATCCAACTGGCCCGGACGCCGGCAAACATTCCGCGCTCCAATCGCCGCGCAACCGTCAATGAATCCGCTCTGGCCCATCCGCATTTTGTTTCTCGGCCTCTGCATCGTGGCCGGCTACGCCGTGAGCATGGCGCCGGATTACGTCAGCCAGCAGCACAACGGCATTTTGGGCATGATCATTGGCTTCGGTTTCGGCGGGCTGCTCATCGCGGTGGATGAAATGCTGAAAGGTTTTTCGCTCCGCGCGTTTTCCGCGACGACGTTCGGCCTGTTGCTGGGCTCGCTCGTCGCGCTGCTGGTGGATCATTCCGGCCTGTTTGAAGGCGCCGAACCCAATGCCCGCTGGCTCATCCGGCTCAGTTTGTTTTTGAGTTTCGGCTACATCGGCATCGTGCTAGCCATGCGCAGCAACAAGGAGGATTTTTCGCTCATCATCCCGTATGTCCGCTTCTCGCCGCAAAACAAACCCGATAATTTGCTGCTGCTGGACACGAGCGTCATCATTGACGGACGCATCGCGGACCTGATTGAAACGCACCTGATCGAAGGGCTGATTGTCGTGCCACGTTTCGTGCTGCTGGAATTGCAGCAGATCGCCGATTCCGTGGACGACATCAAGCGCGCCCGCGGCCGGCGCGGTTTTGAAATGTTGAACCGACTGCAACAGAACACGAAAATGGAGGTCCGCATCCACGACGGCGATTTTCCCGACGAAAAAGGCGTGGACGCCAAGCTCGTGCGGCTGGCGCGCAACTTGAACGCCAAGCTCTTCACCAACGATTCCAATCTCGCGAAGGTCGCCAGCTTGCAAAGCGTGGTGTGCGTCAACCTCCACGAAATTTCCTACCTGATGAAAGCCGCGATGATTCCCGGCGAAACCGTGCAGCTTAAAATCGTCCGCGAAGGCCGCGACAAAGGCCAGGGCATCGGCTATCTCCCCGACGGCACGATGGTCGTCGTCAACAACGGCCAGTCGTGCGTGGGCCAGCAAATTGAGGCCCAGGTTGTGAGCACCGTCCAGACCGGCGCGGGCGTCCTCGTTTTTGCCGAAGTCAAACTGGAGAGCGGCAAATGAAACTGGTCACCATCGCCACCGATTTCAATCTGGCCGCGGCGGAGCTGACCCGCGCGCGGCTGGAAGCCGCCGGGTTTCATGTTTTCATCGCCAACGAAATGGCCTCCGGCTGGCTCGGCGGCACTTCCGCCGCCACCCTGCTGCGCATCGAAGTTCCGGAAGCCGAGGCTGACGAGGCGAAGGAGTTTTTGGCCGCGCCCGCTGAATAAGTCAAGCTGGGGGTCAATCATTAGCGATTAATTTCGTCTGAATTGCGGGGACCAGCCGGTCAATTTGTGGCGCGAGTTCAAAGGTTTTACGCCAACTGTCCGGCCAGCCTTGAATCCATCTAATGGCAACCATTAACTTAAAAAAGGTGATTCACCGGGCCGCAATCATCAGCTTGGTCCTCGCGGTGCCAGCCGTGTCGGCGGCGTCACTGACACTAAAATCCCAACCACGCGCCGCTGGATTTGCCGGAAGTGATCCGTTACGCCCAGGCGCATGGCATTGGAATTATTTTATACCTAAATCATGTGGCTTTGGAAAGACAGTTGGACGCGCTGCTCCCGCTTTACGAAAAATGGGGCGTCAAAGACATCAAGCTTGGTTTCGTCAACGTCGGTGCGCAGCCGAATATTGAAACCAAATTGCCGGATCGACCGTCTGCCCAGCCACCGACTCGATGTCAGAAAAAAAATCGCACCGGCACCAACTGCGCGACGGCTGAACACAACCTGACGAAATGAACTATCAATTGCCACCGTTTCCAGCCGTTTCCCGGCGGAAGTTTATACAAAACGCCGCGCTCGGCGCGACCGCGCTGGCGACGCTGCCGATTTTGGGCTGTCGCAGCGGCACGGCTCAAGCCGCCGGCCGCGGCCCCACCCATCGGACGATTCCTCTGGCTAACGACTGGCTTTTCGGCGGCCGGTTCAATGCGGCGGCGACGCAACCGGGTTTTGATGACTCCGCATTTGCCCGCGTTTCCTTGCCGCACTGCGTTTCCAAACTTTCCTGGCATGGCTGGCAGGTTTCCGACTGGATGGATGTCTGGATTTATCGCCGTCATTTTTCTTTGCCGCCAGACCTCGCCGGCCAGCGGGTGTTTCTGCATTTCGATGGGGTCATGTCCGGCGCGACACCGGTAATTAATGGCCACGCTTTGCCGGAATATGTCGGCGGCTACCTGCCGTTTCATTACGAAATCACCAGCCACGTCAAGGCGGATAACGTCCTCGCCGTGGCGGTGGATGGCCGTTGGAAAAATGCGCCGCCCGATGGTTCGCCGCGCGGGCCGGAAGCGGTTGATTTTTTTGAGCCGGCCGGCATTCCGCGTCCGGTGTCGGTGCGGGTCGTGCCGCAAATTTTCATCGCCGACGTTTTTGCCAAGCCCGTCAACGTGCTCGCCGCCAGCCGCCGCGTGGAAATAACCTGCACGCTGGATGCCGCCTTGGTGCCGGCAAAACCGGTGCGGGTGCAAGTGGAATTGTTCGATGCCGGCCGGCGTATCGCCGGCGTTTCCGAGACTTTCACCATTGTTAAAACGGGCGAAACCGAACTGAAACTCGCGCTGGCGAATTTGGAAAACGTAAAATTGTGGGACGTGGACACGCCGCAGCTTTACGAAATCGTCACGACGTTGATGGTGGATGAAGCGCCGTTGCACGACTATCGAACGCGGATCGGATTTCGCGAGGCGCGGTTTGAGCTCGACGGATTTTTTCTCAATGGCCGGCGGCGGCAGCTTTTTGGCCTGAACCGGCATGAATCGTTTCCTTATGTTGGCTTCGCCATGCCGAGGCGCGTGCTGCGGCACGATGCGGAATTGTTGCGCCACGAATTGAACTGCAACATTGTCCGCTGCTCGCACTATCCGCAATCGGAAGCCTTTCTGGACGCCTGCGATGAACTGGGGCTGCTGGTGTGGGAAGAATTGCCAGGCTGGGGTTATCTCGGCGATGCCGCGTGGCAGGAACTGGCTGTGCGCGATGTGGCGGACATGGTGCGCCGCGACCGCAACCGCGCTTCCGTGGTCATTTGGGGCGTGCGCATCAACGAGTCCAAAAATAATCCGGCATTGTATCAGCGGACCCGCGCCGTGGCGAAAGCGCTCGACGATTCCCGCCCCACTTCCGGCGCGATGGTCGGCGGCATCTATTCGACCAAGGACTGGTTTCAAGAAGTGTTTGCCTACAATGATTACCATCATGCCGACGCGGATTATTCCGTCGAATTAAAGCCGCCG
>CAJAQO010000183.1 GCA_903944085.1 uncultured Verrucomicrobia subdivision 3 bacterium
CTGCCGTCGTCGCATCAGCTCGACCGTTTTTATCTGTGCCGGCAAATCCGCGTGAATCTCGCGCGATTTGAATTGTCGTCCGAGAACCGGAGGATTCTCCGCAAAGGCGCAGGCATCAACGTGGAACTTGTGCCGCGCGAACAATTTGATTACACGCCCGCGCGCCGGGAATTTTTCAAAAATTACGCGGATGCAAAATTTGGCCAGGACGTGATGACGTTCGGACGGCTGGATTCCTTGTTCAGCTCGCCGATCATTTCGCACCTGCTGATTTTCACGGACGGACCGACCGGCGCGGAAATCGGCGTGGCGACGCTGTTGGTCGAGGCTGCGGCACTGGCCTTTTATTACTACGCATTTTACGATTTGAATTTTCCCAATCGCAGCCTCGGCATGTTCATGATGACCTCGGCGGCGCAACTGTTCGCCGCGCGCGGCTGCAAGCAGCTTTATCTCGGCACCTGCTATTCGGCGCACGCGCTTTACAAAACCCAATTTGACGGCGTGGAGTTTTTCAACGGTTTCCGCTGGTCGGAAAATCTGGACGAATTGAAATTTCTTTTGCGGCGTGACCAGGCAAGCACCGGCCAGCACTTGTTGGAAACGGAATCTTACCGCGAACAATTTTATGCCGGCGGCCTGGAAAAAATCACCGCCGCCAGCGCGTTCAGCGTGCCGTTGAAACCGAACCAAAGTTGATTTCCCGTTTTGCCGAGGCCGCGACGTGACAGGTTCCGCTGGGAACCAAAAACCAAACCGCCGCCCGGAGGCGGCGGCTGGTTGCAATTTTTAGCGCGGGCCTCTCGCGCGGTTTATGCCCACAGTTTTTCCGGGTATTTGCCCTGCGCGATAAGCTGGCGGATGCTCTCGACGACTTGCGGGCGGTCTTCGCGATAAGTCACGCCAAACCAGGAATCGTTCGTGCGCAACACTTTCACCTTGGCTTGACCGTTGACAACGAGATCGTTGACCGTGCTCGGAATGTAGCACTCGGATTTCAGTTCATGCCCGCTCTTTTTCAGAAATGCCTCAAATTGAGTTTGCAACTGCGGAAACAGCGCGGGCGTGAAACCCCAGAAATTCATCGAGACGGCTTCGTCGCCGGTGAGTTTCGTGATGCGGCCGTCCGGCGCAGTGTCTTTCGCGCCGCCGCCATCGGGTTCGATCTTCATCATTTCGACGACGTTGGTGAGATGATTATTCGCGTCCACCCGGCACACGCCGCGCGCGACGCTGCCAAACTGGGACAGCGTGTTCCGCAAAATAAAGCCGACCATCGCGTAGTCCGTCGTGCCGGAAGTCAGGTGCTGCGCCATCAATTGATATGCCTGCTGACCATAAAAATCGTCGGCATTGATCGCGGCAAACGGTTCCTTGACCACGCCGGCCGCCATTAAAATTGCGTGCGTGGTGCCCCACGGCTTGGTGCGGCCGGCGGGCAGGGAAAAACCCGGTGGCAGCTTGTCGAGTTCCTGATACGCGTATTCCACGGCGATGCGTTTTTCAAACCGCGTGCCGATGATTTCGCGAAACTGCGGTTCGATATCCTTACGGATCACGAACACGAGCTTGCCGAAGCCGGCGCGCAGGGCGTCGAAAATGGAATAATCAATAATGGTTTCGCCCGTCGGGCCAACGGGGTCTATCTGTTTCAATCCGCCATAACGGCTGCCCATGCCGGCGGCGAGAACGAGCAAAGTCGGTTTAGTCATGCGCCGAGATTTTAATTTGTCGCGCGCGGCTGTCGAGCAAATGTGTGGCTTCCGGCCGGCCAATGCTTTATTCCAAAAATGTCAAAAATAGACATGTTTTGGTCAAAAGTGGACATTCCCCTTTGCCGAAAACCAGTTAAACATATACGCGAACATATGCAACGCGCGCGCAGCCTGCGCTGGCGCGCTGAAAAAAGAAAACAGTTTATGGAACAAACAAAACGACTCGTAGAAAAAGGCCCGGCCACGAAAAAAGATGATTTGATCGTCATCACCGGCGCGGGCGGCTTCATCGCCGGCAACCTCGCGCTGCACTTCAAGAAAAAAGGTTTCACCAACATCCGCGCGGTGGACAAAAAACCGCTGTATGAATGGTATCTGCACGTTCCCGGCGTGGAAAACATCTGTCTGGATGTGAGCATTGAGGCCAACTGCCATCGCGTTTGCGAAGGCGCGGTGGAAGTTTACAACCTCGCTGCCGACATGGGCGGCATGGGTTTCATCGAACGTTTTCGCGTCGAGTGCCTGCGCTCAATTCTCATCAACACGCACATGGTCGAGGCGGCTTACAAGGCCGGTGCGCGCCGTTATTTTTATTCTTCGTCCGCCTGCGCTTACAACACGCTGCTGCAAAAAGATCCGAAGGTGCGCGCGCTGAAGGAATCCGATGCATATCCCGCAATGGCCGAACGCGGCTACGGCTGGGAAAAACTGGTTTCCGAAATGTTCTGCCAGGAATACTGGCACGAACGCGGCATGAAAACATTCATTGCCCGTTTTCACAATGTTTACGGGCCGAACGGCACGTGGGATGGCGGCCGTGAAAAAGCGCCCGCGGCGCTGGCCCGCAAAGTCATCCAAGCGATTGACACCGGCAGCAAGGACATCACGATCTGGGGCGACGGCTCGCAGACGCGCAGCTTCATGTATATTGACGACTGCGTGAAGGGCATTGACATGATCACGCACTGCGAGGATTTGATCGCGACGCCGATCAACCTTGGTTCCAGCGAGCTGGTCTCCATCAACGAACTGCTTTCCAAGATTGAAAAAATTGCGGGCGTGAGGATGAATCGCCACTACGACCTTGGCGCGCCGAAAGGCGTGGCCGGCCGCAATTCAGACAACACGTTTATCCAGCAAGTGCTTGGCTGGGAACCGAGCACCACGCTCGATAAAGGTCTGGCCGTGACTTACAAATGGATCGGCGAGCAATACAAAGCACGCAAAGCCGGCAAACGCGTGGGCATCGGTTGATGAAATTAGTTTCCCCGGCCGAGGAAAAACCTGGCCGGGGAACTTTTCCGTTTGTCTCCCGCAACCGAACGCAATTCAATTTTGCGTTTGGGAATAGGGCTGCGTTCGCAGCCAAATTTTTGTGAAAATCTCACCCGTCAAAAAACTACTCGGGGCCATTCCCAACCGCCTGCAACTTGCCGGCGGCTGGATTGACCAGCCGTTTGTCAACCAGCACAATCCCAAGCCGCCCGGCGCAATGGTGGTGGTGCAGATCGAACCGGACTTCCGGCCGATGGACCGTTCCGGCATCGCCAGCGGCACCCGCGCCATTGCGATGAAAATCTGGAAGGGCAAACTGCCCAACCGCTCGCCGGAAGCTTTGGCGCGTGAGCTTTACGACGCGGAAAACCAGGGCAAGGCCGAACCAAGCGGTTCGCAGGACATGATCGGCCTGGTTTATCCCGGCGTGAACCGGCTGGATTATGATTTCAAAATTCACGGCGGCGTTTTTCCTTCGCACATTGAATCGTGCAACCGCGCCGAGGTCGCGCGCTGGCTGGACAAGGTTTTGCATCTGATTCCGGTCGAGCCGCGGCCGGATGGCTACTCGCCGCTCGGCCTAAAAAACCTTACCCCGAAATGGGTCAACCAACTCGGCCAGTCGGGGCAGGACTGTTTCAACGCGATTGTGACAATGGACGCGACGGCGCTCGGCGCGTCGCTGAATCTAAACATGAAATGCTGGGAGACGCTGCTGCCACACGTCGTCCGGCATCCACTGTTGCGCGCGGATTTGATGCCGATTTTGCAGGCGTATCAAAAAGAATATCTCGGCGCGATGTATTCCGGCTGCGGCGGCGGATATTTGATTGTTGTTTCTGAAAAGCCGGTGCCTGGCGCATTTCAAGTGAACGTGCGTGTTGCCTGAAAACAAAATGAGTCGTCCAAAACAAGTCATCGTCAGCGGCGGATTTGACGACCTCAAGTCGCGCGACCTGCGGTTGCTGGAAGAATCCGCCAAGCTCGGCGAATTGACTGTGCTGCTGTGGCCGGATGAAACGCTGAAGACACTGGCTGGCGAAACGCCGAAATTTCCGCTGGCCGAACGGCTTTATTTTTTGAACACCGTCCGCTATGTCAGCCGGGTAATGGTGGCGGATGGCTCCGCCAGTTTTGACACGCTGCCGATAAATCTGCGCGCCGACATCTGGGCGGACGTGGCGGCGGCTGCGAATGCCGCGCGGAAAAAATTTGCCGCTGAAAATAAAATCGCCGGCCGTGTTTTTTCGGCGGACGAATTGAAAGGTTTTCCCGAACCGCCGCCGATGCCGTCCGCGCCCGGCCGGAAAAAAGTCGTGGTCACCGGCAGCTTCGACTGGTTTCACTCCGGGCACGTCCGGTTTTTGGAGGAGGTTTCCACCCACGGCGATTTGCACGTCATCGTCGGCCACGATGCCAACATCCGGCTGCTGAAAGGCGAAGGTCATCCGCTGTTGTCGGAAGCGGAGCGCCGCTACGTCGTCGGCTCGATCAAGTTTGTGAAGCAGGCGCTGATTTCCAGCGGCGACGGCTGGCTGGACGCCGATCCGGAAATCAAAAAACTGCGGCCGGACATTTACGCCGTGAACGAGGACGGCGACAAGGGCGGCAAGCGCGAATATTGCCAGAAGCTCGGCATCGAATATCTCGTCCTGAAGCGCATGCCCGCGCCGGGACTGCCGAAACGCAGCAGCACGGATTTGCGCGGGTTTTAGAAAACGCCGAAAAACAAAGGTCGTGATCGCCGCCGGCCACGAGTCAGAATTATTTACTTGTAACCCGGCAACGGTTCGGGGAAAATTTCCGCAGAGCAACTCAACAATTTAACCCGCATCACCACATTCAATTTTTCTCACGGCAGAGGCAATCTGCTTTCAGAGGCTGACAGCAGTTGTAATCCGGTGCGAAAGTTTGAGAAGCCCAGCAATTAGAATTGAGCGCCTGACATGAAAAAAACTTCGAAGCTGACATTTTTCGCCGCTGCGGCCACGGCTTTGTTTCTGGTGGCCGGGGCGCAAGCCGACACGACGGTCAGCTACACTTCCGTCAACGCACTGATTCCCGATGGCAGTCCGATTGGCCTGACCTCGAGCACCAACTTGACGGGCGTGCCGGGAACCATCAGCAGCATCAGTGTCGCGCTGGACATCACCGGCGGTTTCAACGGGGATTTGTATGCCTACCTCGCCGGTCCGGGCGGGCAAATCGCCGTGTTGCTGAACCGCTCCGGCCTGACCGCCAGCAGTCCGTTTGGCTACGGCGACACCGGTTTCAACCTCACGTTGAGCGACGGCTCCGTCAACATCCACAACTATCAGCTTGACGCCTCTTATCCATCCGCCTTGAACGGTAGCGGCCAGTTGACCGGGACGTGGGCGCCGGACGCTCGCAACATTGACCCTCAATCCGCCGGCACCGTGTTTGACGCGGCCCCCACGACTGCCGACTTGAGCGCTTTCACCGCCGCCAACGCCAACACCACTTGGACTTTGCTCATCGCCGACATGTCGGGCGGCGGGCAGGCGACCTTGGTGAGTTGGGGATTGACCGTGGTGACGGTGCCGGAACCGCAGGCTTGGACACTGCTTGCCGGTGGCGTCGGCATGCTGCTGGCGGTTAACCGGCGGCGCAAACGGTAATTTTTTTGTTCCGAAGATTCCGGCGGGCTGACGAATTTTCAATTCACGAATTTTTGTTCCTTCAGCCAAAATAGACAGTCGGCCGCCCACGGATGCGGATTGGCGAACGGCGCTTTGTCCTTCAGCCCCATGCCGTGGCCACCCTTTTGATAAATGTGCAAATCGAAAGGCACCCGTTTTCGCCGCAGCGCATCGGCAAACGACAGCGTGTTTTCCATCGGCACAACGGTGTCCTCAAACGTGGTCCACAAAAAACAGGGCGGCGTGCGGCGCGACACCTGCAATTCATTGGACATCAGCTTGACCAGTTCCGGCGGCGGATTGGTGCCGAGCAGGTTTTCCTTCGAGTATTGGTGCGTGAATTCGCCCATCGAGATGACGGCGTAACACAAAATTCCCAGATCCGGACGCGAGCTTTGCCGTTCAACGGCGTCGGTGGAATCCGGTTTGCCGGCATCAAAATGCGTGAGCAAGGTCGCCGCCAAATGCCCGCCCGCCGACGAGCCCATGATGCCGACCCGCTGCGCGTCAATTTTGAACTCGTCCGCATTTGCCCGCACCCAGCGCACGGCGCGCGCCGCGTCGTTGAGCATGGCCGGATGGTGGTAACCGCTGGGAGCCAGCCGGTATTTCAAGACAAAGCACGTCACGCCATGCTGGTTCAGCCACAACGCGTAATCATTGCCCTCGTGCGGCGCAAGGTGCGCGTAAGCGCCGCCGGGACAAATCACCATCGCCGCGCCGGTGACCTTCGCGGCTTCGGGCAGATACGCCGTGAGCGTGGGAATGTCGTTCGACGAAGTGCCTAGCGCTCCGGGCGCCCCGTCTGGCCAGAGTGGAACGGGAGCTTGCATTTCAGCGCGAGATAAAATGAGGGACAACAGCAATGTTGCCGAGGTCAAAATACTTTTCATGGCGGCATGATGCCGGGACTTCAGTAAAATTTGAAAGCCTTTTAATTCTCCATTCGGCCGCGCGCGTGATGCAAATGAAACTAGCCTCGATCATTTGCGGAAAAAATCGGCGGAGCGCCGGCACCGGCCCAAACGCAGCCGAAGACAAACCCTCCGCCGAAATTCGCGGGCTGGGCGGCGGTGAACATGTCTCGCCGCAATTCCGCCATTCCGCCATTCAATGGAGTTCCAACTGGTCGCGGCTCGGCAGCGGCGGGAATTTTTTATGCGGCAAGGTTTGATACCAGAAGGCGACCGACGCGATGTCATCCTGCAATTGCAAATAACGGCCGCCCGACTGCCAGCCGAGCGCCTGAATCGTGACCTTCAAATCTTTTTGGAAGCGGATGGGATCGCGGATGTGCCAGCGATATAAACCAAATCGCGTTTGCGAATCATAATGCCCGTCGGGCCGGATGACCTGTGCCAGCCCGCTGTAAGGCGTGGAAAATTCGGTGTAGTGCGACTGGCCGTCCGGCCCTTTGGTGTCGAAATCGTAGGAGCCGCAGAAATAATCCTCGGTGCCGGTGCCACAAATGGTCGGGAACTGGTCGTCGCCATCCATATAAAATTTGATTTCACCTTCGCCCCACCAGCCGGTGTTATGCACGCCCCACGCAAGATAGGTGCCGACGTATTGCCCCTGCCCTTCCACGCCGTCGAGAATCGTATAAAGCCCTTTGGACTTGAGCGGGCTTTCGCGGCGGAATTGCGCGTGAAAATACGCCGCGTCATCCGGCACGGAAGTCTCCGTATAATTGATCTGGTAATAAATCGTCATCGGGTTGTCATCGAGATTTTCCAAAGTGATTTTGCATTTTTTGCGGAACGGCATCTGCCAGTAGGAATTGAAGGCGCTGCCAGGATTGACGCACACGGGCAGCGAGCTGATCTGACAAAATTTTCCGAGACCGCACGCAAAAAAATCGCCGAGCGGACATTCCACGGACGGATCGGTTTCGTCATCCCAATACATCCGCAAAATAAACCAGCGCGTCTTGTCCAGCGGCGCGGGCGTCATCCAGATCTGCTGAATCGCGCCCGGCCCGGTGATATTCGCCAGCGTAAATGTCGAATGTGCGGGGATGTGAACGTAGGGCGAAACTTTCCAGCCCAGTCCCAGTTCCCGCGCCGCGCCGCGCGCCGCCGGGCCGTTGGTGGACATGGCCGCCCGGCCTTTTTCACCGGTGAAACTTTCCGGGCTGATGGAACGCGACTGCGCGTTCGAAACACGGTAAAGATTGCCCAAGTCCAGATTTAATCCGTCGAATGAATCCGCCGCCGGCAGCGTGCAGCCAAGACCGGCCCAGGCGCAAATGACCAAAGTTCGCAGCAATTTATTCATAATGGTATTTTCGTGGTTGGGAGATATTTGCGAGCCAGCTTGCACTAAATCCGATCATCGCGCCACCATAGAAATTTTCTTTTGGCAGCGCCGTCCGCGACGATTTTCAGGCCAAACAGCCGAAGCTGCCGCCACATTTCAAAGAAGTTTTCCCCGTCAGAACTACCTTTTTGGGTAGGCGACAATTGGGCTTCAAACCGCCATAATTCGTCGCCGCTCAAATGCATCTACCAAAATACAAGCAGTCTGCCCTGCCGCCGGAAAAACGCGTCCGCGATTTGCTGGCGCGGATGACGCTGGCGGAGAAGGCCGCGCAAATGATGTGCGTCTGGCAGGAGAAGTCCACGAAGCTGGTGGATGCCGACGGCAACTTTGATTTGGCCAAAGCGAAAGCCGCCTTCAAACATGGGCATGGGATTGGACAGATTGGCCGGCCCAGTGACGCGGGCAGCAAGCCGACAGACGCGGGCATCGGCAAGTCGCCGCGCGCCACGGCGGCGTTGACGAACGCGATTCAAAAATTCTTCATCGAAAATTCCCGGCTCGGCATTCCGGTGATTTTTCACGAGGAATGTCTGCACGGCCACGCCGCCATCGGCGCGACGAGTTTTCCGCAGCCCATCGCGCTCGGCGGCACGTTTGATCCGGCGCTCGTCGAGTCGCTTTACGCGATGACGGCCGAGGAAACGCGCGTGCGCGGCGCGCATCAGGCGCTCACGCCGGTGGTGGACGTGGCGCGCGATCCGCGCTGGGGCCGCGTCGAGGAAACTTACGGCGAAGATCCGTTTTTGAACACGCAGCTCGGCATGGCCGCCGTGCGCGGGTTTCAAGGCGACGGAAAATTTCGGGGCAATAAAAATCTCATCGCCACGTTGAAACATTTTGCCGCGCACGGCCAGCCCGAGTCCGGTCAGAACTGCGCGCCAGTAAATGTTTCCGAGCGCGTGCTGCGCGAGACCTTTTTGCAGCCGTTCAAGGATTGCATCCAAAAAGCCGGCTGCATCAGCGTCATGGCCAGCTACAACGAGATTGACGGCGTGCCGTCGCACGCGAGCGAATGGCTGTTGCGCGACGTGCTGCGCGAGGAATGGGGCTTCAAAGGTTTTGTGGTTTCGGATTATTACTCGATTTGGGAGCTGCACCATCGGCCTGACACGCATGGCCATTTTGTCGCAGCCGACAAAAAAGCAGCGGCCGCGCTGGCGGTGAAGGCGGGCGTGAACATCGAGTTGCCCGACCCGGATTGCTATCTGCATCTCGTCGAACTCGTCCGCAAAAAAGTTCTCTGGGAATCGCAACTCGACGAACTCATCGCCCCGATGCTGCTGTGGAAATTCAAACTCGGCTTGTTTGATGATCCGTATGTGGAGGCCGCGGCGGCGGAGAAAATTGTCGGCTGCGAAAAAAATTCACAACTTGCGCTGCGGGCCGCGCGCGAAGCGATCACACTGCTTAAAAATGCAAACGATTTGTTGCCGCTGAATCCCGCGAAGCTGAAAACCATTGCCGTCATTGGGCCAAATGCGAATCGCGGGCTGCTCGGCGGTTACAGCGGCGTGCCGCCGCATCAAGTCACAGTGCTGGACGGCATCCGCGCGCGGCTCGCGGGCAACCACGTGCAAGTGCTGCACGCGCAAGGCTGCCAGATCACAATCGGCGGCTCTTGGAATCAGGATGCGGTCACGCCAAGCGATCCAGCCGAAGACGCCAAGCAAATCGCCGACGCCGTCGGCATCGCCCAAAAAGCCGACGTGGTGATTCTCGCCATTGGCGACAACGAGCAGATTTCGCGCGAAGCCTGGAGCCGCAACCACCTGGGCGACCGCACCAGCCTTGATTTATTCGGACGGCAGGAAGATTTGCTCCAGGCGCTCGTCGCCACCGGCAAGCCGGTCGTAGTGCTGCTGTTTAACGGCCGGCCAATTTCCATCAATTTCGCGGCGCAAAATGCGCCGGCGATTTTGGAATGCTGGTATCTCGGCCAGGAAGCCGGGCACGCCGTCGCGGAAGTGTTGTTCGGCGACCACAATCCCGGCGGCAGGCTGCCGATTTCCATTCCACGTTCCGTCGGCCATCTGCCGGTGTTTTACAACCACAAGCCCTCGGCGCGGCGCGGCTATTTGTTTGATGACGTTTCGCCGCTGTTTGCTTTCGGCTTCGGCTTGAGCTACACGCAATTCAATTTCAAAAACCTGCGGCTGGCCAAAAAGAAAATCAACCGTGATGGCGCAACTAAAGTTTTGGTGGACGTGAAAAATATCGGCAAACGCGCCGGCACGGAAGTGGTGCAGCTTTACATCCGCGACTGCGTGAGTTCGGTGACGCGGCCGGTGAAAGAATTGAAAGGCTTCACAAAAATTTTTCTGCAACCAGGCGAGACAAAAACGGTCATGCTCGAAATCACGCGGGAATCATTGGCCTTTTGGGATGTGAAAATGAAATACGTCGTCGAGCCGGGCGAGTTCGAAATCATGGTCGGCAATTCCTCGCGCGACAGCGATTTGCAAAAGGTGATGCTGACGGTGACCAAATAATTCCAATCCCCAATATGGCCGAACCCCATTTCCAGCAGAAGCTTTCGTTTTTCGAGAAGGCCGGCTACAGCTCCGCCGATGCCGCCGCGAACTTCGTCTTCATGACGATGATTTTGTTCCAGACAAATTTTTACACGGACGTGTTCGGGCTGACGGCGGGTGCCGCCGCGGCAATTTTATTATGGCCGCGCCTGTGGGATGCCGTGGCCGATCCGATTGTGGGCATCCTGGCCGACCGCACAAACACGCGCTGGGGAAAGTTCCGCCCGTGGATTCTAGCCACCGCCGTGCCGTGGTTTATCATCATGATCCTGGCCTACACCACGCCGAAAGGCTGGAGCATGGGTTCAATGATTATTTACGCCGTCATTACCAACACGCTCTTGATGACGATTTACTCGATGAACAACATGCCTTACGCGGCGCTGGGCGGCGTGATGACGGGCGATGTGAATGACCGCGCGAAATTAAATTCCTTCCGGTTCATCGCGGTGAACGCCGCGCAGTTCATCGTCGGCGGATTCACCTTGCCGCTGGTGGCGAAACTGGCGCGGCATCACGCGGCGGGCGGAATCGTTGGCGTCGCCGACCAACAATACGGCTGGCGACTGACAATGACCATCTGGGCAGTGCTGTGCCTGGTTTTATTTTTGATCACCTTCACCACGACAAAAGAACGCATCAAGCCAATCATCCGCGAAAAGACCTCGCCGAAACAGGATTTTCTCAATCTGCTCAAAAACAATCCGTGGAAGGTCATGTTCTTCATGACGCTCTGCCATTTTTGCATTCTCTCGTTTCGCGGCGGCGCGCTTTACAATTATTATCACCACTACGCCGACAAGGGCGCGCTTTATGACTGGGTGCAAAAGCTGGGACTCGTTTCTGCGGCGGGCGCACCGGCATCCGGCGGGATCATGGAAACACTCGGCTACATCGTGCATGGTGACCGCGCGGATGTGGCCAACTCCAATGTCGCGGACGTGGCGAACAGCCTCATCAACATGCTGGGCACCGGCATCACGATCATCGTCATTCTGCTCTCGCCGCCGCTGGCAAAACGGTTTGGCAAGAAGGCCGTGGCCGTCACCGGCTTCGGACTGGCGGGCGCCGGTTCGCTGGCATTTTATTTTCTGCCGCCCACGAATGTCTGGGGCATGGTCGCGTTGACGGCCTTGATCGCCGTTTTTTACGCGCCGACCATCCCGCTGATCTGGGCGATTTACGCGGACGTGGCGGATTATTCCGAATGGAAAACCGGGCACCGTTTCACCGGCATGGTGTTCGCGACGATCGGCTTCGGCTTGAAAGCCGGGCTGGCGCTCGGCTCGGCTTCGTTCCTCTGGATCATGGCCGGCATTTTCAACTACAACACCAAACTGCCGGATGCCGCGCCTGCCGTGCAAGGCTATCGCGCGTGCAGCGGCCTCGTGGTGGGAATACTGTTTTTGATTTGCACTGTTTTGTTGATCGCCTATCCCCTCACCAAACGCCTCACCATCCAGATCGCGGATGAACTGGCGGAACGTCGCAGAACATCAGCCCCTGTATGAAAACATTCGTCCGCACCACCGTATTCGCCGCCGGAATTTTTCTGGCCGCCCGCCTCGGCGCGCAGCCGGCATTGAAACAGGCATTTCAAAATGATTTTCTTGTCGGCGCGGCGCTGAATCCGTCGCAGTTCTGCGAATCAAATGAAATGGAGGCGGCGCTGATCAAGCAACAGTTCAACACCATCTCGCCGGAAAATGTGCTGAAGTGGGCGCTGGTTCATCCCGAACCGGGCCGTTATGATTTTGCGCTGGCGGACCGCTATGTCGCGTTCGGCGAGAAAAACCACATGGCCGTCATCGGCCACACACTGGTGTGGCACAACCAGACGCCGGATTGGGTGTTTCAAGACAACCAGGGCAAACCCGTCAGCCGCGAAGTTCTGTTGCAGCGGATGCGGGACCACATTATGACCGTCGTTGGCCGCTACAAAGGCCGCATCAAAGGCTGGGACGTGGTCAACGAGGCGCTGGCCGAGGACGGCACGCTGCGCCCGTCGCCGTGGCGGAAAATCATCGGCGAGGATTTTTTGCTCAAGGCATATCAGTTCGCGCACGAGGCCGATCCGCAGGCGGAACTTTATTACAATGAATACTCGCTGGAAAACAAACCGAAGCGTAGCGGCGCCGTCGCGCTGATCCAGCAGCTTCAGGCGCAGGGCGTCAAAATCGCCGCCGTCGGTTTGCAGAGCCATGTCCGAATGGACTGGCCCACCCGTCGGCAGGAAGAGGCGACCATTTCCGCCTTTGCCAACCTCGGCGTGAAGGTGAACATCACCGAACTGGATGTGGACGTGCTGCCGTCCGCTGGGAACGATGTGGGCGCGGAAGTCACCAGCAATTTCAAACGATCCGAAAAATTAAATCCCTACGCCGGTGGTTTGCCAGCAGCAATGCAGCAGCAGTTGAGCGACCGTTACGCGGAGTTGTTCAGCATTTTTGTGAAGCACCGGCAGGACATCGGCCGGGTGACGTTCTGGGGTGTGACCGACGGCGATTCCTGGTTGAACGACTGGCCGGTTCACGGCCGCACCAGTTATCCGCTGCTGTTTGATCGCGCGGGCAAACCCAAGCCGGCGTTTGATCAGGTGATCAAGACCGCCGGCAGTTAGCGCTGGGTTTCGAGCCATTTGCCAATCGCGTGCCGGCTGAAAATTCGCCTGGAAGATTTTATTGATAATAATTCCGGGGCGGCGGCAAGGTCACCATGTTATGAAAAAACTTTTCTTCTTCATCCTTGCGCTGGGTATTTTGGGTTTCAGTTCGAACTATAGCAGTGGCCACGCGGGGCTGATCAAATGCGCTTCCATTGCGGTCAGTCATTTCTGCCGGCAAGTCCAAGTTCGTCTGTTGCGCGGTCAAATTCGGGTGGAATATTTCCAGCCTGCGGGCTTGGCGCGGTTCACAATTTCCACTTGCGCCAGCGCGGTTCGTTGTTAAAGTTTCGTTCCGTTTCACTCCGCCGGTTGCGGCGGTTTTTGTTTTTTAACCCGAAATTATTTTATCTGTGAAAGTTTTTTCCGGCACGGCGAACGAGCCTTTGGCCCGCGCCATCTGCAAATCCATTGATTGCGAACTCGGCAAGATCACCGTCACGCCTTTCCCCGACGGCGAGACGTTTGTGCGGATCGAGGAAAACGTGCGCGGCGAAGATATTTTCATCATCCAGCCGACGTCGCCGCCGACAAATCATAATTTGATGGAGCTGTTCATCATCATGGATGCGCTGCGCCGCGCCAGCGCCAAGCGGATCACGGCGGTGATGCCGTTTTACGGCTACGCGCGCCAGGATCGCAAAGACCAGCCGCGCGTGCCAATCACGGCGAAGCTGGTGGCGAATTTGCTCGTGGCCGCCGGTGCGAACCGCATTCTGGCGATGGATTTGCACGCGCAGCAGATTCAGGGATTTTTCGACATTCCGGTGGATCATCTTTATGCCGCGCCGGTGATGTATGATTATTTGAAGAAGAAAGATCTTTCGAACCTCGTGGTGGTCAGCCCGGATGCGGGCGGCATCAAGATGGCGCACGCGTATTCGCAGACGCTGGAGGCGGAACTAGCCATCGTGGCCAAACGCCGCAAAAGCGCGACGGAAGTGGAAAGCATGGCGGTCATCGGCGAGATTGACGGGAAAAATGTTTTGTTGGTGGACGACCTGACGGAGACGGCGGGCACGCTGACTTCGGCGGCCGCAGCTTTAAAGGCGAAGGGCGCGAACAAGGTCATGGCCTGCGTTTCCCACGCCCTGCTGAATGACGTGGGTATCGAAAGATTGCGCAAATCTGTTATTGACGAATTGATAACAACTGATACAGTCCAACGCCCTGCGATTGACGGTGTGAAGATCACCACGCTGTCCGTGGCGGGACTTTTGGGCGAAGCCATCAAGCGGATTCACAGTAATTCGTCGGTCAACTCGCTTTTTGAGTTCAAAGGCGGGCGCACTAGTTGAGCGCCGCCGGAAACAATTTTAATTTAATAAAATGAAATCTGTAGCATTGAAAGCGTATCCGCGTTCGCAGGTGCAGCGCGCTGAAGTCACGAAACTCCGCCGCGCTGGCCGCGTGCCCGCGACCATTTACGGCCGCCAGGCGCAGCCGCAGAATTTGGAAGTGGATTACGAAGAAATTTCTGATCTACTGCATCACTCCGTTTCCGAAAACGTGCTGGTGGATTTGTCCGTAGAAAACGATCCGCGCGCCAAGCGCCTCGCGCTGGTGCAGGATGTCCAGCACCATCCGTTGAGCGCCAAAGTGCTCCATGTGGATTTGCACGAGGTCGCCGAGAACGAAAAAGTCACCGTCCAAGTGCCCCTGGAAACCACCGGCGAAGCGGCTGGCGTCAAGAACGGCGGCGGCACGCTGGAACACGTCTTGCACAAGCTCAAGGTGCGTTGCCTGCCGAAAGATTTGCCGGAAGAAATTATTATTGACGTGACCGCGCTGGAAATCGGCAAGTCCATTCACCTCGGCCAGATCGTTCCGCCCGCCGGCGTGGAAATCATTGGCGAGAAGTCCCGCACCGTCGTGGCGGTGGCCGCGCCGCGCGCCGAAGAAGAAGTTGCTGCAACTGCAGTTCCGGCCGCTGGCGACGTCGAGATGCTCAAGGAGAAGAAGGAAGACGGCACCGAAGCCGCTCCGGCCGCTGGCAAAGCCGGCGAAAAAGCTCCTGCCAAGGCCGACGCGAAAGCGCCCGCTGCCGGCGACAAAAAGGCCGAGGCCAAGCCCGAAGCCAAGAAGAAGTAATTTAAGCGGCGGAAGCCGCCCCCGCGCATGGAGCCGCTGCACCTCATCGTGGGTTTGGGGAATCCGGGCGCGGATTATGCCAAGACGCGGCACAACGCCGGTTTTTTGCTCGTCGAAAAACTGGCGGCGAAGTGGAAGTCCGGTTGGACGAACGAACGAAAGTTTCAGGCGCGCATTGCCCGGGCGGAATGCGGTGGAAAAAAAGTTTTGCTGGCCGAGCCACAGACGTTCATGAATTTGAGCGGCGAATCGGTCGGCGCGATAGTAAAGTTTTACCAGTTGCCGTTGGCGCAGATTTTGGTGGTGGTGGACGATGCGGATTTGCCGCTGGGCGAAATTCGGTTGCGGCCGGCCGGCGGCAGCGGCGGGCATCACGGACTGGAATCCGTGGCGGAGCATCTCGGTGCGAAAACATACGCGCGGCTGCGGATCGGCATTGGGCGCAAGAATGAAGCGCGGCAGATCACCGGGCATGTGCTCGGAAAGTTTAGCGCGGAAGAAAACGCGCTGCTGGAAAAAGTTTTGGAACGGGCGGCTGGTCAGCTTGAATGTTGGCTAACTGCGGGATTGCAAAAAGCGATGTGTCAATTTAACGGAGTCGTTGACTCCACGAACGAAGAAAAATGAAAAAATACGAAGGTCTGTTCATCCTGAACCTGAACGGCAAAGAAGACGGCGTCAAAGACGCCCTCGACAAGATTTCCACCGACATCACCGCTGCCGGCGGCAAGATTGAAACGGTGCAGAAAATGGAGAAGAAGGCTTTTGCCCGCATCGCGGACAAGCGCCACAGCTCCGGCTTCTACGCCAACGTCATTTTCGCCGGCACGCCGACGATCGTGGCGGCGTTGACGAAGAAATTCTCGCTCAACGAGGAAGTTTTCCGCGTGCTGTTCACGCTGGTGCCGGAGCCGAAAGCCGCGAAGTAATTCGCGCCGATTTTATGGCCAGCTTCAACAAAGTGATCATCGCCGGGAATTTGACCCGCGATCCCGAATTGCGCTACACGCCGAAAGGCATGGCTATCGCGCAGATCACGCTCGCGGTTAACCGCAAGTGGAAATCTGAAACTGGCGAGATGAAGGAAGAAGTCAGTTTCATTGACGTTGATGCTTTTGGCAGGCAGGCCGAAGTGATTGGTCAATATTTGAGAAAAGGACGTCCGTTTCTTGTGGAAGGCCGCTTGAAACAGGATACTTGGGAAGACAAGAACACCAAGCAAAAGCAGAGTAAAATTAAAGTTGTTCTTGAATCTTTTTCCTTCATTGACTCGAATCGTAACGAAGGCGAAGGTGGTGCCGCACCCGCCGCTCCGCGTCCCGCCCGCCCTGCCGCCGCGCCCAGCGCGCCCGCCGCTGAACCCGTCGAAGGCGACGGCCCGCCCGAAAGCGACGATGTTCCATTCTGATTTTTTAACCGCAGCAATTCAATTATTTCGTATGGCAAAAACTGAAGTCATCCTCACCCACAACATCGTCGGCCTCGGCGGTGAATCCGACAACGTCCGCGTCGCCGCCGGCTACGCGCGCAATTATCTCTATCCGCAAGGCCTCGCGGTGCCCGTCACCTCGGCCAACAAGCGGCAGCTCGAAGCGCTCAAGCAGCGCCGGGCCGAGCGCGAGGCGCATGAGTTCAACACCATGAGCGAACTCGCCAAGGGCATTTCCAAGCTGATCTGCGTCATCAAGGTCAAGACCGGCGAGGAAGGCAAATTGTTCGGCGCCGTCACCGCCGGCATGATCGCCGACGAGTTGAAGCACCAGTTCGACATCGCGCTCGACAAGAAAAAAATCCAGCTCGAACACTCCATCCGCGCTGTGGGCGAATTTGAAGTGCCCTTGAACCTGCACGCCGAAGTGAAGAGCACACTCAAAGTGCGCGTGGAAAGCACCACGCCGATCGCCGCGCCGGTGGCCGGGACCGTTGAGGAAAAACCCCACTCCGAAAAACGCGGCCACCGTGGCGATATCGTCGCCCCGACCACCGAGGAGCTCAAGGCCAAGCCCAAGGCGGCCAAGGCGGAAAAAGCCGCCAAAGCGCCCAAGGCCGAGAAGAAGGCCAAGGCCGAGTAAACAAAATCTCTCAATCAACAAGCCACGGAAATTTTTCCGTGGCTTGTTCATTTCCGTCTGCAACGTATTCAGGTTGCAGCCACCAACGCGGCGGTAATGCCTTAGTTTGCTTTCGGGGCCGCCGTGCTTTGTCGTTGCACCAGTTCGGCGGGCAGGCGGCGGGATGTTACTTTTTCACCGTGGATCAAATTCATCATGGTTTCCACGGCGGCAATGCCGAGCCGGTATTTGGGCTGGCTGACAGTCGTCAACGGCACCCGGTAAAACTCGGCGGCCAGAATGTTCCCAAAGCCGGCGACCGAGACGTCGTCGGGAATTTTGAGTCCTTGGTGCAACAGGGTTTCCGCGCAGCCGATGGCGACGAGATCGCTCACCGCTTGGATGGCGGTCGGATGGCAGCCTTCGTTCAACAATTGCAGCGCGGCTTTGGTGCCGTCTTCCAGCGTGCTCCCGGCGGCAAAAACAAGTTTGTCGTCCACTTCCAGGCCGGCTTCGCGGTAGGCGCGGCGATAGCCTTCAAACCGTTCATGCGCCCACGGCGCGGCGGGCGGGCCGGTGAGATAGGCGATTTTTTTGTGGCCGAGGCCGAGAAGATGTTTGGTGACGTGATAGCTGGCGACCAGTTCTTCAATTTCAATGCTGATAAAATTTTTGCAGAACGGCGCGGGCGAACCCAGCAGGACCGTGGGAACTTTGCGCGCTACCACTTCCTGATAAATCCGCGCCTCGGCCTCGAACCGGTAAACCGGCGTGATGAAAAGTCCGTCCACCCGGCGCGACAGCAGCCGGCGCAGACACACGTCCTCGCGGTCGGGCTTGTTCAACGTCTGGGCGATCAGCACATCGTAGCCGAGTTCGTAGGCGCGCTCCTCCACCGCAAAAACGATGCGCGCGTAAATGGGATTCGTCGTCGCGGGAATGAGCAGGCCGAACAGCTTGGTCGTCTTGGTGCGCAAGCCTTGCGCGCTGGAATCGGGCACATAGCCCGTCTGCGTGGCGAGCAATTTGATCTTGGCCTTGGTGGCGGCGGAAACATCCGGCGCGTCGCGCAAGGCTTTGGAAACGGTCATCACCGAAACGCCGGCGAGCTGGGCAATGTCTTTGAGTCGGACCATGGTCAGAATGATGAATGATGAATGATGAATGATGAAGTGGGAAACACCGCTTCCGTCTTTGCTTTTAATTCATAATTCATAATTCTTACTTCATCATTAAAAATACGTTCCCCGCCAGTGCAGCTTGCGGCGCAGCGCTTCCAAAAACGAGCCGTTCTTCAAATGCACCAGCCGCACGGTGCTGCGGCTGCGGCGGATGGTGATTTCATCGCCGGCTGCGAGTTCGCCGACAATCTGCCCGTCGGCGTTGAGAAACGCATCGGCCACGGTGCTGACGGCCTTGATGCGAATGGTCGAAGACAGCGGCAAAATAATGGAGCGGTTCGACAGCGCGTGCGGGCAAATGGGCGTCAGCACAAAGACCTCCGCCGTCGGCAAAACAATCGCGCCGCCGGCCGCCAGCGAATACGCCGTGGAACCCGTCGGCGAACTGACGATCAGCCCGTCGCAGCGGTAGCGCGTGATCGGCTCGCCGTTCACGCTCACATCCAGCGCGATCAACCGCGACACCGCACCGCGGCTGACGACCAGATCATTGAGCGCCAATGCCTGGATTTTTTTTCCGCGACCGCAGCCGGTGGCTTCGATGAGCGCCCGCGATTCAAATTTGAATTCCCCGCGCCAGACCAGTTTCAGCGCGTCCGCCAGCTTGTCGGATGGCACGGCGGTGAGAAACCCCAGGCCGCCGATGTTGACGCCGAGCATGGGTGTTTTGGAGCCGGCAATCTGCCGCGCCGTGTGCAGCATCGTGCCGTCGCCGCCGAAGACCAGCAGCAAATCCACTTGGCGCGCCAGCGCGGCCACGCGCGGCACCGCTTCGCATTTCAACTTCGCGAGCTGCGCCGTGATTTCGTCGCAAATGATCTGCCGCCCGCTGCGCTGGATGAGCCGCGCGGCGGCACGGACGCTCGCGGCGCACGCGGATTTCTCCGCGTTGCCCACCAGGCCGATGCGTTGGAAATGGTCAGCGGACTTTTTCAATCAGGGTCAAAAACTCTTTGTTGCCGGCCGGACCGAGCAGCGGTGATTCAACCACACCGCGCCAGCAAAGGCCAGCCTGCGCCGCGACAAATTCTTGCAGCTCGGCCAGCACCCGCTCATGCACGGCGGCATCGGTGATCACGCCCCTGCCCTTGTCCGCCTCCGCCTTGCCCGCCTCGAACTGCGGTTTGATGAGCGCCACGATTTTGCCGTCCGCCTTCAGCAGCGGCGCGGCGGGCGGTAAAATTTTTTTCAACGAAATGAACGAGCAATCCACCACGACCAGGTCGGCCGGCGCGGGGAAATTTTCCGGCTTGAGAAAGCGCGCGTTGGTCTTTTCCATCACCGCCACGCGTTGATCCTGGCGAAGTTTCCACGCAAGCTGCCCCTGGCCAACGTCCACGGCGAAAACTTTTCCCGCGCCGCGCTGCAATAGGCAGTCCGTAAAACCGCCGGTGGAGGCACCGAGATCAATCGCTGTGAGGCCGCTGACCGTGAGTTGAAAATGTTCCAGCGCGTGTTCCAGCTTCTGGCCGCCACGGCTGACGAATTTTTCCACCGCGTCGAGCGTCACCTGGTCGCCGGGCTTCACGCGGTCACTCGGTTTGTGGGCGGACTGGCCATTGATGCGAACCTGACCCGCGAGCACGAGCCGCTTGGCGCGTTCGCGGCTGTCGCAAAGGCCATGTTCGACGAGGGCCTGGTCAAGTCGGGTCACGAAAACAGAGTGCCGTAAAAGCGGTGGTCCGACAAGAACCGCCGCCGAAAAAATTGCGCCGCACAAATATGGCGCTGCGGAAGTCACGCGACAAATCTTGCCGGTTATTTGCGCTGTCTTGGCAGGAACAAAGGTTTTCCCTTCGCCTTGGCGCACGCCTACCGCCGCCGACAGCCATTGTTGACCAACGGCTTTCAATTTCAATTTGTCGGACCGACTACCGCGAACTACACCGTCCAATATGCCACGAACCTCGTGTCGCCCGTGACCTGGAATCCCTTGCAGATCATTTCTTCCAGTAACGGCGGCACCATCCCAATAAACGATTCCGCCTGGACCAACTCGGCGCGGTTTAACCGTATTTTGGCGCAATGATAAAACCTAAACCGAAACGATGCCGTTGCCGTCGCGCGCTAAACCAAACCCGCCATTGGGTTGGGCGGCTCGAGTTGGCGACGAGGCGTCGCCGGCAACCTCGGCGACGGGGGCGCCGCAGCTACCCGCACCGTCGCTTCATTTTTCAACCGCATCGTTCCGGCTAAAAGCCGCAGTTAAGTTGCCCCAAAAAGGCGCAAAAAACTGAAGACTTTCACGTTTGGGTGGCGGCCAGGCCTGCACCCGGCCAGGGAATGGAACGCGCGCCGCCGGACCGGCTAAAACACCTTTGTTTTGTGCCTTTGGTGCTTTTTCGCGGCCATTCCAACGGTGGGATTTAGATTGAAGTTGGTCGCCCATAATGCGGACGGTTTCTATCCGCCGAACTGAACGGCACGCCCCGCAATCACCGTGGATCACGCGCGCCGAAATCGTCAATGGTGGCAATTTGGAGTTTGAAATGAAGCGCTGGTCGAATAAAACTTGAGGCACCAGCAATTAAATATGAAAGTCCAAAATCTAACCCCCATTGTCCAATGTCTTGCTTCGCGCGCAGACCGCGAAGCGACAATTTTCAGCCGCGCCACCGGCGCGTCCGGCGCGCGGCGCTGGCAACTTTTGGCTTTGGCCTTTGGCTGGTGGACGCTGGCTGCGCTCGGCGCGGAAACATCGCTGGTTTCCCTGGTTGATCCGTTGCAGGGCACGGATGATCCGCCGAACTATTCGCACGGCAACGAATACCCCGCCATCGCGCTGCCGTTTCCGATGAATGTCTGGGCACCTTACACCGAGCCGGAAAATAATTTTCTGTTTTATCAATATCGCCATAACCAAATCCGCGGCCTGCGGCAGACGCATGAGCCGAGCCGGTGGATCGGCGATTATGCGAATTTTTCGCTGATGCCGGTTTCGGGAAAATTGGTCGTGACGGAAAATGACCGCGCCTCGACGTTCCGGCACGAGGACGAAATCGCGCAGCCGAGTTATTACAAAGTCCATCTCGACACCTGGAACGCGACGGCGGAGGTGACGCCGACGGAGCGCGCCGCGCGCCTGCGCTTCACATTTGAGCAGCCGGGCGATTCGTATGTCGTGCTGGACGTTTTTGGCACCAAGCGGATTTCGTCGGTCAAAATCATTCCCGCTGAAAACAAAATCACCGGCGTGGCCCGCAGCTATCATGGCCGCGCGGGTTTGCCGGTGCAGGAAAATTTCGGAAATTATTTTGTCATCGTGTTCGACCGGCCGTTTGCCGCGAGCGGCGTCTGGACGACGAATTCAATTCAGCCGGACGTGACGGAACTGCAAGGCGCGCAGGCGCTCGGCGCATTTTTGAAATTCGACACCGGCACCGACCACGTCGTCGGCTGCAAAGTGGCTTCGTCCTTCATCAGCGCCGAACAAGCCGAACAAAATCTCGCGCGCGAAATTGGCGCGGCGGATTTCGCCACCATCCGGCAGCGCGCCGAAACGCGCTGGAATGAAACGCTCGGTCGCGCGCGCATCACCGGCGGCACGGACGATCAGCGCCGCACGTTTTACAGCGCGCTCTACCGCGCCACGCTGTTTCCGCATCGCTTTTATGAGTTGGACCAGCAAGGCCACGCGACTTATTTCAGCCCTTATGACGGCAAGGTTCACAGCGGTCATCTTTATACCGACAGTGGTTTTTGGGACACGTTCCGCGCTGCGCATCCGCTGATTGATTTATTGTATCCCGAAATCGGCGGGGAAATTCTGGAAGGGCTTATTCACGCTTACGACGAAAGCGGCTGGCTGCCGTCGTGGTCGAGTCCCGGCCATCTGGAGTGCATGATCGGCAATCACGCTTTCTCGCTGCTTGCCGACGGCTGGATGAAAGGCATCCGCACGTTCGATCCGGAAAAGGCCGTGGCCGCGATGGTGCATGATGCGAACACGCAAGCGCCCGCCAACTGCCGCGCGATCGGCCGCGACGGCGCGGAATTTTACAACGCCATCGGCTACGTTCCCTATGCCAACGACCGCGCCGACAAAAAATCTTTCCGCGAAGCCGGCGCGAAAACGCTGGAGTTTGCCTACGATGATTTTTGCGCCGCGCAACTCGCCCACGCCATCGGCAACAATGCCGCCGCCGGGATGTTTGCGAAGCACGCGATGAATTACACCAATCTTTACGACGAAAAAACCGGCTTCATGCGCGGGCGCAAGGCCGACGGCTTGTGGGACGAACCGTTTTATCCTGACGAATGGGGCGGACCGTTCACCGAGGGCAATTCCTGGCAGTGGACCTGGAGCGTGATGCAGGACGAGCCGGGCCTGATGAAACTGATGGGCGGCGAGAAAAATTACGGCGACAAGCTCGACGCGGTTTTTGCCGCCGCGCCGACGGTCCGCCCCGGCACTTACGGCGGGATGATCCATGAAATGACCGAGATGGTCGCCGCCGGCATGGGCCAATACGCGCACGGCAATGAGCCGGTGCATCACATGATTTATCTCTACGATTACGCCGGCCAGCCGTGGAAGGCGCAATCGCACGTCCGCCAGACGCTCGCGCTGCTGTATCAGCCCACGCCCGACGGCATGTGCGGCGATGAGGACACCGGCCAGATGTCCGCGTGGTATGTGTTCAGCGCGCTCGGCTTTTATCCCGCGTGTCCCGGCGATCCGAATTATCTCATCGGCAGCCCGCTGTTCGACCAGGCCGTGTTGAATTTGGCGAATGGAAAAAACTTCACCATCACCGCGAAAAACAACGGCCCGCAGCAGCAATATATTCAAAGTGCGAAGTTGAACGGAAATAATTTTGACCAGACGTTCATCCGTCATCAGGCCATCGTGAGCGGCGGCGAGCTGAATTTCCAGATGGATGCCGCGCCAAACACGCATTGGGGCACGTCACCCAAGAGCCGGCCCGTTTCGCCGCTGGCAACGCTCATTGAGGCTGGTTTGAAATAAAAGGTGCTGTCCTAATCTTAATCTTGCTCTTAATCGTAATCGTTGCCAAAAGCGGATCAAGATTACGAGGACGATTAGGATTAGGACACGGCTCACGGAATCGGGATCGCCGCCGTGTTCGCCGCCGATGCCGAGCTTGATGCCGGGACGGGTCTTGTTGCTCTTCTTGGCGGCGATTTGGATGAGCTGGCCGACGCCGGTTTGCACCTTAAATCAGCATCAGTTCCCCTTCAGAAATTCATTCGGCGTGCCTATACTTTTCTGACCCTATTGCCACGGAAAACAAAGTCTGTTAATGAATCACGGCATGACGGCCAGCGCATCAAAATGCCGTTGTTCAACGCCCCGCGGTTGGAACCGCCCGACGACGCTCCCTCGCTGTCTCCCGGTCAACGTCCCGCTCCCGCTCAAAAACGCCGCGCCGCCGCTGCGTAACCTGGCCTTCAGTCCGCAAGGTTTGCTCAATCAGCCGCGTAGCGTGAACCAAAATTTCTCCGGCGCGAAGCATCAGCTCTTCGTCTTGGAGGCCAATTCCTCCGGCGGCAAGGCCAATTCGCCCGGCGGGAAGCGCAATTTCGTCGGCGTGGCGGCCAATTTCTCCGTCTTGCCTTTCACGCCGGCCCGGCTGCGCTCCACGCCGGGCGGATTCCCCTGCCCGCCCGCCGGCGGGAAACCCAATTTGTTGAAGCAAAACAGTGACGAAAGGAGGTGCAGAGCCAAATGGCAAAGAATCAAACAAAACCCGTCAACGCCAAAATACTGAAGGCGGATCGCGACGCGCTGGCGGCCATCAAGAAGATGACCGGCTACCAGCCGGCCGACCCGAACTCGCCCTACACGCTGGTCAAATTGACGGCAGCAGAGCAGGCGGCGGATGACGCGGCGGATGCCCACGCGCAGGCGAAAGCCGCGCACAAAACCGCCCGCGACGGCGACGTGGCCGGGCAATGGGCGTTGCATAACGCGGCGCTCGGTGCCCGCCAGCAAGTCGTGGCGCTGTTCGGCGACGACAGCGAACAGGCGGCGTCCGTGGGATTGACAAAGAAATCCGAACGCGCCAAACCCACCCGCGCCGCCACCACCACCACGGCGGCAGCGAAAAAAGCGGCGTAACCACAAATCCGCACGCACAGAAAGCACAAGCCGCCCCGGGCCACCGGGGCGGCTCTTTTTATTTTCAACGATGGAAATGCCAGCAACTGGAATGACGGGCGGGAATCATTTGGGTTCGAGCGAGCCGATATTTACACGGAGGCCGGGCCGCACTGGCACGGGGAGCAGGCAGCCCCGGCCATTGCCCCGGCGCAGGAAAAACCACACCAACCGCGCCGCGCCACCGCCGCGAGCGTTCACCGCCGTCACGCGGTAAAACCACGGCTCGCCCCGCTCGGGGTCGCGGTAATGGAAGCAAGGTTCCGGCGTTTCGCCCACCGGTTCGTAATCGTGGCCGTCGCGCGTGCGCTCGATGCGGTAAAATTCCACGCGACCGCCGGCGGGCGGATGCCATTGCAGGCACAGGCCGCCGCGCGTGGTGGCCTGCGCGGAAAACCGCCGCACCGGGCCGGGCTTGGCGCGGCAAAAATTCCGGGGCGCGAAATTGGGTGTGAGTTCGTAGAGATGTCCCATAACATTTTTTGCAGACAAGGCTATGCGAGGCGGTCGGACAAAGGTTGTCCAACCGGGAAGAATTTAGTGAGGGGTTGCCATTGGGGGTTGATCATTATCCCAACGGGATTTCGTCAATCAGCCCAAGGTTGGCGCGCAGCGACTACCTTGGGTAGGCCAACCACATGACTATCCTACCCCAACGGGGTTGGATCGGTTTTGCCAGACATGGCTGCAACCCTTTCAGGGTTGATCCAATTTGGGGATGTTATCCCAGGGTAGCTCGTGCCTCGCAACCCTGGGCTGAATGATACAATCCCTTTGGGATTGTGAGGGCGGAGTCGGTTCAGGAGGATTCTGGCAATTTCGGCGGGCGCGGCGGCAGCGGCTCTTCCTTGGCCATGAAATGATAATGCGCGGCAGCGGCTTCGGATTCAGCCGTGCTTTTTCCCTGGGGGAGTTTCTGCGAATACAGGCCCGGCGTCTTGGCTTTGCCGGGGCGCGGTGTTGCAGCGGTGGTCTGCGACCGACGGGCTTTGGCCTTGGGCGTGGCGGGGAGCAGCGGCGCGGTGAGTTTTTCGTAGAGCGCAAACAAATGCTCCACCCGCTCGCGGTCGGCATGGAACGGCTCGGGGCGGTAGCATTTCTCCACGGCGCGATCCAGTTCCGCGTGGGCGCGCAGCAGTTCGCGCGGCATGGTCAGCGGATCATAAAGCCCGGCCAGCGTGTCCAGGCCCAGCGGTGGCAGGCGCGGTTGGCGCGCGGCAAGCACGGCCCGCGCTTTTTCTTCCACGGCCTTGCGCTGCTCTGGCGTGGAATTCGGCCACGGGAAATTGTTATAAACCATACTTCCAGAATAGCGATAATCTGACTTTAGACGCCCGCCGACTGTGCGAACCCATGCCATGTGCATAGCCGAGGTCAGCACGCCAAGTAGATAAATATCGTTGGACGGAATCAGAAAGTTTGTATTGGCAGAGATGACTTTTTTGTCCACAAAACCGATTGGAATATAATTCCGTCGCTCTGAAGAAACTTCAGGGATAAGAATATAATCCGTGGCAGGCTGCGAGATATAAAAGAAAAGCGCAGGTGTCGCCGCTGATGCCCGCGTTGGCTTGGCCGTGCTACGCGCGCGAAATTCGCGAACGCGCGCGATCCGTTCCATGACCCTTGGCAATCGTCGCAGTTCCGCCGGTTCGGCATCTTTCAACCAAAGACACCAGCGCATATTACCATTGATAAATTCCTCCGAACCCGTGTAACGCCGGAGAAACCTCTCGGCGTCTGGTTCGGCGCGCAGAAACTCGGTTTTCTCCGCATCGGTCAGAATGAATGCGCCATCGTCCGTTGGCTTATTGCCGCAGCGCATTTCCGGCACGTCGCACAGAGGTTTGCGTTGCTTCGTCACGAAACTATCTGAGCCGGGCGTCAAATAAGGTGTGATGTTCGCAACTTGACTGACCACTGCGGCTTTGGGGTCGGCATCATAGTCATTTATGAACTTCTGCGCCCCATCGAACGCGGCAAGCCCGATGATGACGACGTGAACATGGGCTTTTCCCCGCGCCTCACTCATCCATGAAAACGTGCGGTGCGCGAAATGGATTTTGAGATGGAAGCGCTGAAACAAAATACCCCACAGCACCGGCACTTGTTCTCCTTGCGTAATGGAGTTCGTTGCCACGAAGCCAATCTTGATTCGCGTCTCCTGCACATACGCGCCGGCTTTCACAAACCACCCGGTGACGTAATCGAGATCGCCTGTGTTCGCGAAAACACCAAAGACTTGAACCATGTCCGCGCGTTGCTCCGGGTTTTGATAGTGCTTCCCCACGAACGGCGGATTGCCCATGACATAGGAGCATTGCTCGCGCGGCAGCACGGCGTTCCAATCCGTGCGGAGCGCGTTGCCCTGGACGATGTGCGGCGAGGAGGTCAGCGGCAGGCGGTCAATCGGCTGGCCAAACACTTCGCCGGCCTCCTGGTTCATCTGGTGATCCATGAGCCAGAGCGCCACCTCGGCGATGCGCACGGGCCATTCGGAGTATTCGATGCCGTGGAATTGATCCACGTTGACGATGGGCAGCAACTGCTGGCCGCCCGCGCCGGCGGTGAGTTCGCGCACCACTTCAATCTCCAACGCGCGCAGCTCGCGGTAGGCCAGGACGAGGAAGTTGCCGCAGCCGCACGCGGGGTCGAGAAACTGGAGCGAACGCAGGCGCTGGTGAAAGCCCTCCAGCCCGGCGCGGCGGCGCGAGGAGCGGTCGGCCTTGAGGCGCTGCCATTCGGCGCGCAAGTCGTCGAGGAAGAGTGAGCGCAGGACTTTCATGATGTCGCGTTCGCTGGTGTAATGCGCGCCCTGCTGGCGGCGGACGCGGTCGGCCAGCACGCCTTGAAACAGCGAGCCGAACACGGCGGGGGAAATTTTCGCCCACTGGAAATCGCAGCAGTCGAGCAGCGCCCGGCGCATGTCGCGCGTGAAACGCGGGAAGCCAAGGCGTTCGTTGAACAAGCCGCCGTTGACGTAGCGGAAGCCATGGAACGGGTCGGTGTCTTCGAGCGCGCGGTCGGCTTCGGGTTTATTGAGCCAGTCAAAAAGTTCGTTGAGCCGCGCGCCGAGGTCCGCGCCGTCTTCGCGCGTCTGCTGCCGGATGAATTGCGTAAAGGCTTCGGGCTGGAAAATGAGCGTGTCCTCGGCAAAGAGACAGAACAGGATGCGGACGAGGAGCCGTTCCAAATCGTGTCCGCTCAATCCGCCGGCCTTGAGGGCGTCGTGCAGTTCGCACATGCGGCGGTAGGCCTTTTCATTCGCCGGGTCTTCCGGGTCCAGCCGCACGCGCGTCTGGCCCAGCATGAAGGCGAAGGCGCGGATATGGCGCGGAAATTCCGCGAGCGTGAAATGATGCGGGACGATCTTGCGCCCGTCGAAGAGCGGCAGGTCGCGCTGTTCTTCCGGTTCGAGATCGTAAAGGACAAACCGGGCGAAATCGGAAACGAGCACGAAGCGGGGAATTTCCTCCCAGCGGTCGGCGCGCGTGAGATCTTCGATGTAGGTGAACGCCTGCGTCCGCGCGAGCGCCAGGTCTTCGCCAAAACTTTTGTGCTCGACGAGCAGCACGCCCTTCCAGAGCAGGTCAATGGCGGCGTTGTTGCCCTTGAGGTTGCGGACGTTGGCCTCGAACGCCGCGAGCGAGGCGCGGCGCAGGCCGAACACATCGAAGAACTCGTTCCAGAACGTCTGTTTCTCCGCGCTCTCCGAACGGTCGCCGGCATGTTCGCGCGAGAAACGGATGGCGCGGTCGCGGACTTCGTTCCAGGAAAGATGAGGCATCGCACCGGGAGTTTGCGCGGGAAAATTGGCAGCGTCAATTCCGCGTTGAACATCCCAAAGAGAAAGCCGCTCCGGTGGCCCGGAGCGGCTGGGAATTTTCGAGGCGAATTATTTTTTCTTCACGGGCTTGGCCTTGCGCTTTTCCTCGATGGCGGCTTGCGCGGCAGCGAGGCGGGCGACGGGCACGCGGAACGGCGAGCAGCTCACGTAGGTGAGGCCGGCGCGATGGCAGAACTTCACGGAATCGGGGTCGCCGCCGTGTTCGCCGCAGATGCCGAGCTTGATGCCAGGACGGGTCTTGTTCCCCTTCTCGGCTGCGATCTGGATGAGCTGGCCGACACCGGTCTGGTCAATCGAGGCGAACGGGTTCTTCTTGATGATTTCATTCTCGGTATAGGCACCGAGGAAGGAGCCGGAATCGTCGCGGCTCATGCCGAGGCAAGTCTGCGTAAGGTCGTTCGTGCCGAAGCTGAAGAACTCGGCGGTCTGCGCAATCTCGTCCGCCGTGAGCGCGCCGCGCGGAACTTCGATCATGGTGCCGACGCTGTAGGTGAACTTCACTTTCTTTTCCTTCATCACCAGCGCGGCGACTTCGTGGACGATGGCGACTTGCAAATCCAATTCGCGCTTGAAGCCGACGAGCGGGATCATGACTTCGGGCTTGGGCTTGAAACCCTGCTTCTGCGCATCGGCCGCCGCTTCGAACACGGCGCGGGATTGCATCCGTGTAATTTCCGGATACTTGATGCCGAGGCGGCAGCCGCGGAAACCGAGCATCGGATTGAACTCGTGCAGTTCGTGGACGCGGTTGATGATTTTCTCGACCGGAATGCTGAGCTTCCGCGCGAGGTCCATCTGCGATTCCTTGGTGTTGGGCAGGAATTCGTGCAGCGGCGGATCGAGGAAACGGATCGTGGCCGGGAATCCTTTCAGCGCCTTGAAGATGCCGAAGAAGTCATCGCGCTGATACGGCAGCAGCTTGGCGAGCGCGGCTTCGCGGGCTTCCAGCGTGTCGGCGAGGATCATCTCGCGCATCGCATCAATGCGATTGCCCTCGAAGAACATATGTTCCGTGCGGGTCAAACCGATGCCGATGGCACCGAAGGCGACGGCGTTGCTGGCCTGCTCCGGCGTGTCGGCATTGGTGCGGACGGAGAGGCGCGTGAACTGCGCGCACCATTTCATTAGCTGCGTGTAGTTCTTGAACTTCTCGGTGGCCTGCGCGGCCTTGTCGCCGTGGATGAGTCCCGCGATGATTTCGGACGGCGCGGTTTTGACTTCGCCCGCGTAAACGGTGCCGGCGGTGCCGTCAATGGAAAGGTATTCGCCTTCCTTGAACGTCTGGCCGCTGATGGTGACGGTCTGCTTGTCGTAATCCACATGGACGGCCGCCGCGCCGCACACACAGACTTTGCCCATCTGGCGGGCGACGAGCGCCGCGTGCGAGCTGACACCACCGCGAGCGGTGAGAATGCCTTCCGCCGCGATCATGCCGCGCAAATCTTCCGGCGAAGTTTCGAGGCGGACGAGCAAAACTTTTTCGCCACGTTTTTCGGCTTCCACCGCGCGTTCGGCGTTCAGATAGATTTTGCCGGAAGCCGCGCCGGGACCGGCGGGCAAACCGCTGGCGATGATGGTGGCCTTCTTGACTTCGGCCAAA
>CAJAQO010000184.1 GCA_903944085.1 uncultured Verrucomicrobia subdivision 3 bacterium
CAGCGGCGTTTTGGCCGTGAGTTTGCGGATGTTGGTTTGCGTGAGCCGTTGTGCCGGCGGCAAACTCGCGTCGCCGATAATGCGGTTCGGCCAGAAATTGACGACCTCGATTTGCAGTTGGTTCTCGCCGGCTTTCACCGCGCCCGTGACATCCACGCGAAACGGCGGACACCAAGTGATGCCGCAGGATTGGCCGTTCACTTTGACTTCGGCGAGTTCGTGGACGGCGCCCAAATCCAGCCAGATTGCGGATTGCGGATTGCGGATTGCGGATTGTGGCAGGTCAAAGCTCTTTTCATAAACGGCGGTGCCGGCATAAAATTTGATGCCGGGCTCCGGGCGCGTCGGCCAGCTTACCAGCGAATCAAATTGCGCGGTTTCCGGGCCGCCCCATTTCGGATCGAAATGCACGGTCCACGCGCCGGAAATTTCCTGCACCGGCGAAAGCGCCGGCGTGTTTGATTTTGTTAGCGCCGGGTGCGCGGAGGCAGCTTCGCGAAATACGACGAACCACGAACCGCAAGGAGCAAAATCCAGCGGCACGAAAATGCGGCCGTCCTTTTCCTCGTAAGCGGCGGCGAATTTGCGCTCGCCCGTCACGGCGTTCCACAGTTCCGGTGCTTTGCCGGTGACGCGAAACGCTACCGTCGCGCTGGTGGCAAAATTCGTGCGGTTGGCGACGAAATAAATTTCCGCGCCGTCCGCCGTGCGATGGAGGTAATCAAAATCGCCTTTGTCCGCCTGAAATTCACAATCGGGTTTTACGTCATCGGCCAGCAACACTTCGCGCGCGGTTTTGCCGGTGATGACGCGGCCTTGGCCGGTTTGGCCGCCCCACAATTCATCCGCGATTTTTTTTACCTCGGCGTCGGTGGCGGCAAAATTTTCGAGCGTTTCGCCGCGCACCGGTTTCGGGCCGATGACGGTGGCACCGGCGTTCACAAGTTCGGCGATTTTTTTCAGCACCGGCAAGGAAATGACGTTGTGCTCCGGCAAAACCAACACCCGATAGTTGATGCCGTCGGGCAGAAAAATTTTTCCGTCACGGACGCTCGCGCGTTCGATGAGCGCCTCGGCGGTGATCACGTCGTAATCATAGCCGGGTTGGCAATGCGCCGGATCGGTGCCCTTTTGCTGCGTGAAGTTTGGCACATGGTCGCCGTAATAATACAAAACGTCCGCGCTGAAATGTCCCTGCTGCAACAAAAACTGGCAGCGGTCAATGTAGCTGAAGAACGGCGCGGATTTTTCCCACCACGTCACTTTCGGATTCAAGTGCGAGCCGGCGAAATACTGCTGGCCGGGAATGCCCGTTTCGTCCGGCGAACAGACGAACGCGTGCCAGACGAGCACGTTCAAACCCTGGCACAGCGCCTTGTCGAAACTCGGTTTCAAGTTGTCCCAGATTTTTTCCTGCCAGTGCGGTCCGATGGAGGTGAAGCCTTCGGCATAAACCAGTTTGTGGCCGTAAGTGTGCGCGGCGCTCGCGGGCTGCTTCACAAAAAAACGGTTGGCGTCGCCGATGCGATGCTGCCACGACCACGCCCAGAATTCGCTCATCGGCGCGTCGTCCCAGCCAAGGCAGCGCTGCGCGTCAATCGGCACGGCGTGCGGGCCGCCGCTTTCAGGATGGATGCCGATGCCGTGCTTGTGCGCGTTGTCGCGAAAAAGTTTGTAATGGTTGTCAATTGCCAGATCGCCGAGCGTTTGGCGGTAGTCAAAAAGAAAGCGGTCGCTGGCGTCGCGCGAATTCACGATGCGCCCGGCGAGCACCGGCAGCCACGGCAGCAAATTGTAGCCGTGGCGTTTTTGAAATTCCGCGCGGAAGGTCGGCGTCCAGTTGGCCAGCTCGATTTCCCAACTGTCGGTGTGCAGATATTTCAGACTTTTTCCCGCGAGTGGGCCGGCGTCCAAAATCAGCGGCTCGACGATTTTGTCCCAATAATTTTGAAACGCCGTGGCGCTGTAAACGTCCAGCGCAAAACCGCCCCAGCCGTCGCTGCTGGTGGAAACGTAGGCGTGGTCGCCAATCGTGTAGCCGAACCGGAAAAGCTGCCAGTCGCCGGCGGGCGCGGCCCATTTCAAAACGCCATCCGTGCCGAGCTGCGCGCTCAAATCCACCACGTCGGCGGCGTCGGCATCTTGCTCGCCGGACGTCGCGGGAATTTCCGCAAACAGCGGCGACGAATCCGGCGCGGAAGCCGGCGTGAGTGATTCCTGCAACGCTTTTTGCTTCCAGTTTTTCAAAGGCGCTTTTGGCGCGGAATTTTTGACGCGATAGGCGACGACGGCGATGTCGCGATAAAAATTTTCGCGCGCTGTGGGTGCCGGCAGTTTAATTTCCAAATTCGTCCCGCCGGAAATTTTTGCTTCCGACCAGACATATTTTTTCGCGGCGTCCTCTTTCGTCACCACCGGGCCGCCGAGATTCCAGCCGCTCTGAATGTTCAGGCTGATTTCGAGCCCCAGCCGGTCGGCCTCGCGCAGCGTGTGTTTATAAAGCTCGCGCCATTCCGGCGAAAAAAAAGTCGGCCCGTGCGGGACCGTGGCGTTGCCTTCCTGGGCTGCGCCGCCGGCGTCAAAAATCACCGCGCCGCCGAAACCCTTGGCCTGCATCTGCTCCAGGTCGCGCGTGATGGAAGCCTTGGTGACATTGCCGTTAAGCCACCACCAGTAGGCGCGGAGCTTCGCCTGGTTGGGCGGATGCTGCCAGCCGGTTTCGAGCGCGGATTCCGCAGGCAAAAAAAACTGGCCCATGCCGAGCAGCAGGCCGGCGCAAAGCAGAATTTTTTTCATGGACGCGTTTGGCTGGTTGAAGAACATGGTGCGGGCTTGGTTAAACTTTTGGTGCGGATGATTGGCTGCCGTCAAAGATAGCGGCTGCCGGAAAATTGAACATCCCGTATTTAAGGGATGGAGGCGGACGGTGCCGCGAGCCGCCACTGGCTTGCGCTTGCCAAGCGGCGGTGGCTGTGGGCAAAATCCGGCATCGAAGCCGCCGCCAGCCCAATGTCCCGAACGGAAAAAATCTCCCGCCTGTATTCGTCGCCCCGGCGTGCCGGAGCCTGGCTCCGAATGTTCTTGCTCATGCTGGCGCTGCTGCCGGTGCCGGTTTTGGGCGCGGATATCATCGGTGCCAAGTTGTTCTTCGAGGCCACCAACCATCTGGGCCAATGGATCTGGGACACGAACACGTTCGACAAACAGACGTGCCGGCTGTGGCGGGCGTTTGAAATTCCCCGCGATGGCAAAGTGGCCAGCGCCATTTTGCACATCACGGTGGACAACGGCTATTCGCTGTTTCTGGACGGGCGCGAGATCGGCCGCGGCAGCGATTGGAAAACCGTGACGGAATACGATGTGACCCGGCGGTTGACGCCCGGCCGGCACAGTCTCGGCGTGGAAGGCTTCAATGACCGGCTGGCGGCCGGCTTGATTTTCGGCCTGCACATCCAGTTGGCGGATCAGCGGTCGTTGGAGCTGGTTTCAGATGATTCCTGGCTGGTGGCTCCGGCAGCAAACGGAAATTGGGCCGCGCGGAAAACCGCGCTGCCGGGCTGGCATCGGGCCGTTGTCATCGGACCGATTAATCATCATCCGTGGGAAAACTGGCCATTCGGCCTCACCACCGAGCCGGCGCTGCTCCCGCTCGCCGGGCATTTCTGGCAAAGCGTTTGGTTTCAGCTTTCCGTGCTGGCGCTGCTGCTGCTCGCCGTCGGCACCTGCGTCTGGCTCGGAACGCAACTTTCGCTGCAGGCGCGGTCACAACGGATGTTGCAGGCGGAGCGGGTCCGCATCGCGCGCGACATTCACGACGACCTGGGCGCGCAATTGACACAATTGGTGCTGCTCGGCGAAGTGGCGCAGCGCGAGCAGCCGGAAAATTCTCCGGCGCAAGCGCAGTTCACCCAAATTTGCTCGCTGGCGCGCGAATTGTCGCACGGGATGGATGAAGTCGTTTGGGCCGTGAACGCGCGGCGCGACACGCTGCGCGATTTCGCCAACTACGTCTGCAAATACGCGCAGGTTTTTCTGAAACCCACAGCCATCCGCTGCCGGCTGGACGTGGAACCCGACTTGCCGCCCGCCGTGTTTGACCTGCCGGTGCGGCGAAATCTTTTTCTCGCGGTCAAAGAGGCGCTGAACAACGCGGCCAAACATTCGGCGGCGACCGAATTGTTTCTGCGAATTCAGCGCGCCGACCAAAAACTGGTCGTGACCGTGGAAGACAACGGGCGGGGATTTGATCCGGCGCAGTTGAACGGCGAACGCAACGGCCTGGCCAACCTGGCGCAGCGCATGGCGGAGATCAACGGCGGCTGCGAATTGTTCAGCGCACCGGGCGCCGGCTGCCGCGCGGTGTTCACCGTGCCGCTGGAAAATGTGGCGCGCCGCCGATGGTTTAACTGGCTGCGCCGGCGGGCCACCGGGGAAAAGTTTGAAGTCTGAATGTTGAAACCAGACTTCGTGTTTTGGCCTTTTGTTACTTCATAATTCATCCTTCATCCTGCATATTTCGCAAATGAAATCTCCGCCCAAATCGTCAGTCAAAGTCGTGCTCGTGGAGGACAAGCCCGGCGTGCGCGACAGTTGGGTGAAACTCATCAATTCACTGCCGGGCTTTGCCTGCGTGCAGGCCTGTGCGTCCGGGGAGGACGCGCTGCGCGCGATTCCGCCGCTGAATCCCGACGTGGTGCTGATGGATATTTTTTTGCCGCGCATGTCCGGGATCGAATGCACGGCCCGGTTGAAACTGCAAATGCCGAAACTCCAGATTTTGATTTTGACCGCCGTGGAGGATGACGAGTTGGTGTTCATGGCGCTGGAAGCGGGCGCGGACGGCTATCTGCTCAAGCGCACCACGCCGGAAGATTTGCGCGCGGCGATGCTGGACGTGCTGGGCGGCGGCGCGCCGATGACGAGCGAGATTGCGCGGCGCGTGGTGGAATCCTTCCGCCGGGCAGCCCGGCTGCCCAAGTCGTCGGTGAATTTGAGCGCCCGCGAGGAAGAAGTTTTGATTCTGCTTTCCAAGGGCTACTCGAACAAGGAAATCGCCAGCCAACTGGCCATCGGCGCGGAAACGGTGGGCAGCCATCTCAAGCACATCTACGAAAAAATGCACGTGCGCTCGCGCGCCGAGGCAGTGGCGCGCTACATGACGAGCAAGGCGTGAGGGAAAAGCTGAAAAACTGAAACGCGGCACCTTTTCAGCGTTTTGGCATTTCCGGGTTTCAACTTTTGTTTTTGCCAGCATCCCGTATTTGGGGGATTGTGCCGGTCTGCGGCAGGTGATATGATATCTGTTCTAAACCCATTGATTCCTCATCCCATTGTGTCTTTATGAAAACTCCAGCAAAAAAACTTGTTCTCGCATGCCTGACGCTGCTTGTGGGCGCGGCGGTTTCTCACGCGGCCGTTATCAACCTGATCGGGAATGATAGCACGGTCGGCACCAGTTCATTTAATACCGGCCTGAATTGGGCCGGCGGCCTGGCACCGAGTGCGGGCAACAACTATAACACCGCCGGATTTTTCATGCGCACGCCAGGCAATGCCACCACCGCCTATACGTTCGGCGGCGATTCCTTGACCTTGGGAGTGGTCAATGCTGCCAATGGCAGCATGTTGGAGAAATTCTCCGGGGCCGCCGGCACGGTGCGGACGTTGACGATCAACAACTTTACCAATCTCACCGGGGCCATGATTCGCAGCGGCGGCACGGCGGGAGCGCTGGTTCACATCACGGGCAATCACTACACCATCGCGGGCAGTTCCGTGATCCAAGCGGATCAGTGCATCTGGGTCATTGATTCCCCGTTGTTGGGCGGGGACAACGTGATTTTGACCAATTTCGCGAACAACGCCAACGACCATGTGGCTTACACCGGCACCAACTCTGGTTTCACGGGCAGTTGGTATCTCACCTATGGCGGTGCGGGCTGGAGCGTGGAGTTGGATGGGCTGAACAGTTTGCCGGGAAATCCTTCGACTTTCAATCCGGGCCAGATCACTTTTTTGCAGGGGGGTTCACAATTGCGGGATACCGTCGGCTGCGCGTTCACCAACTCCAACGGCGGCATCACGCTATTCGTCACTGGCAACATCAATACCTCGGTGACGACCCTCATTGGCGAACCGATTACTGATTTGACCAACGGCGTCCATTCCATTTCCGGTTTGACCTCGAGTGGAACCGGCACATTGATCTTGAGCAATGCCAATAATACCTACTCCGGTGGCACGACCATTTCTGCGGGCATTTTGCAAATGGGCTTGGTCAATGCCCTTCCGGGAAACACCGTCGCCGGTGATGTGACGAACAACGCCGCTTTGGACTTGAATACTTACAGCACCACTATCAACGGCTTGAATGGATCGGGAACGGTGGATACCGTCGCGGGCGGCACGCCAACCTTGACAATCGGTGCCAATGGCGACAACGGGACTTTCGCCGGCACGATCCAGAACTCAGCCGGAACCCTGACTTTGGCCAAGGTTGGCGCGGGAACGGAAACCTTGTCTGGAGGTTACAGTTACAGCGGCAACACGGTTGTGGCCGGTGGAACCTTGAGTTTGGTCACCTCGGGTTCTTTGCCGTCCACACCTGGAAGTTTGATCGTGAGCAATAATGCAAATTTGGCAGTCATTGCCTCCGGCGGCACAGCACTGCCGGCAAACAACGTGGTGCTGACCACCAACGGCAGCCTGACGCTCACACTCAATCCAACCGCCATTGGCCTTGGCGTGTCCGGCAATCTGACGTTTGAGGACAATGCGACGAATAACTTAGGCTATGGCACGGTCACCGGCAATCCTACGGCAGCGGCCATCAATGTTGCCGGCGGCATTGCCGCTCCGGGTTCCAATGTCGTCATCAACATCACCGCGACCGGCCTTAAGACCGGCACCTTCACCCTAATCAAATACACCACCGGCACGCTGGCGAGCATTGCGAATTTTCAATTGTCGCCGCCGCCGGGAGTGATCGCCACCCTGGTCAACAACCCTGGAAATCATTCAATTGACATCCATATCACTTCCGTTCCCAACCAACTGGCTTGGAATGGAGTGAATGGCACGCTTTGGAATCTGACGACCGCCAACTGGACCAACACCTTGCTGGGAGGCATCACGGTGTTTCAACAATACACCAACGGCAGCGTGGTGGCCGGCGATGGCGTGACTCTGGATGACACGTTGACCAACGATTTTGTCAATCCGCAGCCCACCAACATCAATCTTACGGCCAGGTTTTATGCCTTCCCGGTCACGGTGAACAGCACATTGCCCTACACCATTGCGGGCGCGGGTGGTATCGTGGGAATCACCTCGCTGGTAAAATCAAACACCGGTTCGCTGACTTTGCTGACCAGCAACGGTTTTACCGGCGGCGTTTTTGTCAATGACAGCGGTGCGCTCATCATTACCAACGATGCGGCGCTGGGCGCCAACTCCGGTGCGGTGACACTCAACGGCAGCACCTTGCAAATCAATGGCGGCCTCACCAACAGCCGCGCCATCGCCATGCCGACGGCTTCAATCGTTGGCGTAGCCACCAACGTCACCGCCAGTCTGGGCGGTGTGATCAGCGGCGCAGGAGCCAGCTTCAACAAATCGGATAACGGCACGCTGATCTTGACGGCCCGTGAATCGTTCACCGGCGACTTGTTCCTGCATGGCGGCTTCACCATCATTGATACCGGCGGATCCATTACCAATGGCAGCTATGAAGACGTTGGCCAAAACACCACTGACGCGGCCACGCTTACCTTAAGAGGCACCGGCTCGCTCTTAACCACCTCCGATTTCAACGTGGGTGACTTAGACAGTTCCATTGGCACGTTGAACGTTACCAATTCGGCAACGCTGACCATGAACGCTTTCTTCGTTGGATCGGCCAATGCCGGCGGCTCAACTGCCATGGGCACAGTCAATCAATCAGGCGGCACCGTCAACGAAATCAGCACGGCCGTCGGCACCTTTTGCATCGGCGGTCGCACTTCGGTCTCGGGCGTGGGCGTTTATAACATGAGCGGCGGCACGTTGACGGCTGGTGCGGGAATCCGCGTCGGCTCCACCGGCATCGGAACCTTGAACCAGAGCGGCGGCCTCATCAACGCCAAGGGTGGCATCAACATCGCGCGCATCGCGGGTTCGTTCGGCACGAACAATTTGAATGGCGGCACGCTCTCGACCTTCAACATTGCCACCAGCACGGGAACGAATGCGGTTTTCAACTTCAACGGCGGTATATTGCAGGCGAATTTTACACCGCAAACGACCACGTGGTTTTCCGGCAACATTCTGGCCAACATTCTGGCTGGCGGTGCCATCATTGATTCGTCCAACAACAATGTCACCGTTTCCACGGCGCTGCTCGCCGGCAGCCCCAATGGCGGTTTGACCAAGCTGGGTTCCGGAACCTTGACCCTGACCGGGACCAACACCTTCACCGGTCCAATCACCAATAATGCCGGGACGATCTTCTTGAACAGTCCGAGCACTTATACGGGCGCGGCGGTGATCAATGCCGGCACGCTACAGATGAGCACCGCGTCCTCTATTCAAGGCGGCGTGATGGTGAGCAATAACACGATCTTTACGATTATTCAACAAGGTAGCGGGACGGCGACCATCGGGAATTTGATACTGAACGGAGCTGCAACCGCGCCGGGCGCGGCTGTGGGGCTGTCCGTCTCTGGACTCAATAATCCCGCCGTGCCGCTGTTGACTTGCAGCACCTTGACGCTGAACGGCACCAACACCCTCATCCCGCCGGCAGTGAGTGTCGGCACAATTGCGCTTGTCAAATACAGTGCGCTGGCCGGTCTGGGCAACTGCACGAACATCATTTTGCCCCAGGGCGACAGCGGTTACATTTCAAATAGCGTGGCCAACTCCACGCTGTATGCGGTGATCACCACCCTCGGGTCAGGCATCGTCTGGACTGGCACCAACACCGCGGTAGGCAAGACCAATGTTTGGGACATCAGTTCCACGACCAATTGGTTGTTGAGCATCACCGGAACAACTTTCCATCAAGCCGTCGTCCCCGGCGACTTGGTAAATTTCAACGACCTTGGCAGCGGCACGGTCTTGTTGAGCAACAACGTGGGACCGACGAGCATCACGATCAGCAATAACAGCAAGGGTTACACCTTCAGCGGCAGTGGAACCATTTCCGGGCCGACGGGATTGCTGAAGCTGGGCACCGGCACGGCCGTCTTGAGCCTGGCCAACAACAATTATGCTGGGAACACGACCATCAGCAATGGAACCTTGCAGGCAGGCATCTCGAACGCCATCTCAACCGCGGCCAACTTGGTGGTGGGGGCGGGCGGCACGTTTGAAACCGCCGGCTTCTATCAAACTGCGGGCGAACTGATCGGCTCTGGCCTGGTGGACAACAACAGCGGCGTGGACATGGTCCTGACCGTAGGCACCAGCAGCGGCGGCATTTGGAACGGCACCATGCAGGATCACGGACATGGCGCAATTGCATTGATAAAAAATGGCACCGGAACCTGGATCGTTGGCGGAACCAACTATTTGGATAACGGCTCGGCCTTCAGCGTGGAAGATATATTCAGCGCCGGCACTACCATCATCACCAACGGTGGATTGATCGTCGTCCCGACCGACCAGACATGGATCGGCAACGGCAGCACCGCCACCATGATTGTGGCCGGCGGCACCTTGTTCACCAGCAACAACATTCTGGCCGTGGGCTATTCCACCAACGCCAGCGGAACGCTCATTGTCAACAGCGGCACGGTCCTCCACACCGGCAGCGCCTTCGCCCCCTTCGGCGCCAACAACAATCTGATCGTCGGCGCGCTGGGCGGCACCGGCACGCTGATTGTCAATGGCGGCCAAGTTCTCAACAGCCAGGGTCTGGTGCTGGGGCAGGACGCCCCGGCCAGCGGCACGCTCTATCTCAACGGCGGTCTGGTGCAGGCCACGGTGGTGCTGCCCAATGCCGCGCCCGCGACGTCCATCGCCTATTTCAATGGCGGCACGCTCCAAGCCGTGACCAACTTCACCGACTTCCTGCAAGTGACCAGCATGGTGATGAGCAACGGCCTGGTGTTGGATGACAACGGTTACACCGTGAGTATCATTAGCCAGTCATTGCAGTCGGGCGACAGTTTTAACGGGGGTCTGATCAAGCAAGGTTCCGGTGTGGTTTATCTCGACAATGGCAATACTTACACCGGCACAACGGTCGTGACGAACGGTATGCTGGCCGGCAGCGGCAGCGTCACCGGCCCGGTGGTGGTCGCTCCGGCGGGCAACCTCGGCGCGGGGGATGCCGGCGGCAGCGGCACGTTCACCATCAACAACAACCTGACCCTGCAAGGCAATGCCACGATGCGCATTGACAAGACCGGTGGCAATTCCGCGCAGGATCAGGTGGTCGTCAGCGGCAACCTCAGCTACGGCGGTATCCTGACCGTCTCCAACATTACCTCCGATGCCAACGTGCTGGCGACGACGAATACTTTCCCGTTGTTCAGCGTCACCGGTTCGCACGCCGGCAACTTCGCCGGCATCGCGGGTTCGCCGGGAGCGGGTTTGGCTTATAGCTTCAATCCGGCCAGCGGCGTGTTGAGCATCATCACGCAGACCTACGCCAATAATCCGACGAACATCACCGCCAGCGTCAGCGGCAGCACGCTCACGCTCACTTGGCCGGCGGATCACACCGGCTGGATTCTCCAGTCGCAGACCAACGGCTTGAATGCGGGCCTGACCACCCCGGCCGGCACTTGGTTTGATGTGGCCGGCAGCAGTTCCAGCAACACTAACATCCTCCCGATAAATCCGGCGAACCCGACGGTGTTCTACCGCATCCGCAAACCGTAAGCGGTCTTTGAAAAAATCACGCGCGGGGGGAAAGTTGCTGGCGACTTTCACCCCGCGCTTTTTTATGGGCTAATGATGCGTGATGAAAATTGAATCTCAGATTACGATGACGATTAAGAGTAGGAAACGGCCCCATTCTTTGCCAGGCTTGCCCGCCGCCAAAACTAAACGCACCCGGCGCGGCGACGAAGACCAATCGTGACCAATCGTGAAAGTGGCGTATGAAAAAGCCAGAGCGAACTTACAGTCGAAAGCTGATTCAAGACGAATTTACACCGCTGCCAATCTCGCGCGGGCGCAAATGGCAGTTGCGCCACGCCAAAGCAGGACTGTGCATGAAATGTTCCCGGCCGGCAGTTTCGTCTCGCTTATGCGAAAAACACTGCATCCAGCAAGCCTGGCAACGCCGTGAAAAACTGAACAGCCGCCATCCGAAAAAAGGCAAATGGGTTGGCGCGGGAAATCTAAAGGCGTCTTAAACCCCGTGAAATCGCAACCACGCGAACCCTCTGCAGCGGACCAGAAACGGGACGCCTTGTTGAAGGTGTTTCGCGCCTATCTGCATCTGGTCATCACCGCGCATCAAACCGGCCAGGCCAAGCAATTGAAAGCCATGCCCGGCCCTCACCTGATGACTTATTGCCGGGAGCTGGCGGAACTCGCCGCTTCCGCGCAAGCCGAACTGGCGACCCTCAACGACCCGCTGGGCGCAACCGGATCCACGGCTTCATTCCCAACCATGCCGGCACTGGGCTGCGGTCGGCAACCATTCGCATTCCGCAAAGCGTGCCCTTGCCACAAAACACTGATTTCACCTAACGCAGCAAAGACCGAGCTTTGGGTGGGTCCGGAGGTCAATTTTTACCAGTCTCCGTTGCCAGCATCCCGTATTTGGGGGATGGAGACTGCCCGGCACATGTGTTAGCTTCTTCCGCTGCCAATTCAACCCAAAACCTCCCAAAACCTGAAAACCAATAATCGAAAATGAAAATACTGAGAATATCCTTGTATCTCATCCTGGGGACATTGCTTCCGCGTTGTGTCCTGGCCAATCTCGCCGGGCCTTACACGCCGGACGCCAACACCTTGTTCCTGTTGCATTTTGATGAGGCCGCCGGCGGCTCGGCAACCACCAACGTCGGTAGCAAGGGCGGTAGCTTCATCAGCGTGAATTTCTCATCCGCCGCCAGTGTGTCCGCAGTCACCACGATGCTCGGCGGGGCACCCTATTCCACCAATTCGCCCGCCACCATTAATTTCAACCATTCCGAAACCAACACCACCACGGGTTATCTGTGGGGTTATGACTTCAATCGCGATGGCACGTTTCAGGCGGATAACAACGCGGTGACGGCGGACTTTTTGGGGATGACCAACTTGGGCATCGGTGTCGGCGGCCAGTCGCCGTTCACCTTGGAAGCCATCATCCGGCCGACCAGCACCGCCGGCAATCAAGAAATCATTTGCACCGACAGCAGCCAAGCCAACCGTGGTTTTCAATTTCGGATTAGTGCCGGGACGCTCCAGTTTCAATTTATCTTTGGTGCCCAGTCCCTGGCTCCCACAATTCCGACGACTGGCCCGCATGCTTTTGTGGCCGGCAATTGGTATCACGTGGCCTTCACTTACGACGGCACGAAAGGAACTGTTTATTGGACCAAGCTGGATCCTTCGGTTGGTGCCGCGAATGTGCTGACTTCCGGTCCGCTGACGCTGGGCACGGCGGATGGGGCGGTGATCGGCACGCTGGGCATTGGCAACCGCGGCCGGCCCTCCGGCAGCGAGACGTTTCTGGGCAACATTGACGAGGTGCGCATCAGCAACGTGGCCCGCGCCGCCAACCAGATGCAATTCTTCTCGCCGCTGGTGACCATCACGCAAAATCCCATCAGCCAGAACGTGGATTACAACCAGCCCGTGACTTTCAGCGTGGGTGCCACCACCACCGGCAGCACGCTGGGCTATCAATGGCTGTTCAACTCCAACGGCATCGCGGGCGCGACCAATGCGGCTTTGACCATCCCGAACGTGGCGGCAGCCAACGCCGGCTTTTATGATTGCGTGGTCACGAATACGGCTGGCAATTCCGCCACCAGCTCGGTGGCGCAGTTGGTCGTAGGCGCGGCGAATTTCCTCTACCACCGTTACAGCTTCCTCACTAACGCGAACGACAGCATTGGCACCGCCAACGGGACACTGTTCGGAGATGCCACCGCCACAAATGGCGTTCTGACGCTGGACGGCACCGCTGGCACCTACATGCAGTTGCCGGCCAATATTGTGAATGGCGCCAACCAAACTGCCTTCACTGTTGAATCCTGGGCCACCTATGGCGTGAATCCCAACAACGTTTACCTTTTTAACTTCGGTTACACCAACAACAACGAAGCCCATGCTTACCTGGGTTACTCGCCGCACAACGCCAGCGGGAATCAGATTTTCATCGCCGCCGGCGACGCCGGCATTTTCAACCAGACCGCTGCGGGTCCGGCCACGTTGGATGGCTTAAATATACACGTCGCTTGCGTGTATGATCCCCCCAATCAAACGATGGCCGTTTACACCAACGGCGTGCTGGAGACAATCAACACCAACATGACCGTGGGGCTGGCTAATGTTAATGACGTGTTTTCCTACATCGGAGCGTCACTGGCTCCCGCTGATCCGTATTTGGTCGCGAATATCAATGAACTGCGCCTTTACAGCGGCGCGCTCTCCGCGTTGAGCCTGGCGCAAAGTGATCTGCTGGGACCGACCCAGGTTCTGGCCTACGGTCCGGCCACTTTTGTGCATCAACCCGTCAGCACTTCCACTCCGGTCGGCCAAACCGCCGCATTCTCGGCGGCGGCCATTGGCTACCTGCCCATTAGCTATCAGTGGTTCAAGAACGGCACCCTGGTTCCCGGCGCGACCAACGCCATATATTCCTTTGCCGCTTCGCTGGCGGACAACAATGACAGCTTCGTCTGCTACGCCACCAATACCATTGGGGTCACCACTTACGTCACCAACAGCGTCGCCGCCACGCTTTCGGTTTTCGTTCCGCCCACGCTTTCCTGGTTGGGAACCTCGGATGGCGGTCAGGACAATACTTGGAACACCACGTCGCTCGACTGGACGAATGACACGCTCGGCGGCGGCATCATTTCATTCGCTCAAACCAACGGCGTGTTGTTCGACGACCGCAGCGGTGGCGGTTCGGTGGACTTGGAACAAGCTATTATTCCCTACAACCTCGCGGTGAATACCGCCGCTGGCTACACGTTCACATCTTCCAGTGGGTTGGGCGCGCTGGCGGGTCAGAGCGCGCTCACCAAGTCCGGTTCCGGCACCCTGGTCATTGACTTGACAAACAATATGACCGGACCCGTAAAAATTTCCGGCGGCAAACTGCAAATCGGAAACGGCGACTCGTTTGGCTCGCTGGGCAGCGGTCCGGTGACGAACAACGCCACCCTCTCGCTCAACCGGTCAGATACAGTTTTGAATGTCGGCAACACCATTCACGGCAGCGGCACGTTGAGCATTGACGGCGGCGGCGCGGTGACTATTTCCGGCAACAGCGATTACTCCGGCAGCACACTTATCAATGCCGGCATTGTGTATCTCACCAGCGGCACCGGCCTGGGCTCGACCAGCAGTGGCACGATCGTCGCCAGCGGGGCGCAGCTTTACATCACCGGCAACGTGGACATCGGCGAAGGATTGTCAATCGCCGGCACGGGCGACAGCAATGGCGCGCTGCGCAAAGGCGGCGCGGGTGCGACCACGGAAAATGGCGCGGTGGCGCTGGCGCTGGATTCCGCCATCGGCGTGGACAGCGGCGCGACGCTCACGTTCAGCAATGTGGTGTCCGGCACTGCCGCCTTGACGGCCACCGGCGGTGGCACGCTGACGTTGAGCGCAAACAACACTTTCAGCGGTGGCTTCACGCTGAATGGTCCCGTCGTCAATTTGAACGCCAATCACGCGCTCGGCTCCGGCCCGGTCACGGTCAGCGGCACGGGCCGCTTTGTGATCGGTGACGGTTTGACCATCACCAACGCGATCACAGCCAGCACCATTTCTGCCGGCGTCGGCAACGGATTACTGATGGTGAACGACAATACCAACGGCACGGTCACGACCTTCAGCGGGCCGCTGGAACTGGATGCGTCGCCAGCCAACGGGGGTGATTTTGTCGGGCCGACGACCTCTGGTTATTTGAACGTGAGCGGTCCGATCACGAACAACGCTACGGGGGTGGTCAGTGTGCGCACCGGGTCGGTGCGTTTCTCCGGCGGCGGCAATTACACAACCTTTGACCTTACGGGAACCATTTCGCTGGGAGCGAACAACGGCTTGAGCACGGACGCCACGGTAATGGTGGGCGTGTCGGCTGTCGGCACGTTTGATTTGAATGGTTTCAACCAGGCATTGATCGGCTTGTTCGACGGCGGTGCCAACGCGGAGTTGGTGACCAATAGTTCAGCTTCGCCGAGCACGCTGACGTTGAATTTGTCAAACGGCGGAACTTACAGCGGCGTGATTGCCGGCAACCTCGCGCTCGTGGAAAATGGCTCCGGCAACAATTTGCTGCTGTCCGGCACCAACGCCTACACCGGCAACACCACGGTCAACAGCGGCACGTTGGAACTGGGCCAACTCATACCAACACTGGCGGCGCGATCCACCATCACGGTTGCCAACGGAGCGGTGTTGCAGTTGGATAATGCCATTACCAACACCGTGGCGGGCTTGGTGACCAATGGCCTCAGTGCGGCTCCCGGAATTTACAGCGCCACGACGAGTTCGCCCTACCTCAGCGGTTCAGGCTTTCTGCTCGTCACGATCCCGGTGGCCACAAATCCGACGAACATCACCGCCAGCGTCAGCGGCGGCAATCTTAACTTGTCGTGGCCCGCCGACCACATTGGCTGGCGGCTGCTGGCACAGACCAACCACCTGGCCAACGGCATCAGCGCCAACACCAATGACTGGGGCACGGTCAGCGGTTCAGCCGGCACCAACCAGGTGAATATTACCATTGATCCGACGAAGCCGACGGAATTTTACCGCCTGATTTATCCCTGAGCGATGATTGAATAATTCGCGCGCGGGGTGGAAGTTGGCGGCTGACTTTCACCCCGCGTTTTTATTGCGAGAAAAAGTTGCTGATGAAAATTGAGCATTTGAAAAAGATGGCCGGCGACATTTCCCGATGGTTGCTTTTCTTTGTTTGCTCGTTCATTCCGCTCCTGCTCCAGGCCGCCAATGCGCCGACAGGTTTGCTGTGCGATTTGTTGGAGCATCCGGAGCAAACGGTCATCACCACGGCCACGCCCGAATTTGGATGGATTTACAACCCTTCGTTTCGCAACGATTCGCAGACCGCCTATCGGATCATCGTTGCTTCCAGCGCCACGCTCGCAGGACAGGGCATGGGCAACCTGTGGGATTCTGGCAGCATCAGCAATTCGACCTCGCTCAATATTTCTTATGCCGGCGCAATTTTGCAGCCGAGCACGGATTATTACTGGTGCTTGCAGACGGTGGACACCAGCGGCCAAACCAGTCCGTTTTCCGCCCTCCAACATTTTCGCACGGACACGCAATTGACCAGTGCGCCGGTGCTGCCGTTGACCACCAGCGGGCTTCAATGGATTTGGTATCCGGAAACGCCCGCCGCCACTGCGGCCACGCGATACTTTTTGAAAACTTTTGTGGTGCCGGCTAATCCCGGTGTGGCGGGCGCGCAAATCCTGCTGACGGCCGACGACCATTTTACGCTTTACGTCAACGGCACCTTTGTCGGCAACACCACCGTCAACAATAGTTGGAAACAGTTCAATCTTTACTCGCTCAACTCGCTGATTTCGACCGGCACCAATACGCTGGCCATCGCCGTCACCAATGCTTCCAGTGCCGCCGGCTTGACCGGGCGGCTGGATTATCGCGGGACCGATGGCAGCACCAATACTATTTTCATTGACGGCACGTGGCTCGCGAGTTCGAACTTGGTGACGAATTGGAATCAGCCCGGATTCAATGCATCATCCTGGAGCAATGCGCTGGTCGAAGGTAGCTACGGAGTTTCGCCATGGAACACCACGGCCGCGCTGCCCGCCACCGGGCTGTATTACAATGCTTCAACCAATCTCTTTGCCAATCGTTATCCCTTGGCGTTTGTGCCGGCCGCGCCGGTGCTGCTGACGAACACCGCGCCCGGCCGCTGGTTTGTGGACTTCGGCCAGGACGCCTTTGGCTACGCCACGGTGCATTTGAATGGTGCGTTCAGCGGCACGAATGTCCAGGCCCGCTTTGGCGAAATGGCCAGTGGCAACGCCGTTAACACCAGTCCGCCGTCCGGCAGCACGGTGCGTTATGCCAGCGTCAATTTTACTTTGCAAAACGGTAACGTGACTTATCCGGTGCAACCGCCGACTTACAGCGGACAAACCATCAGCCCGCCAGCAAATTATGGCGTGGTGATGCCGTTCCGGTATTTCGAGCTGACGAATTTTCCCGGCCCGCTCACGGTGACCGATGTGATGCAACAAGTATTGCTCGATCAATTCAATACCAACGCCGCCGCGTTCAGCAGTTCCAGTTCCGCGCTGAACCAGATTTGGAACCTGTGCCGGAACTCAATGCAGGTGCTGACGTTTGACGGCATTTATGTGGATGGCGACCGCGAGCGCACGCCTTACGAGGCGGATTCCTACATTCACCAATTGAGTTCCTATGCGGTGGACCGCGAGTTCACCTTGCCGCGCTATAGTTTTGAATATCTGCTGACGCATCCGACCTGGCCGACGGAATGGAAGTTTCACATGATCTTCATCGCGTGGGCGGATTATCTCCAGACTGGCAACACGGATCTGCTTTACAAATATTACGACACGCTCAAGCCGGACGCGTTTACTTGGGCCGCCGGCGGCAACGGTTTGATGGTGGGCTTTCCCAACTTTGCGCAAACCACCAATGCCGACATCGTGGACTGGCCCGCCGCTGACCGCGACGGCTTCGTCATCACCAGCGGCAGCTATTTGAACTGGACTAACTCCGTCAACAACGCCTTTTATTATCGCGGTCTGCAAATCATGGCGAATGTGGCTTCCGTGGTTGGCCGAACCAATGACGTTGCAACCTATAACTCATTGGCCGCGCAGGTTTATACCAACTACAACAGCACGTTTTGGAACAATAGTTCACAAAGCTATCTGGACGGCGTGGGCACGACACATTCCTCGGCGCACGCCAATTTTTTCCCACTCGCATTTGGCCTGGTGCCCGCGACTAACCAATCAGCCGTGGTTAGTTATCTCCATTCGCGGATTGCCGCGAACAACGGAATGCCGCCCAGCGTCTATGGCGCGCAATATTTTTTGCAGGCATTATTTCAAGCCGGCGATACGGATACCGCGCTTGGTTTGCTGACCACCAACGGCCCGCGCGGTTGGCTGAACATGATCAACCTCGGTTCCACGCTGACGGATGAGGCTTGGAATTTCACCGACAAACCGAACGAAGACTGGAACCACGCCTGGGGCGCGGCGGCGGGCAATCTGATCCAACGCTTTGTGCTCGGCGTGCAGCCCATCACCGCCGGTTGCAGCCAGATCCTCGTTCAGCCGCAGCTTGGACATGTGCTGTCCTATGTTGCGGGAACGGTGCCGACGATTCGCGGACCGGTATTCATCCAAGCCAGCAACGCGCCGGGACAATTTCAACTTTTGCTGAATATTCCCGGCAACGTCACGGCCACCGTCCGGCTGCCCGCGCTCGGCGCAACCAATCCGGTGGCGCTCGTGGACGGCAGCCCGGTTGCCGGCACCATCGCCAACAACTGGCTCACGGTGACGAACATCGGCTCCGGCCAGCACGCGGTCTGGTTGAGCACCAACAGTGTTGTTTCGCAGACGATGCTTTACAACAACTGGGCCGCCGGCTGGCTCGGCACGAATGTTGTTAACACCGCCATCGCCGGCATGAACGCCGATCCTGATGGCGACGGCGTGCCGAATCTTTTGGAATACGCCGTGGGCGGAAACCCGCTCGCCGCTGATGCCACCAATGCGGTCGTGCGCGGCCTGTCGCCAGCCGCCGGCCAATTTGCGTTTCAATTTTACCAACGCAATCCGCCCGGCAGCGTCACCGTGCAATTTCAAATCTCCGCCGATTTATTAAGTTGGACCAACACCACGCCAAGCTCACTGAGCGCGCTGCAAAATTTGGGCGCCAACTCGTTTTACCAAGCTGATTTTCCCGTGCAAATTGCGCCGCAGTTTTTCCGCATCCGTTACAGCGTGACGAATTAAAATAAAGTGGATTGCCGGCAGGTTGATTTTCTTACAGGAATGCGGGCGGTGGCTTTTCGGCGCTGGGAAAAATCGCATCCGTCAGGCATCTCCTGTTTGCGTGGTTGACGGTGTGTGCTTTTGGTGATAAATGTTTTTTAACAATCTTCATTATGTGTGCTGGTCGCATTTCGTTCGCGTCCGGATGGCGGCAAGGCTGGAGCCTGCCAACGTCAGCCATAGCTTTTCAAAACCATCAGCCAGGTTTGGGCGGCCTCTACAAATAAATCCTTTCCGCCAGAAGTAAGAACACCCAAAAAAATCAAACTGGAAAAGAAAGCAGAACCATGAAAACCTCCCGATTCACAAAACTTGCCGTGCTGGCTGCTGGTTTGCTGACCGCCAACACCGGACTCGCCTTCATTGCCGGGCCTTACACGGTTGACCCCTACACGCTGCACCTCTGGCATCTGGATGAAACCGCCGTGCCGTGCAAAGATTCCGTCACCGTCAGCAACCTCAATTTGAGCGGACTCGTCAACGGCGCGCAACTGACCAACGCCGCCTATCCGGGATTCGGCACTTGCATGAACACGCTGGGCATTTACAGCAACAATGTCTGGATGTCCAATTCCGCAGCGGCTTCCAGTTTCGCCGGCGCGGGATTGTTTTCCAATGCCACCGTGTCGGCGGCCATCCCAATGATTTATGAAGGTGCCAACGGCGCGTTCACGATGGAGGCGCTGATTTGTCCGTTCTTTCCCGTCCTCACCAACTTCGGTTCGGTCGCCAACGGCGGCACCGGCCGCGCCGTCACGAGCTGGCAGTTGGTCTCGGGTGAATCCGGCACCGCCGCTGACCGGATCTGGCAGTGGCGTTTCGATCCAATTGGCACGGTTGCGATCACCACGGCGATTTCAAATATGATCCCGAGTTTCACGGGCTTCACGGTCAACCCGGTGCCCGTGCTTGATTTTATCAACGTGGGCGCCGGCGGAACGACTTATGAGGTGTATGCTCCGGTTCCTACCAACGGTCCCAATGCCATTGTTTCCAATCAGTGGTTCCATGTGGCCGTGACTTATAACGGGGTTCCCAACACGGCGAGCAATTTAAATATGTATTGGACGGCGATGAACCCGACCAATACCAGCGCCAATCTGATTGGGTCGCCGACTTTGACGACCAGCCTCGCCCAAGGCACGGCCAACAAGCCGAGCTTTTCCATCGGCAATTCCGGCCGCAGCGACAATGGCAACTGGCTCGGGCTGATTGATGAAGTGCGGATGAGCAGCGTCGCGCGCGGTCCGGCTGGCATGATGTTCGCGCTGCCCAGTGTCTCGCTCACGCCGATTCCCAACCAGTTTGTGGCCGTGGGTTCCACCGTGTCGCTGACTTCGCTGGCTTCCGGCGGGACGCCGATTGGCTATCAGTGGCAGTTTAACAACACCAATATCACGGGCGCCACGGCCGCGAACATTTGGGGCTTCACCAATTCCACCCTGGTGATCTCAAACATCACCTTTGCGCAAGCGGGGGTTTATACGCTGATCGCCACCAACGCCAACAGCGCGGCCACCAATTTTGCCACGGTCAGCGTGGGCCAGCCGCTGCCTGGTTTGGCCAACACCGGCGTCGGCACCAGCGGCGCGCTCCTCGCTGGCGGCGCGGTGGATCCGCACTGGCAACTGGTGCAGAGCGCCGACTCCACTTATACCGGCCCGGCCACTTATGTCGATTCCACCATTCCTGGAACCTATATTCCTGACGGCCCGAATTCACAATGGATCGCTCCAGGCAACAACGTCAGCGTGGCGGGGGGAAATTATTTGTATCAGACCAGTTTTATTCTCGATTCACAAAACCTGACTAACATGCAACTGATTGTAAATTGGGCGGCCGACAACGTGTGCGTGGACATTTTGTTGAATGGTGTGGATCTGGGCATTACGGATAACAATGGATTTACCGGCTTTACGCCCACCATTATCACCACCAACTTTGTTGCCGGCACCAACCTCTTGGTCTGCGTGGTGTCGAACGCGGGAACTGCCGCCAGCCTGTCCGGTTTCCGCGCGGAACTGAGCGGGTTAAGCGCCCTGCTGCCGCCCACGCCGCCGGCCTTGTTGAGCGCGCCGGCGAACACCAGCGATTATCAATATCAGACGGCCGCGTTCGCGGTGACCGCTTATGGCAGCGGCCCGTTGTCTTACCAATGGTTTTTCGGAACCAACCTGCTGGCGGGCCAGACTAATCGCACTTTGTTGCTGGCGAATTTGGACCCGACGCAATCTGGAAATTACACCGTGGTTATCACCAACAGTGTTTCTTCCACGAATGCGACGGCCACGCTCACGGTCGTCACGCCCGACACTTTGGAATGGCAGGGATTGACGGCTGACTGGGATACCACCAGCACCAACTGGTTTGATCTTGCCGCGCAGACTGCCGTGGCTTTCAGCCAGAATGCCGGCGTTCTCTTCGATGACAATATCACCAACCAGGTTTATCAGATTTCCTTGGACTTACCGTTGACTCCCAACTCAATCGTTGTAGCTTCGAGTAATACTTATACCTTTGGCGGCGGCGGATACCTAACGGGTAATTTTAACTTGCTCAAGAACGGCGCGGGCACCCTCATTTTGGATACGGCCAATACTTATTCTGGAAACACAATGGTCCAAGGCGGAACGCTGCAAGTGGGCAATAACGATTCCAGCGGCTCGCTCGGCACCAGCCTCATCACCAACAATGCCACGCTGGCCTTCAGCCGAGGCGATAACGCTTTGAATGTTTCCAGCCCGATTCACGGTTCCGGCACGGTGACTTATAACGGCTCGGGCACCGTGACGGTTTCGGGCGCGAGTGATTATACCGGCGGCACGATCATCAACGCCGGTATTTTGAACCTGCAAAACAGCGCCGGACTGGGCGCAGCGGGTGGCGGCGCTGCCGTCGCCAATGGCGGTCAGCTCTACATCGCGGCGAACGTGAATGTGCCACAAGCGCTGACGTTGAATGGCGTGGGTGATGGCAACGGCGCGTTGCGCAAAGGCGGCGCAGGAGCCACGGTTTACGGTGGCCCGGTGACGCTCGCGTCGGATTCCTCCATCGGCGTGGACGGCAGCTCCTCCCTGAATTTGAGCAACATGGTCAGCGGCGCAACGTCAGCCCTGACGGTGAGCGGCAGCGGCACGCTGGTGCTCTCCGGCGTCAGCAATAGCTGGGGCGGCATGACCACCATCAACTCCGGCAGCATTTTGCAGGTGGGCGACGGCGGAGCGGACGGCAGCCTCGGGACCAACGCGATTGAAGATGACGGCACGCTGACTTTTTTAACGGCGAGCAGCTTCGTCTTTTCCAATGCCGTGACGGGCGGCGGAGTGTTCAATCAAAGCGGCACCGGCCAGACGATTTTGTCCGGTGGTCCGCTCACTGGTTTGACTGGTGCGGTGCGCATCAATGGCAACGGCGTATTGCAACTGGCCCCGGGCGAGGCGTTGACCAATCAGGCGTCCCTGACCATTGGTTCGGCCCAGGCGGACACCAACCGATTGGAACTGACCGGCGGCAATTTGGTTTCCATTCCCATCACCATTTTCCCGCGCGCTTTTATTGACACGTTGACTGCCACCACGCCGACGGTTAATTATCCAAACATCGTCAATTTGAGCGGAACCAATATGGTCAATTCGAGCAGCCCGGTCACGATTCCGTCCGGCGGAAATCTGTTTACCCTCGAATCTGACAGTGGTTTTATGATCTTCAGCAATGGCGTCAATGCCGCGGGCAACGGCCGGTATTTCGCCTTGCAAGGCGCGGCCGCCGGCGAAGTGGACGGCCCGATCACCCAGACCACGGGCTATTCCGTGAATGTTTACAAGTTCGGCGCCGGCACTTGGTTTCTTAATAGCATCAGCACCTATACCGGCACGACCATTGTCAGCAACGGCACGCTCGTGGTCAACGGCGTCATCAATTCCAGCCCGGTTACGGCGGCCGGCGGCACGTTCGGCGGCATCGGCACGCTGACTGGTCCGCTCATCATCAACAGCGGAGCGAAGCTGGCCCCGACGCTGGCTGCCGGCCCGGCCACGCCCATCGGCACGCTGACCGTCAACAGCAACTTGACGCTGATGCCGGGCAGCTCCACGGTTTTTCAAATCAATCAGGCGGCGGGCACCAATGACCAGATCATCGGTGTGACCAGCGTAAATTACGGCGGCACGCTCGCCGTCACTAACTTGGCCGGCACACTGGCCGCCGGCAATTCGTTCCAACTCTTCAGCGCTGCGAACTATACCAACAATTTCGCTTCGGTTTCCGGCTCACCCGGCTCCGGTCTGGCCTGGAAGTTTAATCCGACGAATGGCGTGTTGAGCGTCGTCACCGGGGTCAACACCAACCCGACGAACATTACCGCAGTTGTCAGCGGCGGCAATCTCGCCTTGAGCTGGCCGTCCGACCACACCGGCTGGCGCTTGCTACTACAGACCAATCACCTGGCCCAAGGCATCAGCACCAATACCAACGACTGGACCACGGTCAGCGGTTCGGCGGGCACCAATCAAGTCAACCTCACGATTGATCCAACCAAGCCGACGGAATTTTACCGCCTGGTTTATCCGTAAAAACAGTTTTGAAGAGAAGCCATCATGCGCGGGGTGAAAGTTGGTTGATCACTTTCACCCCGCGCTGTTTTGCCAGCAAAGAATGCAAATGAAAAACGCGCTGTCGTCAATGAATCCAGCCGCGCCGCAAAATTGCCGGTGCCGGCTGGCTGGCCATTGCTTCGCCGGCTGGTTCCCGGCGTTCTGCGCCCTTTTGTTTTTCGGTCAGCTGGCGATGAGCGTTTCTGCGCAAACCAATTCGCAGCAGATTTATTTGCAATGCCTCACCAATTTTGAAACCTACGCCGAATCCATCTGGACCACGAGCGCGACGATTCCCGATTCCGGCTACTGGGGCGACGGCGGCAGCACCGGCAACGGCGGCATTCGCGGCAACGGCGGCATCGCGGTGGCGTATGCGGTGTTGTGCCTCGCGCTGCCGAGCGATCCAAAATTTTCCACGCGGCTTTCGCGCGTGCGGCAGGCGCTGAATTACGATTACAACACGCACGTTACCGGCAGTTACAACACCACCGGCGGCAACAAATGGGGCTGGAGCGGCGTCAGCACTGACTGGCAGACGCCCGAATGGAGCGGCTCGATGGGTCTGGCGTGCGTTCTAATGCAAAGCAATTTGCCGGCCGCCACGGTCAACGGCGTGCGCACCGTCGTCGTCAGCGAGGCAAATCATCGCGCCAGCATCGCGCCAGCGTCCGGCCATGTGTCCGACACCAAGGCCGAGGAAAATGCGTGGCAGGGAAATATTTTGGCGCTCGCCGCCGCGTGGATGAGCACCAGCAACAGCGCGGTGACCTGGTCCAACGCGGCGATCAATTATCTCGTCAACACTTATACTATTGGCAGCTCGGCCGGCGATCCCCTCGCAAGCTGGATCACGACTTACAATCTTTACAACGACTGGGCGCTGGAGAACCACGGCTTTTATCATCCAACTTATGAAATGGTCGCCGGCATGTCATCCGGCGATTCGCTGCTGATGGCCAAAATGGCGAACCCCGGCATCGCCGCGCAATTTCAGATTTTCGCGGAGCACAATGTCATGACCGTTTGGACAAACAACATGCGCGGCCTCGTGATGGACTCCGGCGACTTCGGCTATCCCGACGGCATTGACTGGGAATTGCACGACTACGAGCAATACAGTTTCATCGCCTGGCTCGCGGCGCATTTCAACGACCCCGTCGCGCGCTGGGATGACTTGCGGCTCGCGCAGCTCACGCGTTACCGGCAGACCGTCAACAACAACGACACCACCGCGCCCGCGTATTACGGCGCGTTTGTCGGCGCGAGCGGCGGCGGCTTTTATCGCGAAGCCGTCGAGGCGCGACGCGTGGCGATTTGCTGGCTGCACTGGAATTTTGCGGATTATCCGACCGGCCCGACGAACACGCTGACGCCCGCGCTGGAAAATTTGACCGATGTGGCGGTGCTTTCGTGGCGCGGCACGAATGGTTACGTCAGCATCAGCTACGGCCCGCAAACCAATGGCTCGGCGGCGCGCATCATGGCCACGATTGAACCACCGTGCGCGAGCTTTCCGTCGAACACTTATGTCACGACGCCGCGCCTGCCGGGCATCATCGGCCTCGGCGCGATGGGAACGCCGACTGGTGGCCGGCTCGTAAATTTGACGACCAATGGAAATGGTTTTCTCGCCGAACTGCAACTGACCAACGGCGCGAACGGCACGACCGAAATTTATTTCAACAACACCGGCGACAGCGTCGGCATCATCGAAGTGCCGAATCCTGTTTACGGTTTTGCGAGCAGCACCGCGGCGAGTTTCAGCACCGGCATCGAAAACGATCCACTCGGCGGCGGCTCGCGCCTGCTCGAATGGAGCAATGGCAGCCAGACGATCACCAATCGCACCGGCACTTCAAAAAGTGTGACGAACAACTGGATCTGCGTGAGCGGCCATTACGGATTTTCCTGCGGTCCGGCGGGCTATTTGAATTACGCTGCCACGACGACTTACAATCGTCTCGGCGCGGCGGAGGACACGCTGGCATTTTACCCGACGAATTCGCTGACGCCGCGCTACGCCGTTTATTTTCCCGGCAAAAACACATTGCAAACCTCCAACCTCGCCGCACAAATCGTCTGGAGCGTGACGGGCACGAACGCGACTTTGACTTTTCCCGCGAACGGCGGCACCGCGCAGATTTCCGCGCTGGTGGCGGTGCCGCCGACGAATTCATCCTATCCAGCTTACGAACTAAGCATCACGAACGTCGCCGCTTCATCTTATCAAACGAGTTATCCACCGACCAATGGCGTGGACAACAACAGTGCCACTTTTTGGGTGTCGTCCGGCACGGCCCTGGGGCAAGGCCCGACGCCCGCGCATCCCGAATGGCTGCTGGTGAAATTTCCGAGGCTATGCGCCGTATCGGAATTTCAAGTCGTGCCGCGCACCGTCAACGGCGGCTATGGCCCGGCGAATTTACAACTGTGGTTGAACGGCGGGCCCGTCACCACCAACACGATGACCGGCACCGGCACACTGGACGTGAAATTCTCGCCGCCACGTTACGCCACCAATGCGGAGCTTTACATCACCGGCTCATATTACCAGGGAAATTCAGCCAATCCCGAGAACGTGCAAATAGTGGAATTCAATTTGTATGAGCGCGCCCAGCCCGGCACGTTCGGCGACTGGCAGTTGCAAAATTTCACCGATGCGCAGCTCACCAATGCCGCCGTCGGCGCAGCCAACGCTGATCCCGACAGCGACGGCGTTCCGAATTTGCTGGAATTCGCCGTGGGCGGCAACCCGTGGATCGCTGATGCGACGAACGCAGTCGTAAATGGATTTTTGTCCAACGGCCAATTTGCGTTTCGTTTTCAGGAACGCAGCGCGCTCGGCAACGTCGTGCGCCAATTTCAATCCTCGCCGGATTTGTTGAACTGGACCAATGCGTCGCCGGCGGCGGTGAACGTGCTGCAAAATTTCGGGGGCAGCTCGCTTTACAGCGCGGCGTTTCCGATGCAACTTACCCCGCAATATTTCCGCATCCGTTACAGTGTCACCAATTAAACCATGTATCGCCTGACTCCTTTCGTTGTCCGCGCTGTTTTCACCGCCACGCTTTTTGTGTCGCCGTTGTTGGCCAGCAGCCAGACGCTGACCATCACCAACGGCGTCCAAAAATACGCCGCGCTCGCGAGCACCACGGTGACCATGAGCAACCGCTGCGAACTTTGGGTGACAAATGCAACGCCACTTTCCGGTTGCGCGATCAATTTGAATTCGACCGACAGCTGGCTGTTTTTGCCGAACGTCAAGCCGTCCGTGACGGTGTCCACCTATCTTGGCCAGGTGAAAGTCAGCGGTGCGAGCGCGGTGGCGGACAGCAACTGCCGCGTGGTGCAATACGGCCAGAACGGCGCGGTGGTGATTCCGCAATCGTCCTCGTTCCAGCCGCTGACGGTGTTCACCGGCGCGGAATTCACCGGCACCGCGACCTCGTATAGCCAATGGACTTATTACACGGGCGCTGGAATCGCCAATATCAGCTCATTCAAATTAAAACGTGGTTATCAGGCGGTTTTTGCGCAATCCGCCAACGGGAAAAATTGGAGCAAATGTTACGTGGCGCAGGACGGCGACTTGGAAATTGGTGTGCTGCCGACGACCTTGGACAAGCAAGTGCAATTCATTTACGTCACGCCCTGGCGATGGACGAGCAAAAAAGGCATTGCCGGTAATCCGGGCAACTCCTGGCTGAACTTGAATTGGTGGTATGATTGGAATCTTGACCAAAGCTCATCGCGCGATTTGGAATATGTGGCCATCCGTCAAAATCAATATTGGCCCGGACTCGGAACAAACTGGCAGTCGCTCGGCATCAACACCGTGCTCGGCTACAATGAACCGGATCAGACGAGTCAGGCGAACATGTCCATCAGCACGGCGATTGGCGCGTGGGGCGATTTGCTCGGCACGGGTTTGCGCGTCGGTTCGCCCGCGTGTTCGGATGGCGGTCCAAACAGTTGGCTGATTCCGTTTGTGGCGCAGGCGGACGCCGCCGGGCTGCGCGTGGACTTCGTGGCGCAACATTATTATCAAAGCCACAATCCGGCGGACGCTTCTGGCTGCGCATCGCAAATGTATAGCTTCCTGTTGAACATTTGGAACAACACGCACCGGCCGATTTGGATCACGGAATGGAACAATGGCGCGAACTGGACCGACAGTCAAAATCCGGTGCCCACCTACGCCCAGCAGCAGGCATGCATCGCGGCGATGGTGAACATGCTGGAAACCACGCCGTTCGTGGAACGTTACGCGCTCTACAATTGGGTCGAAGATCCGCGCACCTTGGTGACCAGCAGCAATACGGTGACGGCGGCGGGCACGACCTATTCCAACACGATTTCCGCGCTCTCCTATTCGCAAGCCATGCCTGACAACGGCACGCGCGGCATCGCGGAATTTTTGTTCGCGACCAATCTTTGGGACACGTCCGGCTATTACAACAACGGCATGGCCATCGGCGCGCCGAGTTATTCCACAGGACACATCAGTCAAGCCCAGTCAATTGTTTTGGACGGCGCGAACAGCTACGTCCAGCTTCCTGCCAACATCGCCAAAGGAAGCGCGTTCACCTTTGCCGCGTGGGTTTATTGGAACGGTGGCGCGAACTGGCAGCGCATTTTCGATTTCGGTAATCCGGCCACCAGCCAGAGCGGCCCGAGTCAATACATGTTCCTCAGCCCGAGTTCGGGCAGCACCACATTGCGTTTCGCCATCAACATCGGCGGCGGCGAACAAATCGTCGAACGCTCCGGCGCGCTGGCCGCCGGTTCGTGGCAGCATGTCGCCGTCACGCTCAACGGCAGCACAGCGGTTCTTTACGTCAACGGCGCGCAAGTTGCCTCCGGCAGTGCCACGAATTCGCCGTCGGCTTTCAGCCCGATCAAAAATTATCTCGGCAAAAGCCAGTTCGCCGATCCGCTGTTCAACGGCAAGCTCGATGAAGTGGAAATCGCCGATTACGCGATGAACTCCGCACAGATTTCAGTGCTTTACAACAGCACGCAAAATCCAAATTTCATCAGCGGCCTATGGACGAATAATGCCAGCGACAATTGGGGCACGAGCAACAATTGGAGCGGCGGCGTTATTGCCAATGGCCCCAGCCGCATGGCGGATTTCAGCACCATTAACATCACGGCGAATCAAACCGTGACGCTCGACAGTGCCCGCACCATCGGCGGACTGAGATTTGGCGACACGACCGGCGCGCAAAATTGGTTTTTGTCGGGCACGAACACGCTGACGCTCGGCGGTGGCGGCGCAAACGCAGCGCAGCTTGCCGTCAACCAAAACGCCGCGACGATTTCCGCGCCACTGGCCGGCACCAACGGTTTTGCCAAGAGCGGCAACGGCACGCTTACGCTGAATGGAACCAATGCCGTTGGCGGTGGTTTGACCGTGAACGCAGGCACGGTGAGCATCACCGGCGGGTCCACGACGTTTGGCAGCGGCACCTCCACCGTGGGTTATCTCACCGGCAGCGGCAACCTGACCATGACCGCTGGCACGCTGGCAATGGGCGGCGAACTTCGCGTGGGCGGATCGGACCAAAGCGGATTGCAATACATCGCGACCGGCGCTGTCACCGTGGCCAATGCGATCTTGTCCGTGGGTTCGCTCACCGTGGCCCGCGGGAACTATCTCGACAATTCCATTTCCGGCACGCTCACCTTGAACAGCGGCGGCACATTGATCTCGACCAACGACGTGGTGCTCGAATTTGCCGGCACGGGCCATGGCAAGCTGGTGATG
>CAJAQO010000185.1 GCA_903944085.1 uncultured Verrucomicrobia subdivision 3 bacterium
ATTTCACGTCCGCCGAGTTTGTCGGTGAGCTGCCCCCGGACTTCGCTGGATTCAAAAATGGCGAAGCTGTCGCTGTGCGCTGCGTTGCGGACGACGACGTAATTGCACCGGTTTTTGAATTCATCGGTCATTCGTTGGATTTGATCAACGCTGTCCGATTCGTGATTCACCGGCATGACCAGGGTGAGCTTCGCGTCAAACGCTGCAAGCATGGATGGCAAATCAATCTCGTTGAAGAAATCGATAAACAGGTCGGTGGAGGCGGCACGGCAATCCACGACGACCAGATTTGTCTTTGCAAGTGCGGTAAAAATGGCGTCGAGGTCACGCCGTTTGCTCAAATCGAGAAACCGGGTGTCGGGATGAAATCTTTTCAGAGTCGAATTTTCGTTGTCGCTGTCAATCGCGACATGGGCGATGCCCTTGTCTTTGAGGAATTGGACGAAATTGACGGCGAAGAAACTTTTGCCGACGCCGCCCTTGCCATTGATGACGGCATTGAATTGTTTTTGCATAGTGGTTTTTGATTAAAGGTTTTTTGAATCGGCGATGCGTGGTCCCGGCTTGCGCCGCGACCACGGGCCGGGAAAACGTTCCCGCTGTTCCCGCAATGTCGCCCCAATTTTTTCAGGTGGCGGTAACACCAGAATAGCTTTTGACGGTGATTTTTTGGGCGGGCGTGATTTATGAGGGCGGTCGGATTCCTCGCCGATCACGTCGCGGCAAAATCGGTAAATGGTGTTAAGAGAAACAACGATATTCACCTCTGCTAGAATCAGCCGGATGTCGTCGTAGGCAGCATTGCGCGCGCGAAGCTCTTTAATTTGGGATTTGAAAGGAAGCAACAACGCCCGTTTGGGTGACAACTTGGGGTAACCACAAACCACTTCCGCCAGTCGAGTTTTTATTTCGTCGGATGGACTTTGCTCGCTCATAAAACCTCCGAAAAAACGTCGAAAGAAGCTGGCAAATTGTTGGTAAGAACTTGGCAAATAAATCGAAAATCTTTGGCAAAAAGGCGATAAGCAAAACCTCTAACGAAGGTTAGACGTAAGGCGTGCCATGAAAAAAGCCACTTCAGCTTTGAACTCATGCCTCCATGTAAACCGATTTCCGGCAAGCAGGTTGTGATGGTTTCATCACAACTTTTGTGGACGGGATAGGCTAAAAAGTGGGGGTGCTTTCAACCAAGACACAATGCAACCTGAACAATGCAGAAAAATACTTCAAAGAACATCTGCAACTCGGCGATTATTACAGTCAGGAAAATATCGTGTCCGGCGAATGGATTGGAATCGGGGCTGAAACGCTTGGGCTTACCGGCAGGGTGAAACAGGATCAATTCTTGAAACTCTGCCACAACCAGAATCCGAACACCGGCGACTTGCTGACGCAACGGATGAAAACCACCCGTTGGGATTCAGACAGAATGGCAGAGGTTGCCAATCGCCGGATTTTTTATGACTTCACATTTTCACCGCCAAAATCAGTTTCCATTCAGGCTTTGATTGCCAATGACAAGCGGCTCTTGGATGCACACAGTCGCGCCGTGCGGATTGCCGTCAACGAATTGCAGCACTTCGCCGGGACACAGGTGCATCGCGGAATGGACAAATCGGAGCGGCTTACCGGAAACGTCGTCTGCGCGACGTTCCGGCATGACACTTCCCGCGCGCTTGATCCCCACTTGCACACGCATTGCGTCATGTTCAACGCCACGTTTGATGCAACCGAAAATCGTTGGAAGGCGTTATCCAATTACGAAATGCTTCAAGTGCGGAAGTTTGCCGAAAATGTTTATTACCACGAATTCGCCCGCGACTTGCGGCAATTCGGCTACGAGATTGAAAACAAACCGCGTGGCGATTTTGAAATCAAGGGCGTATCCAGTGAACTGCAATCACGTTTCTCAAAACGGCATAAGGAAATTGATGCCAGCATCGAACGGATGCTGAAAGAGAAGCCGGAACTCGCAAATGGCAATCTGAAGGAACTGCGCTCACAAATCGCCCAAGCGGAGCGCAGCCGGAAAATTGCAGGAATTGCCCTGCCTGAACTTCAACGCCTCTGGGACAGCCAGCTTACGGGCGAAGAAAGGCAATCCCTACGCGCGCTGGCTCGCCAGTCAAAGGCGGCGATTCAATCGCCGTCCGTCACGGCACAAGCCGCAGTCCAGTGGGCGGAAGACCACTTGTTTGACCGCCGCTCGGTCGTCCGCGAACACGAAGTTTGGAGCGCGGCTTTGGAGCGTGGGCGCGGGTCGGAATTGACGGTTCAGGGCATCAAGGCGGCAGGGCAGGAACGCGATTACATTCGCAACGAACACGCGCCGTCAAAAATCACGACACGCGAGATTTTAAGCTGCGAATGGGAAATCGTCTGCCTCGCCCGCGACGGGCGGGGCAAGTTCACGGAGTTCAATCCACGTTACAACATTGCCGCCGACCTCATGCCGGATCAGCGCGCCGCCGCCGAATTGATTCTGGAGTCACGCGACTTCGTGACGCTGTTCTGTGGCGGCGCTGGAACGGGGAAAAGCCACACGCTGCGGGAAATCGGTAACGGCCTGAAAGCTGCCGGACACAATTCATACGTCATCGCGCCGCAGCGCCAGCAAGCCCTTGATTTGAAAAAGAGTTTTGCCGACACTCGCACAGTTTCGGAATTTCTGGCGAAACGGCAGATGATGCCTGGCTCGGTGGTGATAGTGGATGAAGCCGGACAAATCGGCGGAAAGCAGATGCAGGAGCTTTTGAGCTTCGTGCAAGCAAACGGTGGTCGCGTCATTCTCTCCGGCGACACGCGCCAGCATGGGGCGGTCGAAGCCTCGGACGCCCTGCGCGCCATCGAACGGTATGCGGGGCTGGAAGCGGCGCGGCTGACAAAGATTCGGCGGCAAAATCCAAAGGCCGGAGAAACGAAGTCCGAACGGAAACGCATCAAACAATACCGCGCAGCGGTTCGCAAAGCGCAGTCCGGCCAATACGCTGAATCATTCGACCGTTTGGATCGGCTCGGCGCAATCGTCGAATGTCAGACGATTGATGAGCAACGAGAGCGGTTGGTCGCCGATTATCTGACGCTGGCGGAAAGGAAAAAGTCCACCGTGATTGTCTCGCAGACGTGGGCGGAGATTCGGGAGATCAACGAGCGGATTCGTATCGGACTGCGAAGGGCGGGACTGATTGACAAGGCTGATTCGACGGTGACGGCTTACGAGCGGCTGGATTTGACGGATGCCCAAAAACGCGACAAGCGGTTTTATCCGGCCAATGCGGTGATTGTTTTCAACCGTGAGACGGGAGATTTCGCCAAAGGCGAAATCGGCAAACTGTTGGCGACAACGCCAACTCATCTGCTGATCAAGGGAGAGAAGAAGGAGCAGAAAGTTTCTTTCAAGTTTTTGAACCGATTAACGATTTGCCAGCCGGTTGAAATGCCGCTCGCCAAGGGCGATCAATTGCAACTCAAGGCTAATGCGCCGTCGCTGGACGGCAAAGAATTGATAAACGGCGAATTGGTGACGGTCAAAGCCGTCAATCCAAACGGGCGCATTGAATTGAAAGACGGGCGAATCCTGCCGGAAAAATATCGGGAGTTCGTGCGCGGCTACGCAATTACGTCCTACGGCTCGCAAGGCAAAACTGTCGAACACGTTCTGTTTTCTGATTCGTCCGTCAAGGCCGCGACGAATAATCAGCAATGGCTGGTCACGATTTCACGCGGAACGCGGGCGGTAAAAATCTTCACCCAGGACAAAGAGCAATTGCGTGAGAACGTCGGTCGCTTGGGAGACCGCGAACTGGCGATTGAATTTGCGAAACAGGATTCGGCGCAAGCGCGGCGTGTGCCGCCGCCGGTTCGCAGATATATCGCCGGACTGATTCAAAGCCGCCGTGCAGAAACAGTTAAACAAAAAATTGAGAACATTGATTTATGGAAACACAAACAAAGCCCTCGAATGACACCGCAACGGATGCACGGACGAAGAATCTGACGTGCTGGCGCACGGCCACAAGTCCGCAATGCTTGCGCGTGGAAACTTGCAACGAAGTTCACTTGTTTCCCTACGGTTATTTTCAGCACGCAAAATTCATCCGGCAAAACGGCAAGGACGCTGTGCAAATCCAGTTTCAAGACCGAATCGTCACGGTCAAAGGAAAAGGTTTGGAGCCGCTGTGCGACGCGCTTGAAAGGCTCGCCGTGGAACGAATCAGAGTGCGGCCTGAAAAATACGAGGGGCTTGGCAAAAATGAAGGAACGATTGAAGGAATTGAGGTAAAGGGTGTGCAACAAGAGAAAGCACACGATTGATGTAGATACCACCAGCTTTACTTCTGTAATAATTGAATTCGTGACTTCATAAAATCAACTGTTACCCGATGCACAACCGCCATTCGGCCTTTAAGACGACTGATCATTGGAGCCTGTTCCCTGAAATAATAACGGTCAGTGGGATCAAGTGAACCCAAGCGTCGAGAGAAAGTTATCGCATGAATAACAGCAATTTTCGCTTTGCGGCCATCCAGTATCTTTGCGTAGTTGGGAGACAGGTGAACGAATTCATCATGCAGGTTCACAACCTCGCCTTTTTCGCGATATTCATCGGCGCATTTTCGCAGTTCATCTCTACATTGAAGATAATCGTGATAGCCTTCCTTAAACAGTTCTTTCAACGAAGCGAATCCTTTCGATGACGACTGCGGTAAGGCTGTCACCCCAGCGATTTCTGCAAGCTGGATGCCCACTGCTACGTTCAGCGCTTCTTCATTTTTGTGCAAAACCCCAATTGTCTCGTCAATTGTGCTGAACATGGAACCGTGAATCTGCATCTTGCGAAAGCCAGCCATTCGATCATTTTCAGACCAGAAAAAGTAACCATCAGCCTTCAACTGCGTCTTCAGAGGTGGAAGAACTTTCCGAAAGTCGTCTCCCTTTTCTCCCCATTTCGTGAGGATTTCGTCATGGTGGTCGCAAAATGACCTAAATCCATTTTTCTGGGCTGAACTGTCTGTTAAAACTGCGGCGGCAAAATAAAATGCCCCACTTTTTTTAATTAGTCGTTTTTGAATTTTACAGATTCTATTGAAATTTACACCCGTATCCCATTCATCCAAGTGCACAACCACATCGTTTTTTCTCAATCCAAGCCGATTCATTTCGTCAGCTAGTAATTGTTCGCGTGTGATGCCTTGGCTCTTGGAATCATTCCTTGTGAGAGCCACGCATATTGTCTCGGTTTTGGCGATAGGGGAGAGAAGGTGATTTAACAAAAGCACAGGAAGTGAGTTCCCAACGGGTAGGTCAGCGAAGACAATTCGAGAGTCGCCAAAGCTCATCCGAGCAAAGAACCATTTGATTTGGAGTAAAAACAAGCACAGGGCGTCTGCTTGTTCAATGACAAGATTCAGGTATTGCTTCAGCATGGCTTCGTGCGCCGTTTCAATTGCAGCTAAGACGTTTTCAGGCACATTGCACTCCTCTCCAGCCTGTAGGAGTATTGATAACATGGCAGATTCATTATAAATCAACGCCAAGTCGTCAAGAGGACATCCCTGCCTCTTAGCTTCCGAAGTCATCGCGGCGAAGGTCTCGACCGCCTTGGATGAAGGGATTTCCCGGCTCAGAATTGATTTGTAAATCTCTGAATTTCCGACCAAATCTGCGTGGAATGCTTCTCTGCCCGCAAAATGACTGACAAGCCATTTATAATTGGCTTCAGCGCGTGCATTGTCTGAAGCTGACAGCCACTTCACAAGTTGATCTGACTCGGAACTCATTTGAGACACTATGATGATAATCGCTTCGTGGGGCAGTGCCGCTGAAACAACCGGATTAGCAGTTCGTCATTCACGGTTTACGGAATTTTCCTTTCGGAAAACTCCTTCAGCCAGATTTGAAGCCGCGTCAAGTCAGCAGCGATTTCGTCTGGTTCGGGCAACGGAACGGGCGCTTCGTTTGGCTGGGAATGCTCGTAGCGCGAATACTTGGTCATCATTTCATCAATCATCTGACAATCTTCGGGCTTAATCTTGGCCAGACCTCCAATTCGATTTTGTGTTTGGACGGCACGCCGGAATCGGCGAACGACTTCGTTCAAAAGCGTGTCTTCAACCAAACGCTCGACTAAAATCCGCACGTCGCTGCAAATGGCTTTAGCGTGGATGTCGTATTCTGCGTTGCCATTTTCCGCGAGAATCTTTTTCGCACGAACCAGCCTTTCGTTCAATAGTCCGTTGATGACCTTTTCCGGTTTTCGGGCAACAAACGGCGTCTCACCTGGCTCACCCGTGCCCCACGGTTCGCGATTGAGCGCTACCACTCGCGTCGCTATGCTCGCCTGCTTGGCCGCATCTTCCAAAAGCGTGAGCATAGAAAGACGGTGAGTAAATACGATGACTTGCCGCTTTTTCGCGAGAGCCACGAGTCGCGTGACGATGCTTTCCTCGAAGTCTTGATCGAGAGACGTAATCGGGTCGTCGAAAACAATGGGCGTGCTGGCTTCGGTGCCTTCAACATCGGCCACGAACGTCGCCAATGATACGACTCGGCGTTCGCCTTCGCTGAGCACGTCGGAAGTTGGGACGGCAATTTTCGCGTTCTTGAGGCGAATCTGGTGAAACACATGGCCCTTATCCGTGCGGGTCTGAACCAACTCGACTTGAACACGCGAAGCACTCATCGCCTTCAACTCCGAATTGAATCGCTGAATGAAAGCATCCGAAACCAATTCCTGCGCAAGCTCTGATTTTTTCTTGGACAGTGCGGTGGTATTCGTGAGCTTACGCGCGGCATCCAACGATGAAATTTTCTTCAAGCGGGTAATTTCTTCCTCCACACTCGCCTTCTGTTCGTTGAGCCACTTGCGGGACTCCAATTCGCGGGCTTTCTTTTTCAGTTCTGTTTTGTCTGATTTTTTCACGTCCTCGTCGAACGCCTTCGCTTTGGTTTCCAAAGCGGCACTGAAAGTTGCCAACTCGTCGAGCAGTGCCGCGTCCGGTGCGGGTGGCACTTGCTCCGGCGTGGTCGCAACGGGTAGCGCGTCGCGCCTCGTTTGTGCGTCGGCGCGAAATTGCTGAAGCTTTTGAATGAGTTTTTCGTCGTCGAGGCCGAGCGTTGCGAGATGTGTCGTGAAATCTTCGGCTGATGGGATTTTTGGGAATTTTTGGACAATCGCTGCAACTTCGGTTTCGGCTCTTTTGGCAAGCGATTCTAATTCCCCTTTCACGAACTTCTCAAACGAGCCGAGCCGCAGCTTCGCTTCCTCGCCGAGTGGTTGTTGGCAGAGCGCGCACAAGGCATCGTCTCCGGTGAACGGAAATTCTTTTTCGAGATAGGCGACTTTTTCCGAATATGCTCGCGCCTGCTCCCAAAGCAGTTTCCAACTTTCCTGACCAACACCGTCAAGTGGAGCTTTATCAAATACTTTCACCGCGTCTTCCACCGCCGCCTTGCGTTTGGTCGTGGCATCGGATTTGGCGTTCAGTAGGGTTGCAATAACTCCATCGGTCAAGCCGTCACGGATCGCGACCAATTCCGCCGAAAATCTTTCTAGTGCGGTCTTTCGCGTCCGCAGTTGCCTCGCTTGTTCAACGGGGTTCTTCTCAAGCAGCCGCGCATGTAAGTTGTCCAGTTCCTCTTTGTGTTCGGGCGACCATTCACATTTCTGCGTTACATCGTCGGCACTGGTCTGCGCGCTAATCTGCGCATACCATGTCGCAGCTAAACTCGTGGCGAGTTCGACTGGCATGACCGGCTTCTTCGATGGCAGTGCTGCAATTTCGGTTTGTAGAATTTCTTCCACGGCGGCACACGCATCCACAAGGCATTGAAATACGCCGAGCAACCACGGCTCGAACGTCACTTCGTTCTCGGCGTTGACATACACGTTGCCACACTCGCTGTCGTAAATTTCAAGCGCCGAAAGCTCGGCCTGCAATCCATCGGACGGTTGCCACACAATTTCTTTGGCTGTGCCGTTCAAGGCGTAGCTGATTTTGCAGCTTTGGGCCGCGATGCCCTGAAAAACATTGCCGAGCAATTTCCGCCGATTCTTACTTCCGCAGACATTATTCAAAATGCGAACGCAGCCGGATTTGCCAACACCTGTGCCGCCATAAACGATAGTAAGCGGCTCTTGGTTAAAGGTCAGAGGCGAGCGCGGATTCAATGCCTCAATGCCTTTGACTTCCGAAATGCCATTTAGCCGTAAAGAGACGCCAACGGCCTTTTGGGCGAAGGCGGATTCTGGGAGTGCGGCGGGCTTCTGCGCCGCCTTCGGTTCTGTGGCTTGCTGCTGGCAAACAGCCGCCAATTTCGCCATGTCTGCCCCTGCTAAATTTTCCTTTGTAAGCAGTAACCGCGCAGCTTCCTGAATCCAAAACGGACGTTCCTGAAACCATTTGACCAAGCTGGCGGTGTCGAGCGGCATGACGCTATTTTGTAGCAGCTTTAAGCCTCGGCGTAAACTTCGCAGTCTCTCTCAACAAATCTGGGCAAGCTCAGAAATTGGCCGAGAGGTCGCCTCCATTTCACATCGCACGATGCGACTTGGCAAAAAATCGGGAGCGCGTATGCTAGTCGAAATTTGCGCTCCCGTAGCTCAAATGGATCAGAGCGGCCGTTTCCTAAATGGCAAATCCCGGTTCGATTCCGGGCGGGAGCACCACTTTTTCCAGCCAAATTTCCACCGAATTCCGAGCCTAAAATCTGATACCGCATCTGATACCATATTGAGTTTTTAGAGCAATTTGCGGCATAAAACAGCAAAAGGTCGCGCCGCCAAAAATGTGGTGGAACCAAAATAATCTTCAATGAAATCAATGCGAATATGCGGAAGCGAACGGTAGCAAAAATTCAAAAAAAGTGCTTGCATAGATTTAGGAAACGGCAGCTCTATCCATTTGAGCTACGGGAGCAACTTTGTCAGCCAGCTCTTGCAACGACAAAAACCAGCGAAACTTGACGCGTTGCCATTTTCTGTGCTGCTTTTACGGCATGAAACGCCGCGACGCCAACCTAGCGCAAAGTTTATGACGACTGCAAGCGCAGAGTGCGAAACGGCATTGTTGTCCAGCCAGTCGAAAGTAAGATCAGTGTAATAGCCGGTCAGCGCGCGGAAAGCTGGCGGAGCAGTTCGCGGGCGGACGGAAAATCCGGCTGGAGTTCCACGGCGCGCTGTGCCGCCGCCTGGGCGTCGGCGAGTTTGCCTTGTCGCACCAGAATCGTGGCGCGGGCAAACGGCGCGCGCGCGTCGGTGGCATCGGCGGACTCGGCGCGCAACAAAGCTTCGACTGCGGCCGGAAGCTGGCCGGCGGCGGCGCGCGCCAGCCCCAAGTTATACCAGGCTCGCGCATGATTCGGCGATAATTTCACGGCGGCCTCAAAAGCGCTTTGCGCCTGCGCCAAATCTCCGGCTTCATTCCAGGCCAGCCCCAATTCAAATTGATATTGCGCCTCGTTCGGTGCGAGTTGAACGGCGGACTGCAGCGCCTTCACAGCTTCCTGCGGACGATTCAGCGAACTATAAACCACGGCCAGTTCATGCTGGATGGGCGCCGAAAAAGCATCCCATTTCGCCGCCGTTTGATAATGCTTCAACGCAGCTTCGGCCTGGCCTCGGGAAAACTCCAGGCCGCCCAGTTGCATCTGTCCGCCGGGCTGGTCGGCATTCAAATTCAAAAAAAATTCCAATTCCACAGCCGCCGGATCGCCCGGTTTTAATTCCGCCCGCAAAGCCCACGCAGCCGCCAGCCGCACGCTGCGGATGGGATCGCGCAAAGCGCCGCGCAAGGCGTCTTTGATTTTCGCCTCGTTTCCCTGCGCGGCGGCATCCAAGGCTTGCGCGGCTTTGGTGCGCACGAGCGCATTCGTGCTGGCCAATTTTTCAAGCAAAGCGTCCGTCACGCGCGCATCGGCGCTCCACGCGGCCAGCGCATTTTCCGCCGCCGCCTGCCAATAAGGCTGTTCTTCGTGGCGCAACCATTCGAGCAGCGGCGTGACCGCGCTGGCGTCGCCGGCATTCGCCCGCGCAAAAATCTGGGCGCGCTGGCGGCGCGGTCCGTCCAGTTTCGCGCCATACCATTTTTCGTTCGCTTCCAGCGCCCAGTCCGTGGTCTTGTCCTGATGGCAGCGGTTGCAGGCATTGGGAATTCCAAATTGTTTCGTCAGCAATGGATCGGGACTCGTAAAACCGTGGTCGTGCCGCCAGTGGCGCTGCATGTAAACCGTCTGCGGCATGTGGCAGTTCACACATTCACCGCCGGTTTCCTTCACGGTTTTGGAATTGTAAGTCGTCAAATCCACATTCACCGGCTGGCCGTTCGTGTCGAAGCCAAAAACTTGGTGATGGCTGTGCGTGACCGGATTGATGACCGGCGCGTTCGTGCTGCCGACGGCATGGCAGCGCAAACAAAGCCAGTTGCCGGGCAAAATTGTTTTGTAAGAATGAGGATTGTGGCAATCGAGACAATAAACACCGCGCGCGTGCATCCGGCTGCCGAGGAATGAAGCGTATTCGTAATCCTCGTCGCGAATCTGGCCGTCGGAATAATAATAATCTTCGGTGCCGGCCATTTCCAAATTGTAGCGGTCCTGAAAATTTTCGCCGGGCAGAAAATCCCCGGTCAGATCACTGCGCCGGGAATGACAGGTGCCGCAATAATCCACAATCTGCGCGCGGCTCAATTTCGCCACAGTCGGATCCGGCTGGCCAGACTTGCCGAATTTGACCTGCCATGTGTTGTGGGCTTTCAGCGGGCCATGACACGCTTCGCAACTGACCGTCGGCTCGGCCATGGTCGTGTGATAACTGTCGCTGGCGGCGTCATAATTTTTCAGCACGCGCGTGTTATGACAGACCGCGCACATCATGTTCCAATTCATGCCGCGACCGGTCCAATGCCCCCATTCGCCGGGTTTCCGGTCGTCATTGCCGAACGAATCAAACCAATTCTTGGCGTTGGGATCATAAGAAGCTTCCAGCGTTTGCAACCGGCCGCCGGGAAAGGCCACCAAAAATTGCCGCAATGGATCATGGCCGATGACGCGCTCGACGGCGAAAGTCTCCGCGTGTCCCGACAAGCCCGGAGTCTTGACTTGAAACCGGCCCTGCGCCATAGCCACCTCCGTGGTCTGGCTGCCGTGCTGAAATGAGCGCGGCGGAGCAAACGCCGCTTGGTCCATCTGCGGCTGCACCGGTCTTTCCGCGAGGGCGTGATGCGACTTGGACCAGAGTTCGTATTCCGACTCATGGCATTTCTGGCAAGTGATGGAACCGGCATACGCGGACCGCACCGCAGCCGGCGATAGGCTTGTTTCAGTCGGCGGCGGAGGTTGCGCGGCCGGCTTGCAACCGAAAATTACAGCCGCCAGCCCGACCAGCATGACCGCGACAAAAAAGCGGCGGAAAAGGTTTTGCCGCCATGATTTTGAAAATTGGTCCGCCACGATCAAGTCTTTCAATTAAGAAAACCAGCAACCGCCGTCGAGCAAATCCTGAAGCCGACCCTGCTCACCTGACGCTGGATCACAGCAACGCCGACAGAGGCGCGGTCACACAACCCGCCAACCAACTCACGTTTTCGCGGCCGCCTGATGTTTGACCACGGCGTCCGCAATCGTGTTGACACTTTGCAGAATCTGCCGCGCGGCTTCGGGATCGGCGATCTTCAACCCGTAAGTTTTATCCAAAGCCACGACCAGTTGGAGGGCGTCCACCGAATCCAGCCCCACGCTGCCGGGGCCGAACAAGGGCTGGTCATCGCCGATTTCTTCCGGGCTGATTTGCAGCATGAGGTTCTCGACCATGAGCCGGCGGATGTCTTGCTTGATTGCGATTGTGTTATCCATTGCAAAAAACTGGTGCCACTGTGAACGGATAATCTTGCTTTATCAACGGCTTCGGCGCAAGCCGAGAAGTCGCCGGCCCGCATGAAAAAAACCGTTTTTACACGACACGCCCGGCCAAATCCGCTAAAGCTTTCACGCCATGACTTTGGTTCCAAAGTTTGACCAATCAAATTGCCGGCAGAAAAAGCCGGCCCGGTGGATGCTATTTTTCTGGCTGGCGCTTTTGGCGCTGCCGGCCACCAGCCGGGCGCTGCCGGCGCGGCTGGTGTTGGCGGTGGACGGCGTGGCCTATCGCGACCTGAAAGCCTTGCAGGCTGGCGTCGCCTGCACAAATTTCTGGGGCCATAAATTCCAACGTCAGGCCTTCACGTCCGCAGAAGGATATTTTCCCGTCAGCCGCATGATCTCGACTTTCCCCTCCGCGAGCGACGTCGCGTGGACGGATATTTTTGGCGACCGTCCCCTGCCCGGTTATCAGCGCACATATTTCAGCACGGCGGCGAACGCGGAAATTTCCATCAATGGCGTCACCACGACGATGGAACACGAGCGACAGATGCACTGGCAGGTGGAAAGCGGTTTTATGCGGGCGATGGGCTACCTGTTTCCGCGGCACACCTACGAATATGAAATCTCCGGTCTGACCAAGCATTTTTGGAACACCACCAGCCAAGCGACAAATTATTATGTCTATATCCGCGCGTCCGATGACGCCCAGCATTTGGACCGCGACATCCTGGCCATGCTCTGCCAACTCGACCGGCAGCTTCAGGATTTGCGCGCCCGCTACCAAGCGCGGGAGGGACACGATCTGCAAATTGTCATCCTCTCCGATCACGGCCACAATCACGCCGGACGCGGCCGGCGCGTCGCCGTGGCCGCCTTTCTGGAACAGGCCGGCTACCGGATTTCCAAGTCCATCGAAAATTCAAATGATGTTGTCCTGCCCACGGTCGGCGTCGAGTCATGGGTGGAAATTCACAATGCCCCGGCGGAAACCGAAAAACTCGCGGCACGGCTGTGCCAGCTTCCCGGCGTGGATGTGCTGACGGCTCCGGTTCCCAACCAGACGAATCGTTTTCTGGTCATGAATGACAAAAGCGAACGCGCCATCATTGACTGGAATCCGGCGAAAAATTCTTTCCGCTATTTGGCCGAAGTGGGTGATCCCATCAATTATCTCCCGGTGTTGGCAGCGCTCGCAAAAAACCACCAGCTCGACGCCGACGGCTTCGCCACCGCCGATGCCTGGATGGCGGCCACGCTGAACCATCATTATCCGCTGGCGCTGGAGCGGATGGTTCGCGGCCTCACGCGTGCCACGCTGAATCCCGCAACCATTCTTGTCAGCCTGGACAATCATTACGTCAACGACAGTTGGCTGGTGCAAAAAGGCAGCCGGTTGGTGACCTGCCGGAGCACGCACGGCGGCTTGGACGACCTCTGCTCGGACGGCGTTCTCTTGAGTAATTTCGCGCCCACGCCGGACACTTCAAGCGACCGCGTGGCCGGACTGTTTGATGATTTTCCCGGCGTGAAAAATTTCCGTGCGGAAGAATCCGGCGCCGAATTGATTACTAAAAATGAACAGACCCTGACGCGAATTGCGCGCGTGCCGTTCGACGAGGATTACAAAATGCTGCCGGGCGAAAACAGTTTCTTGCGCATCTGGTCGCCGCAATTTTGCGGAATTGACCCCGCAGCTCCGGTCGCCGCGACGATAGAAAAAACTCACGTTTACTCCGGCGCGCCAGACCGCCGCAGCAAGCACAAACCGGCGGCGGCGAGCCAACGCCGGGTGACTTTTGATCGGCCAATTCAAATGCCGGATAAAAACACCACCGAAAGAATTTATGCGCTGCCGCCAGATCTGGTTCTGGAGCCGCAAACTGAATATAAAATTTCCGGGTGGATTCAGGAGCCGAAGAAAACCATCCGACTTTTTGCCTTCAATTTTCACACCGATAACGCCGGCCGGCCGGCGGCTTTTTAAAAATCACGGCGTGGTCGCCACAAACGCTTTCCCGTTTTGCGCGCAGATCATTTGCGCCACATAGCGGCCAGCCAGCGCCGCTGACGGCAGTCCGCCGCCTGCCACCACCCAATGCCCGGCCATGTAGAAATTTTTCAGCCGCGCCAACGTGTAAGGAATGCGCCGGCCCAGAATGCGCGGCGTCGGCAGCCAGCCCTCGTAACTGCCCTGCCAGTTGCCGGTATAGCGCACAAAAGTCGCGGGCGTCGCGATGTCTGAGCGCTCGATCTGCGCGGCCAGTCCCGGGAATCTTTGGTCGAGCCGGGCGATGATTTCCTGGGTGACTCTTTTTTTTTCCGCCCGGTAACGCTGCGGATCCGTTTTTTTCAAGCCCGTCCAAAATTCGTAGCGGGTCTGCAACCGGATGGTCATGACCGTGCAGCCGGCCGGGCAAAGTCCGGATTCGGCACCGAAGATCTCGACTTCCAGCCGGCCGTGCCGGGTCTGGTTGTCCACGCACAGCGGCTCGCGCAGCGGCAGGTTGAGCGTGTGCGGCGTGTCCGGAAAAGTTTTTTTGATGCCCAGCGAAACCTGGACGATGGCCGGAAACGGTTGGCAATGCTCGTAAAGATAACGGATTTTTTTATCCACAAACTGGCCGTCCAGCATTTTGAAAATCGTCGTGTGGCCGTCCGCGCAGGAAACCACGGTCTGCGCGCGGATGAAAGTTTCGTCCGCGCAGCGCACCCCCACGGCGCGATTGTTTTCGACTTTGATCGAAGCCACTTTGGTTTTATACCGCACTGTGCCGCCCAGCCTCGCGTAACGGTCCGCGATGGCCATCGCAAAATCCCACGATCCGCCCGCCACAAAGCCAGTGTTGTTCCGCGTCCGAAACGCCAGCAGCATCACCAGCACCAGCGCCGACATTTCCTCGTTGCCGACGATGAGTTGCAGCGCCGCGCGGAGAACTTGATTTTTGTAGCGCGCAACGTAGCTGGTGATCGGCAAATTTTTATACCGTAAAATGGCGGGCACCATCGGCAGGATGCTCAAGCCCAGCTTCGTTTTCTCCAATACGTTCATCAGTTCGATCGGGTTTTCCAAAGGTGGTTCCAGCGGCGCGCAACGCCGCGCGTCCCGCACCAGTTGGTCAATCAGCCCGCTGTCTTCCGGCGCGAGGCGTTTGAACTCGCGCGCCAGCTTGTCCAAATCCGTCGGCACGGTGAGCGTGGTGCCGTCGGCGTTTTCGATGCGGAGCATTTCATCGTGGATGAAAATTTTTCGCCCATTGATCGCGCCCAGTTCCGTCCAGATTTGATGAAAGGCCGAAGGCGGCTGCGCGCCGATCAACCAGCGCAGGCAGCCGTCGAAAACATACGGCCCGCGATGCCAGGCCGTGCAGAGTCCACCGGGCAAAAGTCCCGCCTCCAGAATTTCCGTCTGAATGCCGTTCATCTGGAGATAGCAGCCGCAGGCCAGCCCGGCAATGCCGCCGCCGATGATGATGACTTTCGCGGCGGTGGATTCGGTCAATATCGGCACAGTGGAAATTTTTTCTTCAACGGGCATGGCTTCGTCAGGATTATTGTCTGGGTTGCGTCCTCAATCAGACCGGTGAGTGTCCCTGTTTGGGCCGCCGGATTCAAGCCTGCGGGGCAACATGCCCGGCGGCAACCAAGCGGTGCGCGCTTTCGGCCATCCAAATTGGAAAACACGGCCGCCATTTTTTTAACACCGGATTAATATCAAAGGACACAGAAGCATCAATCGCGAACCACGCAAACGAAAATTTCAAAATTCCTTTTTGCGCATTTTGCCGTTAAAAATTGAATCCACCGGATTTTTCCGGCATACTGACCACATGGGCAAAACTAAAATTCCCGCCACCGGCGAAGGCTTTCTCGGCGAAATCATGGTCCACAAACTATCCCGTGCCGTGGGCATTGTGGACAGCGTGACTCAAGCCCAAGCCGGCTGGCCACCACAGATTGCGTTGAAGCTGCCGGACGGCACCTTGAAAAAAGGCCGCCTCAGTGATTTTCGCGACCCCAGCGGCAACGAACGCGCCAAATTCACTCACGCGTAACCCCGGTTGTTCACGGCTGCCGTCGCCCGGTTTTCCGCAGGAATGAATGCGCATGATTTCCGCATGAACTTTTTCCCAGTTGCCGGCTGGATAGCCGTGAGAGCTGAAGCTGGCGCGGTGGTGATTTATAAAATCCCGCCGTCCACCTTGAGAATGGAACCGGTGATGTAGCTGGCCTCGGTGCTGGCCAAAAATTTTACGGCGGCGGCGATTTCTTCCGGTCGGCCGAAGCGGCGCATGGGAATTTTCATCTGCGCGGCTTTGCGTTCGTCGCCGGCCAGATGCGCCAGCGCTTCCGTTTCCACGAAGCCCGGACACACGGCGTTGACCGTGATGCCGATGCGCGCCATTTCTTTCGCAACGGACTGCGTCAGGGCCACCACGCCCGCTTTGGCCGCCGCGTAATTGGCCTGTCCCGCCGGCGCCAGCAGCGCGCTCAACGAGGAAATATTCACAATGCGGCCGCCGCGCTGGCTGATCATCGTGGGCAACACGGTTTGGCAACCGTGGAAAACACCGTCGAGGTTCGTCGCCAAAACGCGCCGCCAGGAATCCGGCGGCATCGTGGCGAGCAAAGCATCTTCGTGACTGCCAGCATTGTTGACCAGCACATCGAGCCGCTCGTGCTGCGCCAAAATTTCTTTGACCGCCGCCTGCCAGGAGTCAGGCGCGGTAACATCCAGGTTCACACAAAAACATCGGTCGGGATTTTCGTGCGCGAGCTTGTCGGCATGTTCCCGATGGGAGCGGATGCCGAGCCAGGCGACATTGGCGGGTGATTCCTGAAGAAAAGCGCGGGCGACGGCCTGGCCCAATCCGCCATTCGCGCCGGTAATTAAAATGACCCGCAAACTCATGGTCGAATGTTGCCCGTCGGCACGGCGGCGGACAAATGCGAAATGTCAAAATCCGCGCGCACGAACCGCGCACCGATGGCCTGCTGATTGGAGCCAACCAGGCTGACGCTGGCTGACGCGAATTTTTTCTCCGCCATCACGTCGCACGCGACCACGCACTGCCAGGCAGCAGCGGCCATCAAGCCTTCGCCTAAAATGCGTTTCGGGCTGAGGCGCGGGCCGGTCCAATCCTTCCACGCCGCGCGTTCCGCCGCATCTGTTCGCGGGCTGTTGCCCTGACCATCACAAAGCAGTTCGCCGGGAAAAATTTTGCCCAGTTGCCCACGCATGGCTTGCGCGGCCTGCGGCCGGTCCAGCCGCGCGGAAAAAGTGTGGGCATCGGTGATGGCGGACAATTCGACACCGGTGGAAAATTTTTCATCGCGACACAAGCACAGCGCGCCCGCGCCGGCGGCAATGATTGCAGAACGATCGAGATGATGCAGCGCGTCGGCCGTAATCCAGTTGGTTTCTTCCGCGCCGATGACCAGGCACGCCTCCACGCGCTGCTCCTCCAGCCACTGCGCGCCCAGCGCGACGCCCTGCAAAAATGCGGACGGATCGCCCACGATGGAATAAGCAAGCACCACATTTTCCAGCAGCGCGGCGACGTGGCTGGTCGGCGCGGCGTAAACCGTTTCCGGAAAAACGAGCGGACTTGCGGTGGCCGGATTTTTCAGCGTCTCGTCGTAAAAGCGGCAGGAGTATTGCACACAGCCGGATTGCAGACAGACAACGATGCCCAGCCGGAAATTTTTCGCGGCGGGATTGGCGCGCAAACTGGCAATGGCTTCGAGCGCAGCGGACGCGGTGTAATGCGTGATCGGACTCGCGCGGCGCAGGCGTGGATGCGCCAAAAATTCCGGCCGCACCGCCGGGTTTGGCACCAGCCGCGCGGACAACGGTTTTTCCCAGCCAGGCCGCATGAGCGGTTGCGTCGGCAACGGTTCGCCTTTGTCCAGCGCTTGACGCAACGCGGCAACATTCCAGCCGGCAGGCGAAACCGCACCGATTCCGGCGACAAAAATTTTGCTCATGCCCACCTCCGAAAAATGAGCGTTGCGTTGACGCCGCCGAAACCAAACGAGTTCGACAGCACGACATTCACGCGTGCGTCTTGCGGCTGGTGGACAATCGGAAATTTGCAGGCGGGATCGGGCGTTTCAAATTCAATTTCCGGCGGCAGCCATTGTTCGCGCAACGCCATCAGGCAGACCACCGCTTCGACCGCGCCCGCGCCGCCGAGCAGATGGCCGATGCTGGCTTTTGTGGAACTGACCGGCAGCGTGGCGGCGCGCTGGCCCGCCCATTCACTGATCGCGAGCGCTTCCGAACTGTCGTTGAGCGCCGTGCCGGTGCCGTGGGCGTTGAGGTAATCAATTTCTCCGGGCGTGACGCCAGCGGTGGCACAAGCCTGTTTCATCACGCTCAAAGTGGTGCTGCCCTGCGGATGCGGCTGGGTGAGATGATGTCCGTCAATGGACGTGCCGTAGCCGATAAGTTCGCCGAGAATTTCCGCGCCGCGCCGCCGCGCGCTTTCGAGCGTTTCCAGATTCACGACCGCCGCGCCTTCGCCGAGCGCCAGGCCGTCACGCGCCGCATCGAACGGACGGCAGACTGTGGGCGAAAGCGCTTGCAACGAATCGAAGCCGGAAAAAACCATTTCGCCGAGCGCGTCGTAGCCGCCGGCGACGACGCGTTCCGCTTGGCCGGTGCGAATTAAGTCCCACGCATGGCCGAGAGCGTTGCCGCCGGAGGCGCAGGCGTTTGAAATAATCGTGATCGGACCGCTGAAACCCAAGGCGTCGAAAACCAATCGTGCCTGCACCGGCGGTTGATAGTAAATGGCGCGCGTGGCCTGCTGGCGCTGCCGGGCGGGCTGCCGCAACGCCTGCCGGTAGTAAGCTTCGCCGAGCGTCATGCCGCCGGCGGTTGTGCCGAGCACCAGCGGAAGATTGTCAGCGGCTTCCCAACCGGCCTGCTGCCACGCTTCTTGCGCGGCCAGCACGAGCATTTTTCCGGCGCGATCCAAGCGGCCCAACTGGCGCTGGCTGAGATGTGATGGCGGCAGCGTTTTCGGCAGGTCCACCTGCGCCGCGATTTTTGCGCGCTGGCGGCTGACATCAAAAAGTTCCACCGGCCGGAAGGCCCGGCGGCCGACGCGAAATCCGGCCGCGTTCAACTTCCAGCCCAAGCCGAGCGCCGTAACAATGCCGGCACCAGTGATGACGACTCGCGGAGGCGTGTCGGGCAATGGTGTTAGCGGAAAAAGCATCGGCGGTTAGTGAGTCAAAATTTAATTCACGAGAATGATTTTGCCACGCTTGAATGTGCGAGTTCGGGATCGGTTATTGCTGGTTGTTTCTGATAACGTGCCACGGTCGTTCAGCAGCGTCACCCAATCGTAACCAAGGGTCAAGAATTTATGAATTTGCTTGGGCAAGGCCGCAACAATTTTACCTCGATTCCCGGCGAAAACCGTTTCAAGCTGTCGCTGTGCTTGCACCGACCAACTGCGCCGCCGTCATTCCGTGTTTCAACGAGTCGGCCAGCCTCACCGCGCTGGTCGCAGCGGTGCGCCGCCAGCTCCCGAGCGTGATGGTGGTGGATGACGGTTCGACGGATGGCACGAATCGGCTGGCCGAAAATGCCGGTGCCTTCGTCCTGAAACACGATTCCAATTTGGGCAAGGGCGCGGCGCTTCAAACGGGATTGTCACATGCGCTCCGGCAGCATTTTGAATGGGCGGTGACGCTCGATGGCGATGGCCAGCACGCGCCGGAGGATTTGCCGGCGCTGTGGCAACGCGCCCAGGACACCGGAGCCTCGCTCGTGATCGGCAACCGCATGCATGAAGCGCAGAAAATGCCGTGGCTGCGCCGCCGGGTGAACCGCTGGATGAGCAGGCAAATTTCCCGGCGCGCGGGGCGGCTTTTGCCTGACACGCAATCGGGCTTCCGCCTCATTCATTTGCCAACGTGGGCGGCGCTGCGGTTTAACACCAAACATTTCGAGATTGAATCGGAAATGCTGATGGCGTTTCTGGCGGCGGGCCGGCGAGTGGAATTTGTGCCGATCCAAGTCATGCCCAGCCGTCGCCGCAGCCATATTCATCCGGTGGCGGATACGCTGCGCTGGTGGCGCTGGTGGCGGAAGTTCTGCCGGCTCCCAGCCACGCGTTCGCCGGCGATTTCAAGTCTTAACCCAAAACTGCCGGCGGCGGCCCAAACGGAAATGCTCCGTTAGAAAATCTAATTGGTTGGATTATAAACGTATTTCCCGCTGGCGTTGACGTAGCCAAATCGCCCGCCGGATTTGACGCGGGCCAGGTTGTTGGTAAACGACGCGGCCTCGTCGAACTGCGGATTGATGCTGACCTTGCCGCTGGCATCCACAAAACCCCAGCGCCCGGATTGGCGCACCGACGCCAGCCCCTCCGAAAACGCGGCGGCTTCGTCGAACTGCGCATTGATCACAAAATTTCCGGCGGGATTGATGTAGCCCCAGTGCTTGCCTTGCCGGGCGGGTGCCAGGCCTTTGATAAATATGCCGACTTCTTCAAACTGCGGATTGATGGTGAGCTTTCCGGTCTTGTCCACAAATCCCCATTTGCCGCCGGACCGGACGCCCGCCAGCCCCTCGGAAAACGGTTGCGCCCGCTCAAACTGTGGATTGACGGCCATTTTGCCGGCGGTGTCTGTGTAACCAAAACGACCGCCCAATTTAATCACCGCGAGACCTTCGGAAAACGATTCGGCTTCGTCAAATTGCGGATTGATGATGACCTTGCCGATCTTGTCAATGAAACCCCAGTGGCCCATTTTGACCGCAGCCAGCCCTTCGGAAAATGATTCCGCATCATCGAATTGCGGATTGATGATATATTTGCCTTCCGGGTTGATATAGCCGTAGCGACCGCCGCCGCCGTGAAACGGACTCCAGGGACGCGGGTCGTCGAATGGGCCGGGACCGCCGCCGCCGAGCCTGACCGGCGCGAGTCCTTCCCGGAACGCACCCGCGCGGTCAAACTGCGGATTGATCGCCACCTTTCCCGCCGCGTCCACATAGCCCCACCGGCCTATTTTCACCGGGGCCAGTCCTTCCGCAAAAATCTCCGCATGGTCAAACTGCGGGTTGATCACCGTTTCACCGGTTCCGTTCACAAAGCCCCAGCGGCCGCCGACGACCACCGGATAAAGCATGGTCGCCGCGGTGCAAGCGGACATGGCCGCCCACGTGGCCACGGTGAACACTGTGTAGCACAAGAATTTTTTCATGATGTTTTGGAATTGTTTTTGCTCCGTGCGGGAATCGTCTCCGACCCGCGTTAACTTCAGCCTCGCCGCCAACTTAATTTTCGAATGAATACGAGTCAAGTGGCGATTCCAGCGATTCCAGCCCAAACCGCTTTTGGATTGACTTCCCTGCACGAAAAAAGCAGATAATTCCCGGTTCGTTTCAAGGTCATAAACCAAAATTGTAATTATTATTAAAAAAACCGCCATCAAAACCGTGGGCATCATCGGCAGCGGACCATCGGGCGCGACGCTCGCTTCGCTGCTGGCGATGAAAGGCATCGAAGTCACGCTGTTCGACGATGGCCGCCGGCCCGATCTGGTCGTCGGCGAATCGCTCATTCCGGCGGTCATTCCCGTGTTGCGCAAACTCGGCCTGGAGGAGCGCGCGGCGGCCATCTGCCAGCACAAGCCGGGCGTCACGTTCACTTTGAACGCCAGTGAGCGGATTGATTTTTGTTTTCAATCGCTCGCCGGCACGGTCATGCCAACCTACGCCTATAACGCGCCGCGCCCGGCGTTTGATAATTTGTTTGATGTGCGCGCCGATGAGTTGGGTGTGAAACGAGTCCGCTCGCGGGCGAAAATCGAGCGCGTGGGCCAAGATGGTTTGCGGCTCACGGCGGAAACTTTGGCGCAAGCGCCGTGGCTCCAAAGCCGGCAGCCGGACTTGATCGTTGATTCCACGGGCCGCACGCGCCTCTTCGCACATGCGATGGAAATTCCCGCCGAAGTCGGCCCGCGCAAAGACGTGGCCTATTTCGCCCACTACTCCGGCTTTGAGGAAAACCAGCCGCGCGGACAGGTCATCATCGGCCGGCTGGCGGACGGCTGGTGCTGGCGCATCCCGTTGCGCGACCGCCTTTCTGTCGGTGTGGTGATGAACAAGGATGCCGCCGCGCACCTCGGCGCGACGCCCGAAGAGCGGCTCGAAGCCGCCATCAGCCGCGATCCCCTGCTCGCGGCCGCCGGCCAGAACCGCCGTCGCCTCACCGAAATCGCCACTTACACCAACTACCAGCTCGTGTCCGCGCGCGGTTCCGGTCCGGGCTGGGCGATGACTGGCGACGCCTTTGGTTTTGTGGATCCGATGCTATCGCCGGGCATGCATCTGGCGTTGCATTCGGCGGAATTGCTCGCGGAAAACCTGGACGATCTGGCGGCGTATTCGCGCGAGATGCGCAAACTCATCCGCGCGTGGATGGGGCTGATCGAATATTTTTACGATGGGCGCATTTTTGCGATGTATCAAAGCGGCATGATCTTTGAGCGGAAATTTCCCGGCAAAGTGACGGATGCGCTTCACAATTTTTTCAACGGCAAAGTCGCCTGCATGGCGTCCGGCGCGACCACCGCCTCGCGGTTCGGCCACGGCATGTTGGAAATCATGTCGCGCCCCGCCGGCTGGATGACCGATCCGGCGACGCTGGCGATTCGTTGAAATCCCAGCTACCCGCCAGCCAGGCAAGGCCAGTCTCCCAGTGCCAACGCGCGGACATGTCCGCGCATCAAATTACGGCTGCCCTTTCACCGGGATAAACATTGCATCAAGTTATAATGGCTGGAACAGCTCATCCCATTCCAGCCTCATGAAATCATTGCCGGTTTACCGCGCGGATTTTGCGCGCAGATTTTTGGCGATGAGTTCGCAGCGCTGGTCCACGCACAGCTTGGAGCGCAGCGCGTCTGGCGGCGTGTGGGCGCAGTAATCCAGCAGTTTTTCCACGCTCGTTGTGGCGACGTGCGTGCGCGTGTCGGACGAACCATAGTAAATAAATACGTCGCCGTTTTTGCGCGCCACCCAGCCGTTGGCAAACACCACGTTGGCAACGTCACCCACGCGCTCGTCATTTTCCGGAGCCATGAAATAGCCACCCGGCGCGGCGATCTGTTTGGACGGATCTTTCAAGTCGCACAGGAAAACGTAGAGCACATAGCGCAGGCCCGCCGCCGTGTTGCGGACGCCGTGCGCGAGGTGCAGCCAGCCTTTTTCCGTTTTGATCGGCACCGGGCCGAGGCCGTTTTTACCTTCCTTGATGCTGTGATAAAAACGCGGGTCAATGATGCTTTCCGTTTTGACCACGGCGTGCGTGATGTCGTCGCACAACCCCCAGCCGATGCCGTCGCCCGAACCGGTGGCCGCGAAATCATTCATCGGGCGCGTGTAAAAGGCGTATTTGCCGCCCACAAATTCCGGATGCAACACGCAGTTGCGCTGATGCAGCGCGGGCGTTTTCAAATCCGGCAGCCGCTCCCACTTGATCAAATCCTTGGTGCGAGCGAGACCGCAACGCGCAACGGCGGCGGACAAATCATTTGGCTTGGCATCATCCTGCCGCTCGGCGCAGAACAACCCGTAAACCCAGCCGTCCGCGTGCCGCACCAGACGCAGGTCGTAAAGATTGGTTTCCTTTTCATCCAACTCCGGCATCCGCACCGGATAGTCCCCGAACTGAAAATTATCCACGCCGCTTTTGCTTTCGGCCACGGCGAAAAACGATTTGCGGTCCCAGCCCTCGACGCGCGCCATCAAAATAATTTTCCCATCCCATTCCAGCGCGCCGACATTGAACACACTGTTGATGCCCAGCCGCGTCATCAAATGCGGATTGCTGGCGTAATTAAAATCGTAGCGCCACGCCAGCGGCGTATGTTCGGCCGTGAGCACCGGATTTTCGTAACGGTCAAAGATCCCGTTGCCACATTTTTGCGGACGGTTTTCGCGCCGGATGAGCTGCGTGTGCTGCTGCTGGAGTAATTTTAGTTTTTTGGTGAAGGCTGACTTGGTCATGAAATTAAGTTGGTGGTTAAATTATTTATCCGCTTGGGTAAAACGAAACGCCGGAATGGGCCGCTCCTCGCGACCATCCGGCAACTGCCAGCGCACCGCAAGCTGCGTGGAACCGTTGGGCTGCCTTTGGTGGATTTCAAAATAATAACTTAGTCCGGCCCGGAGCGAGACCGTTGGCGACTCAGCTTCGTTGATGTGCGGCCACTTGCGATAAGGCGTTTGAGCCGTGACGGCGACCAGCCTGATTTTACTGGCCGGCGACGCATCCGCGCCCAGCCAAAGCTCCGCCGTGCCACCGGCAGCCAGCCAAAATTTATATTCGCCGGATTGCGGCGGAATCAGCTCGCCAGAAATCCGCGCGGAAAAATTTGTTGCCAAAACCACCGGCGTTTCCAGGGCCTGACCGAGAATTTCCGACGCGTCCCGGGCCGCCGAAAAATTAGTCTGGCCAGTCCACCATTCACGCAACAGCCCGTTGCCGGGGCCGGCGTGAAATGCGGAACTCGTCGCACCGCGCAAACCTTCCGCCGTCACCAAAAATTTATATTTGCCAGCCGCGCCGGTAAGTTTGGCGTCCGAAAAAGTGGCGATGCCGTTCACGGTGGCCGCCGTCAGCGTGCCGGATAATTTGGCATCGCCCGATTTTTCCAACATCAGCGTCACGGAATAATTTCCAGCACGAACAGTTTTACCATTTTTATCCTGCACGGACACCGTGACGGGCGAGCGCCGCGTGCCGCCCAGCGCCACGTCGCCGGGAGTGCCGGAAAACCCAAGTTTCACGGCTTGGCCCGCCGGTTTGAACGGAAAAGTTTTGAGGTCCGGCAAATCGCCGAGATTCCAGACGTATGGATTATTGTAGTAGCCGCGCAGTTGCACCGGCGTGGTTTTTTCAAACAGGATGCTGCCAGACCAAGTCGTGAAAAAAAGCCAGCCCGCCTTTTCATGCACGAGCAGTTGCGGATCGGGAACCGGGCCGTTCTCGCCCAGCGCGATGAGTTTTTGGCCGCGCGTCATTTGGGTAAGTTCGTCAAAAACATCTTTCGCCGAGCCGTGGTTGCCGTCCATCGGATAATGATCCTGGCCGACAATGTCCACGAACGCGTCGCCGGGATACCACGCGGCCAAATCCGTTTCCGCGCCGGGCGAAAAAACCCAGATCAGATTATCCAGGTGATGC
>CAJAQO010000186.1 GCA_903944085.1 uncultured Verrucomicrobia subdivision 3 bacterium
TCGAATCCAAAACCAACCTCACGGCCGCAGCGTGGACACCGGCGGGCAGCCCCGTGACCGGCACCGGCGCGCCCCTGACCCTCACCAACAGCGTCGGCCCCGCCAGCCAAAGCTTCTTCCACCTCCGGCTGGTGAACTGATAATCAAAAGTAGAAAATCTGCGCGCCTTTCGGTTTTTTTGGATTTGGCGGGCGCGAGATTTTTTTACTCAAATTGCAATTTGGCGTTGACACTTTTCCGCCAGTCGCGAGCATTGGCGTTTCCAAATCTCATGAACAACCGTCACGACAAAATTCTCTTCTGGGGCTGCTTCATCGCGCTCATCACCACCAGCTACGCGTTCATCAGCCGCATGATTTTGTGCGGCGGACAATTCAAAACCGATTTCGGATTGGACAACGTCGTCGTCGGCGAATTGCAGGGCGCGGGCATCTGGTCGTTCGGCGTGAGCATCATCATTTTCAGTTTGTTCATTGACCGCATCGGCTACAAGGTGGCGATGATTTATTCCTTTGTAAGCTATCTGGCTTATACCGGCATGGCGGTCATGGCATATCAAACCATCCACGGCGTCACCGATCCGACGGCGCTGGCAGCCGCCCAAAAACACGGCTACCAACTGCTTTATTGGGGCAGCATCATCCTCGGCCTCGGCAACGGAACCGTTGAAGCCTATGCCAATCCCATCGTCTCCACGATGTTCAACACCGACAAAGTGAAATGGCTCAACCGGCTGCACGCCGGCTGGCCGGCGGGGCTCGTGATGGGCGGGCTTTGCACCATCGCGCTGGCGAAGAATACTGACTGGCGCGTCAACCTCGGCCTGATTCTGATTCCGGCCTTTACATTTTTTCTCATCCTCATCGGCAAGCAATTTCCGAAGAGCGAGCGCGAACAGGCCGGCGTCAGTTATCTCGCGATGCTCAAGGAACTCGGCGTGTTTGGCGCGTTCGTCGGCTTTGGTCTAGTGTTCGCGCAACTCGGACAAGTTTTTGGCTGGTCGCAAAATGTTAGTTGGATTCTCACCGGCTTGGTCGTGCTCGCGTTTGCCGCCATCACCAAATCCTTTGGCCGGCTGCTGCTCGCTTTTCTTATTATCATCATGATTCCGCAGGCCACGACGGAACTCGGCACCAACGGCTGGATCACCGCGCTGATGGAAGATCCGATGAAAGCCGCCGGCTACAATGCCGCCTGGGTGCTGGTTTACACGTCGGCCATCATGTTGATTTTGCGTTTCTGCGCCGGGCCGCTCGCCCACAAATTTTCGCCGCCCGGCCTGCTCCTGACGTGTTCAGCCTTGGCCGGGCTGGGCATCCTCGCGCTTTCGCACACCGCGCATTCCGGCATCGGCACCATTTTTGCCGCTGCCACACTGTTTGGAATTGGCATCACTTTTTTCTGGCCGACGATTCTCGGCCTGACTTCCGAGCAATGCCCGCGCGGCGGCGCGCTCACCTTGAACGCGATGGGCGGCATCGGGATGCTGGCGGTCGGCATTCTCGGCGCGCCGTTTCTCGGTTACATGCAGGAAACTTCCACCACCCAGCAATTGCAGACCGCCAATCCCGCGCTCTACCAGCAGGTGACGATGAAACAAAATTATCTGCTTGGCGCGTATGAAGCCATTGACCCGGCGAAAAGCGCGACTGTCACCGACGCCAAATCCCAGGCCGATCTCCAAGCCGCCACGACCGCCGGCAAATTCAGCGCGCTCGGCAAGATGGCCATGTTCCCGCTGTTTACCTTCGCGTGCTATCTCGCGCTGATTGGGTATTTCAAATCCAAGGGCGGCTACAAACCGGTCCAGTTGGATTCCAAGTAAACGCGGTGCCGGTTCAAGCTGGAAATCCATTTATGGGATCCGCCGGAACGTCGCGGTTTCTACCGCCGCCGCTGATGAAATAAAAATAGCCGGAACGAATATCGCTCCGGCCAGTTCGCAAATCCCCAATGCCCAACTGCCATCTGCCAACTCCCCGGCTTTAGGTCGCCATGTGGCTGACCGGCTTGCTCCATTTGCTGCGCTGGTTGCCGACGCCCAGCACGCGGACGCGGAGGCCATACAACTTGCCCGGACACCATATTGACCGCGAGATTGGCCCGCCTGCGCGCAGGCGGGGAGAGAATTCCCCGCGATAAAATTTTGTGCATTGAACCCTGAAACGGAGCAGGTAGCGCGGCCGTCCCCGGCGGCGAGTGGCTGCGGCGTCTTGCCGCCAGTTCCATCACCGGGCGAGACGCCCGGCCAATCCGCCGGCGGGGTTTTGGCGTCACTCGCGCCATCGGGCCTGATCACCTAGAAAACCCACGAATACGAGATGTCGTATTCGTATTGTGCGAGTGCCGCAGAGGGCGAGAGCAAATTTATCTGGTCGGTATTTCTGCCGACGTATTTGAATTTCGAGTTCGTCCACAGGCTCCAGTGGACTTTTTTTGCTGGTAACACAAATGGAATAAACTGCCGCCTTTCGAAGAACTGCAAATTTCCGAGCAAATTTGTGCTTTGCATTTGGAGGCCGAAGTGATTTTGATCAAAGGCGTAGCCTTCGGTTTCCATCAGGTTATGAATCTGCTCCGGCATGTTGTTAGTTCCGGTATAATCGCCGGCTTTTGCAAGCACTGCGTTTAGGAGTGCCATCAAGGCGATTATCCGGATGCCATTCATGCGACGGGAAATTCTAAATGAATAGCCTGCCCGATGCCGGAGAGCTATGGGGTGTTACCCGCCCAGAAGCTCTGTGAATTACCTGCGGTGTCTCTGGTTTGATCTTCACAAAAACACACAAACTGTATCGGCGCGCGCAGCACTGGGTGACGTAACGATCTTTCCGATTGTCAGCCCTGGTGGATTGTGATAACTCGTCCACAAATGACTACAAAAAAATTGCTGCTCGTCGCCATGGGTTCACTCGTTTGGGGAATGCTGCCCGCTTTCGCCGGTGAATTTCCCGACAGTTGGACTTGGGACGACAAACCCGAAAACCGCGCCGCCCATGCCGCCCTCGAAGGCAAATTCATGCCGCCGTTCAGCGTCACCGACTGGATCAATGGCGGCGTCACGTCCGCTGGCGTGAAAGGCAAAGTCATCGTCGTGGATTTTTATGCGACCTGGTGCGGACCCTGCATGGCGGCCATTCCCCACAACAATGAGCTGCTCAAAAAATACCAGGCCCAGGGTTTGGTGCTCGTCGGCATTTGCACCAACAAGCGCGGACAGGAAGTATTTGCGGACAATGCCAAACAACATGGGATGGCCTATCCGGCCGCGCGGGATGCGGAGCTTAAGACACAGGCCGCCTGGGCTGTGCATTATTATCCCACCTATGCCGTCATTGACCGCAAAGGCATCGTTCGCGCCATCGGCCTGCAACCGCAGCACGTTGAAGCTGTTGTCCAGAAATTGCTGGCAGAACCCGCGCCGTGAGCCTGCCTGCCACGCCTTCAAACGTGATTTCTTCTCCGTGCCGTTCCCGCTGAAATTCGTGCGCACGGCGAACGGCCTTCACGGGCCGATGACGTGACGCTTCTGTGGCTGGAGAACGGGCGCGCTGTGCTTGCAGTTCAATCCGGCAGTTGCTGATCGTGACGAGTGCGGCACCAAGGCAGGAAGAACAAAAGCGCTGTGCATGCTTGGAGAGATCAATGCCGCGCGCTCACTCCTTTTGGTTGGCTGCTCAAACTGACAGCGGCGGCTTGAAGGAAATTTGTGGAATGAATTTTTCTCCGCGCCAAGGATTTTTCTTCGACGCTGTTTTGGTTGCCGGTCGGGCGACCGGAATGATCAGGGGTCCAGCGGCGTTTCCTCTTTAGCGAGAACGGAGCCCGGCGGCTTTGCGGCAACGGTCGGCGGTGCCTGCGGACGGGCGTCAAAACGCACCGGCAATTGGTGGCGCTTTTTCCAGCCATCCACCGCCTTGGCCCAGCCTTCCGCCACAAGTTCTCCCAAGATGCCCAGCGTGTTCAGTCGGGGTTCGGAGATGAGGCAGGCTTCCGGTGCCGGTGGCCACTGATCCGCCGGACAGGCCACGCACAATTCTAACCGGCAGTATTTATGGTCCGGCAACGGGTGCTGGAACGTGCAGCATTTAAGCTGGCATTTTTCCGTGTGCGTGCCGGTCAGTTGCCAGGTTTTCTCTTCGTCTTCCAAGCGGATGACCACGCGTGAAAAACCCAGTTTGCGGGCGATGAACACCACGTCCTCCGCCAGTTGCTCCATGGTTTGCGTTCGCCCACCTTCCAGCGCCAGCCAGCGCGCCAGGCTCATGGCATATTGAACGTCCGCCCGCGCATCCAGCGAGTTGCCCAGCACGCGTCCGATGGAAAACCATTCGCGGCTGAAGCTGAATTTCCCCGCCGTCAATATGATGACCAGCGTGCCCACGCCCAGGAACAGCGCGAAGTATTGGCCGTTCGAGAAAAACGCCAGGAAACCCAGCAGCAGAAAAAAGGCTGTGAACGCATAAAGTCCGATCACCACTTGGCGACGGGAATGGCCCAGCGCCAGCAGGCGATGATGAATGTGCTTCCGATCTGGCCGGAACAGAGGCAGGCCCCGCAAGCCCCGCCGTAAAATGGCCAGCGACGTGTCAATGATCGGCAGCGCGAGCACAAACAGCGGTGCGGCCAGCGCGGCGAAAATGGTGCCTTTCTGCGACGAAACAATCGTCAGGCAGCCGATCAGGAAGCCGAGGAAATACGCGCCGCCATCGCCCAGATAAATCCGGGCCGGAGGAAAATTGTAGCGCAAGAAACCCAGCAAGGCTCCGGCCATGCCGGCGGTGATCAACGGCACGAATCCGGTCTGCACGGAGACATACACCAGCAGGATCATCAGCATCAGACAAATGCCGCCCGCCAGGCCGTCCACCCCGTCAATCAAGTTGATCAGGTTGGTGATGGCTACCAGCCAGAACACTGTAACCGGCCAGGCCCACAGCCCCAAATCAATCACGCGTCCCGAGAACGGAATGCGGAAATGGGCGATGCCGATGCCACAGAAAAAGGTGACGCTGGCAATCAGGATCTGGCCGAAGAGTTTGCGGCGGGCGCCCAGCGCATACAAATCGTCCCACAGCCCCAGGCCGAACATGGCCAGCGAACTGGGGATGACCAGCCAGCGCTCGTTTAATTTCAAGAAGTCCGGCTCCAGGAAAATAAACACGAAGAACACGGTCAGCATCGCGGTGGCCAAGGCGATGCCGCCCAGTCGTGGCACGGGCAGTGTGTGGGTGTGATGCGCTTCCCCCGCCCGGTTGGCCAGCCCCAAGCGCCGGCTCGCCTGCAGAATCAGGGGAATCAGGCTGAGGCTCGTGGCCAGCCCAATCAACCCGCCAAATATTAGCTCAATCCATTCCATAATTTTCACAACCCTCGGACGCTGTTCTCAAAATGATGCTGGCATATTAAATCGCAGCGCCCGAAAGCAACAAGGAAAAAAGCTCCCGCCGCCCATGCGGGAGGCCGGGGCCAATGCTGGCGAATTCGACGGGGTCGAGTTTCCAGATGTTCGGACAATCCCGAGGCAATCCTGCGGGAGCAGAACCGCGAGCGCCGGGATTTTTACGAACTGCTGTGGCACACGGCCGCGGCGCAAGCTGATGGCGCTTGCCTCCTGGCCGAGGCCATCAATTGGGAGGCCCGCACGATTTGTTTTACGCACAAGGAATTGAAATCACGCGGCACGAACCTCAAGCCGGCGCGGTTCCGGTTCAGCGCGGGGATTGAAACGCTCTTGAAACCGCGTCCGGCAACCGGGCCTCGGGATGCGTGTAGCGGCTCAGGCTGACCTTGCGCGCGTCCGTGGTTGGCAGGTGCATATCCAGCATTTGGACGGTGGCAAATTTCTCCAGCACGGCGCGCGGCGGTCAAAATTGAATTGTCCCCATCCCCGTTTCACGGCAAGCTGTCGTTTCTATGCAGCAAGTGAACCTCGGCATGATTGGCGGCGGAACGGTCGGCAGCGGCGTCTTCCACGCGTGGCAGAAAAACGGCGGCCTCATGGCCGCGCGCCTCGGTGTGAAACTCGTTTTCCGCAAGATCGCGGTCAAGGCGTTTGATGAACCGCGGCCGTATCCCATCGCCCGCAATTTGATGACGACGGACTGGCAGGAAGTCGTGAATGATCCGGAAATTCACATTGTCATCGAACTCGTCGGCGGCACCGGCATCGCCAAGACGATGGTGCTGGCCGCGCTCGCGCAGGGCAAAACGGTCGTGACGGCGAACAAGGCTTTGTTGTCCGCGCACGGCCCGGAGCTGTTTGCGGCGGCGGCAAAAAGCGGAGCCAATCTTTATTACGAAGCCAGTGTTTGCGGCGGCATTCCCATCATCAAATCGTTGCGCGAAGGTTTTGTCGCGAATCAGTTTCCCGCGATTTACGGCATCGTCAACGGCACCTGCAATTACATTTTGTCGCGCATGAAAGCGGAAGGTGCTGAATTCAGCGCGGTGTTGGCCGACGCGCAAAAACTCGGTTACGCCGAGACGCCGCCGGATTTGGACATTGACGGCCACGATGCGCAACACAAGATCGGCATTCTCGCCTCGCTCGCGCACGGTTTTTGGGCGGATCATCACGCGATTCACACCGAAGGCATCCGCGAGATTTCCAAAATTGACATGCAGTTCGCGGAGAAGCTTGGTTACACCATCAAGCTGCTCGGCATCGCCAAGCAAATTTCCGGCAAGAAACCCGGCGTGCAAGTCTCGGTTTATCCGACGCTCATTCCGAACGCACACGTTCTGGCCAGCGTCAACGGCGTGTTTAACGCCTGCTTCGTGCGCGGCGACATCGTGGGCGATACTTTGTTTTACGGCCGCGGTGCCGGCAAAGACGCGACGGCCAGCGCCGTGTTGAGCGATGTGGCTGACGCCGCGCTCGATTTGAAAAACGGCGCGAAAGTCCGCGTCGCGCCATTTGTAGTGTGCGCCAAAGGCGGTCGCATCGCGCCGATGGATGAAATCGTTTCGCGCTATTATCTCCGACTGAGCGTGGTGGACAAACCCGGCGTGATGGCGAAAATCACCACGATTTTTGCCGCCGCCAAGATCGGCATCTCCTCGGTCTTCCAGCCCGAAGGCCACGAAGGCGAAAGCGTGCCGCTGATCCTGATGATTCACGACGCGCCCAACGCCGCGATGCGCAAGGCGCTGGCAAAGATTGCGAAATTGCCCGTGGTGAAAAACAAGCCGGTGATGATCCGCGTGGAAAATTTCGATTAACAATGTCCATGCTTCTTTTTCGCAGCACCAACGGCCAGTCGCCCGCAGTCAATCTGCGCGAGGCGCTCCTGCTCGGCCTGGCGCCAGATCGCGGACTTTATTTTCCCGACACATTTCCAAAACTCACACCGGAAGAAATCGCGGCGTTCGCCCGGCTGCCGTATCATGAGATTGCTTTTCGCGTGCTGTCAAAATTCACCGAGGGCATCATTCCGCGCGACGTGCTCGCCGCGATGTGTCATGCGGCGTATAACTTTCCCGTGCCGCTGGAGATCATTCATGTCCGCGTTTTCCTGATGCGGCTGGATCAGGGACCGACGGCTTCATTCAAGGATTTTGCCGCCCAGATGATGGCGCGGATGTTTGGCCGCTTTCTGAAGGAAGACAACCGGCAGGTGACAATTCTCACGGCAACGAGCGGCGACACTGGCGCGGCGGTGGCGCACGCGTTCCACAAAATTCCCGGCGTGCGGGTCATCGTGCTGTTTCCGGCGGCCGAAGTCAGCGAGAGCCAGCGCAAGCTGATGACCACGCTCAAGGACAATGTCCGCACCGTGGCCATTGACGGCAAGTTCGATGACTGCCAGGCAATGGTGAAGCGCGCGTTCGCCGATCCGGCCCTCGCGCACATTCCCCTTTCGTCCGCGAATTCCATCAACATCGGCCGGCTGCTGCCGCAGAGTGTTTATTATTTTTATGCCGCGTCGCGCGTGGCGCAGGCGGGCGAGCCGGTCGTATTTTCCATTCCCAGCGGCAATTTCGGCGACATGATGGGTGCGGTGGTCGCGCGCGAAATGGGTCTGCCGGTGAAAAAAATCATCGCCTCTGTCAACGACAACGACGCGTTTCCGAAATTTCTGGCGACCGGCCATTACGAAAAAATTTCGCCGTCGCGCAACTCGTTGTCCAACGCGATGAACGTCGGGCATCCGAGCAATCTCGCGCGGCTGGTGGCGGTCTATGGCGGGCAAATGGACGAGACGGGCAAGATCAACAAACTGCCCGATCTTGCCGCGATGCGCCGCGACATTTTTTCGACTTCGATTTCCGACGAGTGCACGGTCGCCGGCGTGCGCGAGGTTTGGAATAATTTTCAACTGCTGCTGGAACCGCACGGCTCCGTCGCCTGGCAGGGTTTTCAAGATTGGACTGCCGTGGAACCGCTCGGCAATTCACCGGCGGTCATCATTGAGACCGCCAACCCGGCGAAATTTCCCGGCGAAGTGGAAAAGGTCGTGGGCTGGGCGCCGGATGTGCCCGCGAACATGCAAGCCTCGTTGCAATTGCCGGAAAGTTTCGACCGCTTGGGCGCGGATTACGAAAAATTCCGCGCGTATCTTCTGCAACAACACACTGCGGCTTGATTGCCGGCAAATTTCTGGCATTCTCCCCGTTCCGACAATTCATAACATGGCTCTGATTGTTCAAAAATACGGCGGCACTTCGGTGGGCAATACCGACCGCATCAAGAATGTTGCGGCGCGCGTGGCGAAATATCACGCCAAGGGCGACAAGATTGTCGTCGTCGTCTCCGCGATGAGCGGCGTGACCGACGGCCTCATCAAACTCGCCAAGGACATTGCGCCGCTGCCGAGCGAACGCGAGATGGACATGCTCCTCGCCACCGGCGAACAGCAGACCATCGCGCTCACGGCCATCGCGCTGCACGCGTTGAACATCCCGGCGGTGTCCATGACCGGCGCGCAGGCGGGCATCGTGACCGACGGCGTTCACACGAAAGCCAGAATTCATAACATCACGCCCAAACAGGTTCACGAGCGCCTCAACGCCGGCCAGGTCGTGATCGTCGCCGGTTTCCAGGGCGAAACGAAGGACGGCCAGATCACCACGCTCGGCCGCGGCGGTTCCGATCTGACGGCGATTGCGCTCGCCGCCGCGCTGAAGGCCGATCTGTGCCAGATTTACACGGACGTGGACGGCGTTTACACCACCGATCCGCGCATTGTGCCGACGGCGAAAAAACTGCCGGAAATTTCCTACGACGAAATGCTCGAACTCGCCAGCCTCGGCGCGAAAGTGATGCAGAGCCGCTCGGTGGAATTTGCCAAAAAATTTGGAGTGGTCTTTGAAGTCCGCTCCAGCCTAAACGACAACCCCGGAACGATTGTGAAAGAAGAAACCAAAAGCATGGAAGACGTCGTCGTGCGCGGCGTCGCGCTCGACAAAAACCAGGCCAAAGTCACGCTCGTCGGCGTGCCGGACAAACCCGGCGTGGCCGCGCGTATTTTCAAGGCGCTCGGCGACGCGACCGTGAACGTGGACATGATCATCCAGAATATCAGTCACGGCACCGTCGCGCCGGCCACCGACATTTCCTTCACCGCCGACAAGCCGGATTTGCTCAAAGCGCAAAAAGTCATTGAAGGCCTGAAAAAAGAAATCGGCTACCGCGAAGTCATCACCGCTGAAAAGATCGGCAAGCTATCCATTGTCGGCGTCGGGATGAAATCACACACGGGCGTTGCGGGAAAATTGTTTGAAACGCTCGCCAACGAAGGCGTGAACATTGACATGATTTCCACCAGCGAAATCAAAATTTCCGTGGTCATTGATTTGGCGAAAGGCGAGCAGGCGGTGAAAGCCGTCCACGCGGCGTTTATTGGGTAGCCGGTCATACCGACCCCGACGCCACAAATTACAGCCAGCGTTTTTACCGGATGCGGCTTTTGGGAGCCGGCTATGTCGCTGCGTCCAATTCGGTTTCTATCGCGTTCGGCGCAGCCCAGCCTTTGAGCACCAACGGATTTCAACTGGTCCTGAATGCGCCAATCAGTTCCACCGTCGCCGTTCAAACGTCAACGAATCTAGTCTGCTGGCAGACGCTTACACAGTTTGTGGTCGAAAGCTCGCCCATTTCTTTTACTAATCCTCAAGCAACCAATTACACCCAGCGGTTTGATCGGCCAGTGGTGCCGTAACAGGACCAGTCTTAAATAATTCTCCAAAGACTGGCTCGCCAATCAAACGGTTATGGGGTGTTCACCCCATTGCTCAAGGCCGGCATTTTGGCTTTATTCATCCAGTGATGAAAAGCCGTCGCGTCAGCCAAATTGAAATGGGCCGCCTCCGCCGTTTCAAAATATTATCCCATGAAAACTGAATTGCCCAACCCGCCCGTGGCTGAACTGGACGCCAGCGCCACCACGGACGCAACCGCCGCTACCGAGTCGGAAGCGCTCCTCAAAGATCTCGCCGAACAAAAGGATTTGCATCTGCGATTGGCCGCTGACTTTGAAAATTTCAAGCGGCGCAGCCGGCAGGAAAGCGAGGCCCGCGCGGTGGCGCAAAAGGAATCGTTCATCGTCGAGTTGCTGCCCGTCATAGACAATCTCGAACGCGCATTGGCCGCCGGCGCGTCGCGGGATTCGGCACAGTTTCATCAGGGAGTGGAAATGACGTTGAAACAACTGCAACAGTTGCTCCGCCAGCACGGCGTCGAAAGTGAGGAGATTGTCGGCAAGCCGTTCGACCCGCACCGGCACGAAGCGCTTTCGCAAGGCCATGAGCCGGCTCAACCCGACCATGCCATCCTCCAAGTGATTCAGCGTGGCTATCTGAAAGGAACGAAGATTGTTCGCCCGGCCAAAGTGATCGTGAATGACCTGACGGCTGCCAAGCCCGCGCGCCATGGCCGTTGAATTCAAAGATTATTATCAGGTCCTCGGCGTGACGCCCAAGGCGACGGACGACGAGATCAAGAAGGCGTTTCGCTCGCTGGCGCGCAAGTATCATCCCGATGTCGCCAAGGATAAAAAATCGGCGGAGGAAAAATTCAAGGAGATCAACGAGGCCAATGAAGTCTTGAGCAATCCGGAAAGCCGCCGGAAATTTGACCAGCTCGGCGCCGATTGGAAAACGGGCGGGCAGTCTCGCCCTCAGCCAAGTTATGGCGGAGCCAGATCTGGTGGACAGGCAACGCGCGGCGAGGAAAATGAATTCCAATTTGAAGGCACCGGCTTCAGTGATTTCTTTGAACAATTTTTTGGCGGACGCGCCGGCCGGTCGCGCGGCGCTTCGCCATTCGACTCACAAGAATATGCCAACAGCCAGGAAGAACCAGAAGCGGCGCGAGGCCAGGATATTCAAGGCGACATTCTCATCACGCTCGATGAAGTGCTCAAAGGCGCGATGCGGGCCATTTCGGTGCGGCGAAACAATGCACGCACCGGTCGGGAAGAAACACAGACCTACCAAGTGCGAATTCCGAAAGGCGTCCAAGCTGGCCAGACGATTCGGGTGTCTGGCAAAGGCGGCGAAGGCTCAAATGGCGGCGGTGCTGGCGACATCTATTTACGGGTGCGCTATGCTGAGCATCCTGATTGGCAAGTGCGTGGTGCCGATCTGATGGGCCATCTGGAATTAGCCCCGTGGGAAGCGGTATTGGGAGCGACAGTTCCGGTGCCGACCTTGGAAGGCAGCGTTTCCGTCAAAATCCCCGCTGGTTTTCAGCAGGGTCAAAAACTGCGAGTCCGTGGCAAAGGCTTGCCTGCGGGCGGCACCAAACGCGGCGATCTTTATATCGAGGCTTCCATTCAAGTTCCCGCACTCATCGGCAAAGACGAGGAACGCTTGTGGCAGCAGTTGTCGGTCGAATCCAAATTCAATCCACGCATCTCAACTTGAGAGAGCAATCCCGCCAAGTAGCTGATGGGCTAAACAAGTTATATCAGGCACGCCACGGGGTAGATGTTTTTGGTTCGTGAAAGTCAGCAACCAAGTCGCCAAAAATATAAAAAACACGTATTGGTTTTAATAGCGGCAGGCATGGCGGTTTTGCTTTCGGGTTGCGTCAATCCCGATGGTTCGGCCAACAACACGGGTTCAGGAGCATTGATTGGCGGCGCGTTTGGCGCGCTTACGGGCGCGGCCATCGGTGGCCGACACGGCGGTCCGGATGTTCTCTTTGGTGCGGCGGCAGGCGCGCTGGCGGGCGGTTTGATTAGCAACGCCTCGGACCGCGAGCAGGAGGCGCGTTTGAAAGCCTAGGCACCGCAGACTTACGAACGGATTGATCAAGGTTCACCGTTGAGCCTTGCGGATGGGGGTTCTCCTTAAAACGCTTTTTGAACACTTTTAGCGCCGGTCCAAAAGTCATCCGTCCGTTCGCAATTGTGGTGACAGTTTGGACCTTCTGGGGCTCGACTTTTTCCAAATCGGCGAGCCGCAGTTTGGCGACGGTGATGAGATTTGTTCGCAGACTCCGGCGAATGAGCTTGCCCTTCACCCTGATTCGGGCAAAATAAATCTGCGACCGCTTTTGTAACGGATTAAATTCGTGTAAGGCGTTTTTTGCCAGACGGAATCATTCTCCGGTTCGGCATTTACCGTTTTCACGGTTCCAGTATCAGATGACAGTATCAGATTGTTAATCCGCCTCTCGAAAAACCGTTAAAAAAAGCCAATGAATTTATGGTTCGGGGCGTAGCGTAGCCCGGCTAGCGCGCTTGCTTGGGGTGCAAGAGGTCGGGAGTTCAAATCTCCCCGCCCCGACCATTTTAATTAGATTTTGGATGGTTCTTGAATCTGCTACACTGTTTGGCATGAAGAAGCCCCTCTTCCCTCTGAAGGGGCTCAAATCAAGGTGTTTCCGTTACTATTGGCCTTGTAGAACTGGCCGAACATTTTGTCATTCCCGAAGTGCCCGGCGTGGCCGCCACCAACCCGACGGCTACCCGATCCGCTGGATTGGCCCGATCCCGTTTCACTCCGACAATGGCTGTGCTTGAAGGATGGCGAACAGGTCGGCACCAACAGCGTGGCGGATTTTGCGCTGAAGCAGGGGCAGCGTCATTTGACTTGGAATTTGCGGCCGGACTTGCCGACGACCTGCCATTTCTTTGCGTGGCGCGGCGTCAAATGGGCCGGCCAGTATCAGAAATTCATGCTGGATGAAAA
>CAJAQO010000187.1 GCA_903944085.1 uncultured Verrucomicrobia subdivision 3 bacterium
CTCAATGCGCGTCTGCATTTCTGGCGCGGTGCGCGTGTAACTTGAGGCGATGATAATTCGGGCTCTTCACCCATTCCGCACAACATTGCCGAGACTCATCAATCCCTTTGTTTAGTGGTGCGCGCGAGAGGACTTGAACCTCCAATCCTTGCGGAACCAGATCCTAAGTCTGGCGTGTCTGCCATTCCACCACGCGCGCAACCTTTTATTTACAAGCATTTGATAAGAGTTTTGGCCGCTCTTGTTGAGATTGCCACAGTATATGCGACTGTGTTCCCTTGTGAAACGGAACGCGTCGCCAGGCAATAACAGCATTCCATCCAGCTCATCACGTCAATATAGATACACCAAGGTGCTCGATAGCCGCAAGCATCCGATTCGCGGTTTAGCCCGATCTTTTCACACTGACGTGCGGAATGATTTTGCGGCCAAATTGGCGTGAGTTTTGGGCGGGCAAGTGACGAAGGGGCGGATTTTTCCAGTCCTAGACAGAATGCCCTCAACCCCCGTTGTTGTTCGCGTGCCGGGGCAGCACTCACCGCGCTTCAACCACGACCCAAAGCTTGGGCGACCTGCCCGCAGAGCCGCTGATCGGGATAGCTGCTGTCAAGCAACATTTGGCTGCGGCGTGTATTGCGCAACCCGGCCGCGCCGATCTTCAGGCGTTTCAATCTGATGGTCCCGGCCTGTAGTCCGTCCCCGCCAGTCCGAGGGCGCGCAATCGTTCAAACAGCACCTAAGCCAAGCTGCGAAAGCAACCGACGAAATTGGCTGACCCGCCAGCCATGGCAACTGGTCCGGTCGGCAAACAACCCCAAGTGCTGTTCTTGGATCCGGTTTTCCATTTCCCCCGCGCACAACCGACTTCGCCGTAGCGTTTCTGCGCGTCGCCCGCAAGGTTGGGGACCAGAAAACGCGGATGGCTGCCCTTGGCCGTGGGTTCGGCTTTCACCAGCACCCGCCGTGCCTAGTCCCAAGTGGCCGCGCGATCCGCGCGGGGATCCAGTTTTGGCGCACCAGCGGCAGCCCGCCATCGCTGGTCACCTACCCACCAGCAAAACTCGCGGCCACCGGGCGCTTCTTGACGGCGGAAAAGCAGCAGCGTTCAGGGTTGCAGACGGTAGCCTTCGTCGCGGTGGGCGGTGTCTGCATTCCACCCACATAGACATTGGGCCGAATTCATCGTTGCAGTTTTTGCCGTGAATTCTTCGAGCTAAATTCCTGGCGGGCGATCCGCCGGCGCGGAACCGAAAGCTTTGTTCGGCGTCGGGCCCATCGTCAGCACGAGCTTGCCGCCGGTGGTGATTTCAGCGTTCGAAATCCAGCTTCGCGTGATCGGTTGGCCGTTGAGCGTGGCGGACTGGATGTAGGGATTTTGGGCGGAATTATTTTTTGCGACGACGGTGAACTCACGGCCTTTGGCAAATTTGGAATTGAGTTTCAAGGTCACCTTGTCAAACAGCGGGCTGCCCAAAATATAATTTCCGCTCACCGGGTCCACCGGATAAAAACCCATCGCCGTGAACACAAACCACGCAGACATCTGCCCGCAGTCGTCGTTGCCGCAGATGCCGCCGGGCGCGTTGGTGTAAAGCACCGAGCAAATCTGGCGAACGCGCGTCTGCGTTTTCCACGGCTGGCCGGCATAATTATAAAGATAAGCCACGTGGTGATCGGGTTCGTTGCCATGCGAATACATGCCGATGACGCCGGTGACATCGGGAATCGAGGCCAGATTCGGAATGGTTTGCGTGGTGTCGAACATTTCGTCGAGCCGGGCGGTGAATTTGTCGTCGCCGCCGAGCTTGGCGATCAGTGCTGGGACATTGTGCAGCACGAAAAAATTATACTGCCAGGCGTTGGCCTCGGTGTATTCGTTGAAATTGATGCTGTTGATTTCTTTTTCACCAAACGGCTTCACCCAACTGCCATCGGCGATTTTGCCGCGCATGAAACCGGTGGCTGGATCAAAAACATTTTCCCAATTCTGCGAGCGCTTGGCATATTTTTCAGCAACGTCATTCTTGCCCAGCGCCTTGGCGAGCCGCGCGATGCACGAATCGTCATAGGCATATTCCAAAACTTTGGAAACGCTCTGCCGGCCATCGGCGGTGGGAATGAAACCTTGGTCGCGATAAGCATCGAGCTGCTCGCGGTTTTTATCCGTGGACGCGACCATGTCGTTGAATGCCTCGTCAGCGTCGTAATTGCGAAAACCTTTCAGGTAAGCATCGGCGATCACGGGAATGGCGTGGTTGCCGATCATGCACCACGTTTCTTTGCCGCCTTCGGGCCAGACGGGCAGCGTGTTCTGGCCGAAAATTTTGTAATGCGCCAGCATGGTGTTGACGAAGTCATTTACCCGCGCGGGCTGGGTCAGCGTGAGCAAAGGATTTTCCGCGCGGAACGTGTCCCACAAAGACAGCTCGGTGTAATAATCATAGCCTTTGGCTTGGTGAACATTTCCATCCGGCCCGCGAAACTGTCCGTCCACATCGCTCAACAATGTTGGGGCAACCATGGTGTGATACAGCGAGGTGTAAAACGTCTGCTTGAGATTGTTGTCCGCCGACTCGACCTCGAAAACGCTCAACGCTTTTTCCCATTGTTTGCTGGCGGCTTTGGCGACGGCATCAAAATTCCAGTTGGAAATTTCCGTGTGCAGATTGTTGCGCGCGCCTTCGACGCTGACGGTGGACAAGCCGACGCGAACTAAAATCTGTTCGCCGGCCTTGGTCTTGAAATCAAAGTGGCCTTTGGTTTCCTTGCCGGTGGTTTTTTTACCGGCGACATCTTTGTCGCCTTGCGCCACGCCGGATGAATCGAATGACCGCGAAAATTCCATGACAAAATAATACACCTTGCCGCCGCCCCAACCGTCGCTCTGGCGATAACCGCTGGCGGTATGATCGTCTTCAATCGCAAGTTGCGCCTCGGTCACTTTGTTGCCGATGCCGTGCTGCAAATCCACCACGATGTGGCCGGCATCCGCAGCCGGAAAAGTATAACGGTGAAAACCGGCGCGCGCAGTGGCAGTCAATTCGACCTTCACATTGTAATCCGGCAGCAGCACGCAATAATAGCCAGGGCGGGAAATTTCATCCGCGTGCGAAAACCGGGCGCGATAGCCTTCACCGACATTGGCGCCGGGAACCAATTTCAACTCGCCGACCGTCGGCATCAGCAAAATATTTCCCAAATCCGGGCAGCCGGTGCCAGTCAAATGATTGTGCGAAAAACCCAGAATGCTGCTGTCGGAATAATGATAGCCGGATGAGCCGTCCCAAGTGTTGTCGCGCGTGTCGGGCGAAAGTTGCACCATGCCGAACGGCACCGTGGCCCCGGGATAAACGTGGCCGTGTTCCGCCGTGCCGATCATGGGATTTACCTCATCCACCACCGGCTTGCTGAAACCGGTTGCCGCTGCCAGCAGCAGCGTCAGGCTGAAAATATTTTTTCCGGGGCGCGTCAGAAATGCAGACAAGAATTTGTGTTTCATGGTTGTGTGGAAAGAGTCTGCCGAAAATGGCGGGAAATTGCAATGTGGCCTTTTCTGGCTACAGGATGCCAGCGGCCTTGCCGGCGGTATTTTGCGCAAACACCAATCCGGCCTTTGGCCGGCAGCTTCAAAACGCAGCGGCGGGCATCCGGTCACTGGATGTAGTTCAAGATGGAAAGCTGGATGATTTTCGATCCGCTTTGCAGCGCGGCCTGATACGCCGTTTGCGCCTGGTTCAACTGCACCATCGTGGTCATCAGGTCGGCGCTCGACGCGTTGGAAATCATCGTGTCCAGCCCGGACGACCGGTTGGTGGCAAACGTCGCGGCAGCGGTCAACTGGTTTTGCTGCACGCCATTGTTCGCGACCTGATACGCGAGGTTGTTTTCGTCCTTGCCCAGATTGACGCTGTCGGTGTTGGTGATGGCGGTCTTGTTGCCGGCCTGCAGATCGTTCCGCAGCGAAATCAGGTGGTTCAAAAAATCCGCGCCCGACTGCTGGTCGGTGATCAGGCCGCGCACGCCGCCCGTGCCGGTATTGGCGCCGGGAATGTCCACGGAGGTCGTGAGATTCGTGCCGATCTCGGACTGGTTCACGCTGCTGTTGCCGTTGTAAGTCACGGCGGTCACATTGCCGTTGGCGTCCGTGGTAGCCGTGAACGGCGCGGAACCGGAGGCGGTGCCGCCAAATAGATACTGCCCGGTCGAGGGATCGGTTGTGTTCGCGGCGGTGACGACCTGCTTGATCAGCGTGTTGACCTCGTCGGCGTAATTATTCAAGTCCGAGGCCGAAGTCGTGGCCGTGGCGGCGCTCGTGGCGATTTCGCCCACGCGGGAGGAAACCGTTTGCAAGCTCTGCAACGCCGTGTAAATCGTGTCCGCCCGCGACTGCAAAGTCGTAATGTTCGCGCTGTATTGCGTCTGCGTGGATTTGTCGGCGGCGTAATCCAGCGTGTTCTGCATCGCCACCGGATCGTCGGAGGCCGACTGCACCCGCAGGCCGGTGGAAACCTGGTTCTGCAACGTGTATTGCTTGCCGGCCAGTTGATTATACTGGTTCAGCATCGCGTCCGTGTAAGCGTTGGTAGCAATGCGCATAAAATCAAGAAGTCTTCATTGCGACCACAGTGCCCAGCATCGTGTTGAGCGTGGTCACCACCTGTGCGGAAGCCTGGTAGGCGCGCTGAAACGCCATCATGTTCGTCATTTCCTCGTCCACATTCACGCCGCTGATGGAACCGAGCTGGGTGGATAGCATGCTCGTCACCGCCGTCTGATTGGTGACCTGCGTGTTCGCGTCGCTCAACGCGGTGCCGAGGCCGGCCACCGTGGCGTCATACGAGCTGGAAAAAGTCTGGCCATTCAAGGCCGTCTGGGTGGCCGTGGACAATTGCGAAATGCCCAGCGCCAGCGATGTGTCGCCGCTCACGGTCGCGCTGCTGGAAATCTGAAGCAACGACGCGTTGTTCGTCAGCGCCGCGTTCACACCGATGGTGGCCGCGTCCGAGCCGGTGAAAAAAGTATTGCCCGTGCCGCCGGCCGAATTGTAGCCGCTGCCGTGAATCGTGTTGACCTGCGTGATCAGCGTGTTCGCCAGCGTGTTGACGCTGCCCTGCATCGTGGCCAGCTCACCGTCGCGCGCATCAATCGTGCCCTGCATCGAGCCGTTGGTGAGCGTCAGATTTGCGCCGCCCGATTTCGTCTGCACCAGCAACTGGCCGCCGCCGGCGTCGTAAGTCTGCAACGTGTCGAGCACGCTGCTGCCGGCCACCAGCGACTGGCCGCCGATGGTGACGTTGACCGCGCCATCCGTGCCGGTGCTGGTCGTGACGCTGGTGAGCTGCGACAAATTTTCCAAATCCTGCTCACGCTCGTCGCGCAGATCATTGGCGCTGCCGCCGCCGAATTCCGAACTGGAAATCTGCTTGTTCAAGTCCGCGATCTGGGAAAGCAACTGGTTTGCGGAATCCACGTCGCTGTTCAACGACGAATTCAGCGCCGTGCGCACGCTGCCGAACTGGCTGTTGATGTTATTGAACGTGGTGGCCAGCGACTGCGCCGCGCCGACCGCCGCCTGCTTGTTGCTGTCCGAGCCGGAGGACGCCAGCGCGCTAAACGCAGAAAAGAAGTTGCTCAACTGCGTGGACAGGCCGGAACCGCTCGTGTCGGTCGGGGTCGCGCTCGTGCTGGTGGTCGCGCCCGAGCCGTTGAGAAATTCGCCGAGCGCGTTTTGCGCGCTTTGCAGCGCCGTCTGCTGCGCGTTCCAGTAACCGCTGGTGCTTCCTTGCGACTGGATTTGGCTGTTCAGCAGATTGCTGACGATCTGCTGGATGCTGGTCGCGTCCGCGCCGGTGCCTTCCGGCCCGATGCTCGTCGTCAGGTCAGGACTCGCGGAAATCTGCACGCGCTGCCGCGAATAGCCCGTCGTATTGACGTTCGCGAGATTTTGTCCGGTCACTTCCACGCCGGTCATCTGCGTTTGCAGCGAGCGCGCGGCCAGATTCAAGGTGCCAAATAGTCCGAGCATAAAATCAATGTTCAGCCGACCGCCTGATACAGTGGGCGCGGTGCCACCGCCGCCACCGGAATGTGGCCGCTGCCGTCGTAAGTCGTGGGGCTGACGCCGGGAAAAATCGAGTTGATCAACTGCTGCATCAAATCCACGCAATGGCTCAACAGCAGATGGTTCTGCCGCGCGCGTTGCTGCACGCGGATCAACAGCTCGTTGTTTTCATGCACGAGCGCGTCCACCAGCGGGCGATAATCGGACGGCAGCAATGGAATCAGCATTGTGATGCCCGAAGTCTCCGGCAACGACAGTAGGCGCGCGAGATGGCGCTGGCGCTGCTCGCGTTCCTGGCGCGCGGCGGCGATGACGCCGGCCTGCGAATTGACGCAGTTCACATTCTCCGGCAACTCGGCGACCTGCCGCTGCATGACCAGCCGCTGCTGCTGCTCCAGCAGCGCCAGCATCTCGCCGTATTGTTTCAGCTCCTCGCGGAGCGCTTCGATAAGGTTGGAAAGAAGTTCTTTCATGTATGGGAAATTTTGTGTGAGCCGCCGGCGGGGGCGGCGGGATGTGTCAATTGACGTTCAAAAGTTTTGGCCAGTCCAATGCCGCCGCCGCGCGACATGCTGTCCGCCATCTGGTTCGTGATGAAATCCTGGTAAATGCCCGCCGACGCCGAATTGTCGGTGAACTCCGACGTGACGACCGGCTTCTGCGATTCCGCCAAAAACTGCCGGATCAAAATCGCCTCAAACTGCCGGCTCGCCTCCGTGATTTTTTGATTCTCGGTCAGCGCCTTGCTGCCCGCCAGCGATTCCAGCGGCAGATGGCTGGCATCCACGGCGGTGTCCGTTTTAGGTTTGATGGCGGAGATTTGCATCAGCGGACGATCAGTTCAGCCTGCAGCGCGCCGGCCTGTTTCATGGCTTGGAAAATGGACATCATGTCGCGCGGCGTTGCGCCCAGCGCATTCAGCGCCGCCGCCACTTTTTCCACCGTCGGCAGTTCCTGCAACGGGATCAGCCCGGATTTGCTTTCCGTGACCGACGTGCTCGTGCGCTGTGTGGCCTGCGTGCTGCCGCCGCTGAAGGCGCCCGGCTGCGAAACGTCCTGCGAAGACGCGACGTTGATGGTGATGTTGCCGCTCGCCACCGCGCAGCTCGAAATGTGGATGGACGCCGTCGCCACAATCGTGCCCGTGCGCTCGTTGATGATGATGCGCGCCGGCGTGTCCGGCGTGACTTCGATCATGTTCAAACGCGAAATGAAATCCACCGGCGACGCCTCCGCCCCTTCCGGCATTTGCACCAGCACGGTCGAGGAATCCATCGCGTGCGCCGCATTGGTGAACACTTCGTTGATCGCCAGCGCCATCGCGGAAGCAGAATTAAAACTGGGATCGCGCAGCAGCAACTCCACCGAATTGTCGCGGACAAATTGCGTGGGAATTTCCTTTTCCACCAGCGCGCCGTTGACGATCTGCGCCGTGGTCGGATGATTCTTGGTCACCGTTGCGCCGCCCGCACCGCCTTCGCCGGCGGCAAAACCGCCCAGCACCATCGGACCCTGCGCCACCGCATAAACTTTGCCATCCGCGCCCAGCAACGGCGTCTGGAGCAGCACGCCGCCGGCCAGCGATTTGGCGTCGCCCATCGAAGCCACCGTCACGTCAATCCGCGCCCCGTTTTTCAGGAACGGCGGAATGTCCGCTGTGACCATGACCACGGCCACATTCTTCGCCGACAGCGTCGAGGCTGGAATGTTGATGCCGTAGCGCACGAGCAAATTCGCCACTGTCTGCTTGGTGTAAGCCTGGTCCTTGTCGCCGTCGCCCGCGAGCCCCGCCACCAAACCGTAGCCGACGAGCTGGTTATCGCGCGCGCCGGAAATCATCACCAGATCGCGCAGCCGGACCCCGCCGGCAAAAACCGAAACCGGCAGCAAAAACAAAAATGAAATGGCAAACGCAAACGCCAGCGGGAAAAATTTTTTGCGCTGCGGGGCGCAATTTTTCTCAGCGGCAGCCAGGGCGGATGCCACCGGCAGCGCGCGGGCGTCGGTGGCGACGCGGCGGCGCGGACGAAGTTGGCGAGGCACGAGTGGCATGATCAGAACGGATTGACCTTGTCCAGAATGCGCGTGAACCAGCCCTTCTTCGTGGCGTCGGTCACACTGCCTTTGCCGGTGATCTGAATCGTGGCGTCGGCGACATTGTAGCTCAACACCGTGTTCGCGGCGGTGACATCCTCGGCGCGCACGACGCCGTGCAGCACAATGGTCTGGCGTTCGCCGGCAAACGACGTTTCGCGTTTGCCCTCGATGACCAGATTGTGGTTCGGCAGCACGTCCATGACTTTTACCGCCACCTGCGCCACGATGGTTTCGGAATTGTTGATGGCCCCGCTGCCGTCATGCTTCAAGTCGGAATTGTAACTGACCGCCGGCATGGAGCCTTTGACGGCGCCCCAGCCGGGAAACAGAAACGACGTGATGGCGGCCGTCCAGCTCGAGTTTTTCTCGGTCTTCGTCTCGTTGTTTTTATTCGCGGAGGAAGTTTCCTGGACGATGATCGTCAGGATGTCGCCCACGCCGGTGGCGCGTTTGTCTGCAAACATTGGACGCGAAACGTCGTCGTGCCAGAGCGATTGCGCGCGGGCCGCCGTTTGGAAACACAGCGGCAGCGCGAACAGCGCGATCAGCACCGATTGGGGAAAATTCATTTTCATAACGAAATCAAAATGGTTCGGGCGTTGAGCACCGTGCCGGTCAAGTCGCGGTGCGTAATGGAATTGCGGGCGTGAACCGTCTGGCCGGGCGAGCCGTCGTCGAGAATGTCCACTTTCGTCTTGATGCTCATCGCGCCGTCCTGCACCAGCGCGTCGGCGTGCTGGCCGCGATGCACCACCGCGCGGGCCTTGATCATGCGCGCCAGCAGCGGCTGGCCGGGCGGCACGGATTCCGCCAGTTCCAGCGCTTCGTCGCCCGCTGCAAAATCCGCCACCGCCTCGCGCAAAACCAAAATGTCCCGCCGTTCGCGGGTGAAAGCATCCAGCACCACCGGGTCGCCGTGTTTGAGTTGGACGCTGGCCACCCACACTTCGCGCCAGACGGCGGCTTTCAAATTTGCCTGCCAGTTGCCAAGCGTTTCGTGCGCGGTGCGGAGCGTGAACCGGACAATGAAACCGGGCGTGACGCCAGCGCTGGGCAATTCGGTGACATCGAGCGTGAGCGCTTCATCGGGCAAAACCAGCGCGGCCCACGGCTGCGCGAGACGCAGTTCGAGCTGGCCGCGGTCTTTGATGTAATCATGCTGGAGCGTGGCGGTGAGCAGGCCGAGGATGTCGGATTCGCCCAACGTGCGGACGCGGCGGGAAATTTTGATGGCGTCGGGACCGGAGAAATTGGTTCCGACGCTCGGCGCGTTTGCGGCCAGCAGGTCGCAAATCTGCGCACGATTAAGAATCAGATTTTTGCCGAACGCCGGCGCGTCGCACAGGCGGATGGCCGGCAGCGGCTGCGCGGACGTGAAGATTTGCGGCAAAAAAACGCCGTCGCCACTGACGGGCGCGACGGCGATTAATTGAAGTGGCGGCGCTTCGCCGGCACGGATGTTTAAAGGGAAGCCGCCGCCAAGGCAGGCCCACAGGAGCAACGGGCAGACGATTCGTGCCGACAAATTCCTCATCGGCGAGAAGCGGAAAAACTGAAATGGATTTTGGCAATTCATCAGCGCTGGAGGTTGTTGCTCTGCTGCATCATTTCGTCGGCGGCCTGCACCGCCTTGGAATTCACTTCATACGCGCGCTGCGCGAGGATGAGATTCACCATTTCCTGCACCACGCTCACGTTGGAAAGTTCGAGCGATCCCTGCTGCAATTCGCCAAAGCCGTTTTGCGCGGGGTCGCCGAGCTCGGGCGTGCCGGACGCGCTGGTTTCCTTGTAGAGATTATGGCCCACGGCATCCAGCCCGCCGGGGTTGATAAACCGCGCGAGCTGGATTTGAAAATTTGTGTTGCCGCTCGCCGTCGTGTAAGTCGCCGCGCCGCTCGCGGTGATGGTGATGCCCGTGGTGCCGGCGGGCACCGGTTGAAAACCGCCCTGCACGGGATAGCCGTCGCTCGTGACCACGCGGCCCTGCGAATCTGTCTTGAACGAGCCATCGCGCGTATAGCTGAGCGTGCCGTCGGGCATCTGCACTTCAAAAAATCCATTGCCCTGGATCGCGATGTCGAGGTTGTTGCCGGTCTGGGTCAGATCGCCCTGCGTGAACAGTCGTTCCGTGGCCACCGGCGTTGAGCCTTGGCCGACCTGCAAGCTCGACGGCAACTGGTTGCCGCCGCCCTGCTGCGAGCCGGCTTCCCGCGTGTTCTGGTAAAGCAGATCCTGAAACTGCAGCTTGGTCATCTTGTAACCCGTCGTGTTCGTGTTGGCGAGGTTGTTGGAGATGACATCCAGGTTCATCTGCTGGGATTGCATGCCGGAGGCGGCGGAGTAAAGGGCGCGAAGCATAAATTAATTCAGGTTGTGCCGCTGAGATCCGCGATGGATTTGGTCATGCGGTCGCTTTGCATCGTCATGACTTTCTGGTTCGTTTCGAACATGCGCATGGAAGTGATCAAGCTGCCCATCGCCATCATGGGCGAGGTGTTGGACGCTTCCACAAAACCCTGCCGCACGCTGGTGGTCGTGGAAGTTTGCGGCTGCGCCAGCGGGCTGTCCGCGCGGAAAAAACCGCCGCTCCCCATTGTCAGCGCCTGCTGGTTGGCGAATTCCGTGATGGCCAGCTTGCCTTTCGAGTCCGGCCCCTGGCTGACTTCGCCCTCGGGAGAAATGTTGATCGTCGCGGAATTATTTGGATCAAACGTCAACGAGCCGCCATCGCCCACGACCGGATAACCCTGCTTGGTGGTGAGCTGACCCTGGGCATTGAGCTGAAACTCGCCGTCGCGCGTGTAGCCATTGGAACCGTCCGGCAATTGCACGGTGAAGAAACCCGGCCCTTCGAGCGCCACATCCAGATTGCCGCCCGTGGTCTTGAGTTCGCCCTGCGAGAAATTGGTGCCGGTGCCGGCGAATGGAATCACGAAGTTTTTGCCCGCCGCGCCGGGCGTGGCGGCCGCCAGACCGGCTTGCACGGCGGAAAAGCTGATCACCTGCTGCCGCGCGCCGGGAATGGAGGCCCGGGAAAGATTCTGCGCCACCATATCCTGCCAGCGCTCGGTGGCGTTCATGGCGGCGGCAGCGGAATAGAGACTGACATCCATACGCCAGACGAATAGCAACGACTGTGCCACCGTGAAATTCCCTTGATTTTACAAGGGTTTGAACCGGCGAAGGGAAAATGTTACCGGCGCAAAAGCGGAGCCACTAGGCAAGTTTGTCGTCGTGCCGCCACGGCTGTTCCGCCCGGCCGGCGCGGAAAACGAACAGCAAGGCACCCAGCGCGCCCAAAGCCAGCGAACTTGGTTCGGGTGTCGTTGTCGGCGTGATCGAAATGCCGGTAATGCCATACACGGAACCAACATCAGCGTTGGCTGTGGCATTGAACAGCGTCGTGGCATCCGTGGCGGTGGTCAGAAAATCATATTCATACCATCCCTCAGCGCGGACGGCGACGCTGCTATTGCCAAAATGGACATTGTAATCCAAATAACCGGGAGTCTGTGGATCATAACCTGCAAATCCCCAAAAATTGACATCATAAATCGTTCCCGGAGTGGTGGCGACCAACTGGCTTAAACCAAGATAGGTTTCATAACCAACATTCTGGCCGGCATAATAATTGAAGTTACTATTGGGTCCGCCGTTTTGAATCCATGGCCCGCCGGGAGGTGCCAAGATATTATCGTAGATGACAGTCCAATCGTTGAAACTGCCGCCGCCGTCGGCAAAGCTGCCGTTGAGGATCAAGTTGCTTTGAGCCACCGCCGAAGTCATCCCCAGCAATGTAATCATCATCCCCGATAAGATCTCAGTTTTCATAGTGAGCCTTTCTACCAGACGACACTAATCCTCCGCCAAAAAATGGCAAGAGAAACTTTTGGGCGGAAACGCGCGGCGGTTAGGCGGCGGGTGCCGGCTCGTCATACACGCAGGCAAGGTCCATGATCTGGCCGCAGGTGCATTGGATGCGCAGATGCGTCACGCGGTTGCCGTCGCGCTGGACAGTCACGCGCGGCTCGCAGGTTTTTTTCTCGGCCCCGTTGGCGCCGTGCAGCGCGGCCGGCCGCAGCGGTTCGAGGGATTGAAACGCGGACGAGTTGACCACGCCGCCGGCTTTCTCGCCGGCTTTGCCATTGGCCTGGCCGTGACTGTTGAGCACGGCCACGCGGAACTCACGCGCGACGGGCGGCGCGGGCGCGGCGGTGAGCGGCACAAAAGAGTCGGAAGGCTGCGAGGTCATTGGGCAATGTCGGAAGAAATGGCCTCCGGCAGATTGTTGATAGTGTCCTTGATCTTGACGAGCACGGTGACGCGGCGATTGGCCTCGTCGGCGGGCACGGTGTCGGGCATCGGCACGGTGTCGGCAAACCCGGAGACTTTGCAGATCTGCGCGGTGTCCACGCCGCCTTCGATGATCTTGCGGCGGGCGGCGTTGGCGCGCTCGGTGGAGAGTTCCCATTTGTGCAGCGCCTCGCGCGCGGCCACGGCGGCGGTGCCGGTGTGGCCTTCCAACTCGATGCGGAAATGTGTGTAGCGCGCAATCTCCCAAGCCAGCGTGTTGAACACCCACGCGCCGTAATCGGTGAACACGTCGGTGTCGGGATTAAAAATGGGTTTCTGCGAGCGGTCAAAAACATTGATGCTCAAGCCCTCGGTGGTCACATCAATTTTCACCGGCGCCTGGCCGGTTTCCTGGTCCTTGAAAAGTTTGGCGAGGTCTTCGCTCAAATGGTGCATGGCTTCCATTTCGATGGCAGAGATGGAGGAGAATTTCCCCTGCTGCTTGTAAGTGCTGGAGGCATCCTTGTTCGGAATGACGCCGGTGGACTCCTTGGTGACAGAGGAAAAAGGATTGCGGAAGGCGCGCTCGACGGCGTCCTTAATTTTCTGGTCCTGCGACGTCAGCCACAGGCACAGGAACAAGGCCATCATCGCCGTGACGAAATCCGCGTAGGCGACTTTCCACGAACCGCCGCTGTGTCCGCCGTCATGTTTTTTTTTAGCCATGACGGGAAATCATTTGCCAGCTTTCATGGCCTTGAACATCTGCTCCAACTCCTCGAGCGAGGGCCGGAATTCGCTGGCCAAACCGCGCCGGCCCAATTCTACGGCGGTGACCGGGGCCATGCCGTTGGCAAAGCCCGTGACGCAGGCCGCGATGCAACGGGTGAAATCCAGTTCCGATTCGCCGACAAACTCAAGATTGGTTGCCAGCGGTCCCATGAAACCGTAGGCCAGCAAAATGCCGAGAAACGTGCCGACGAGCGCGGCGGCCACATGCGTGCCGATGTCTTCCACCGCGCCGCCGATGGATGCCATCGTGATCACAATGCCCAAAACGGCGGCGACGATGCCGAAGCCCGGCATCGAGTCGCCCGTCTTTTGCAGCACGGAAACCGGCGCGTGATGCTCGGTCTCGAGCCGGTCAATTTCTGCATCCAGCAGCAGCCGAAGCTGGTCGGGCTTGATCTTGCCGTCAATGATCGGCCGCAGCGCGCCGCACAGAAATTCGACCGCGTGCTGGTTGTTGGAGAAGCGGGGATATTTTTTGAACACGGAACTTTTCTGCGGATCCAAAACGTGTTCTTCCAGTGCGATCATGCCGTTGCGGCGGCCGAGCAGAAACAGTTCGTAAAGCACTTTCAGCAAATCCTCGTAAGAAGCGCGGTTGTGCGGTGCGCCCTTGAGGCAATTGCCCAAGCCCTTGACAATGTCCATCAGCACTTTTTTCGGCGACATGATGATGAGCGATCCCGCCGCGCCGCCGGCGATGATCAGCACTTCGTTCACAAACGCATCGAGCAGCACTTTCATGTGCCCGCCTTCCATCACGAAGCCGCCGAAAACACAGACGAACACCGTGGCCACGCCGATGAGAATGATCATGCTGGCCTGCTGGTTGTGGCCTGCTGGGACAGGCCGGATTCAAAGCGTTGCAGATAGGAGCGGATGGCCAGGATGGCCTGCGCGTGAATCTGGCAGATGCGGGATTCGGTGAGATTGAACACCTCGGCGATTTCGCGGAGGTGCATGTCTTCAATGTAATAAAGCGCGAGCACTTTGCGCTGCATTTCCGGCAGTTCCTTCAGCCGCGCGAAAATCACCTGCTTGAGTTCGTTGTTGGAAACTTTTTCCAGCGGCCCTTCGCTCGTGTGGTCGGCGATCACTTCGTAAAGCGGGCCACTGTCGCCGTCGTCGGAAGAATTCACCGCGTCCAGACAGACAAAGGCGGCGGGCCGGACTTCATCCAGCAGCTCTTCATATTCTGTCACTGACATGTTCATGGCCTTGGCCATCTGCGCCTCGTTCGGCGTCTTGCCCAATTTTTGTTCCAGCTCGCCCAGCACGGTTTTGATCCGCCGCGCTTTTTCGTGAATGGTCCGCGGCACCCAGTCCATGCGGCGCAGTTCGTCCAGCATGGCGCCGCGCACACGCACGCGCGCGTAAGTTTCAAACGAAGTGCCGCAGGCGGGATTGTAATTGCGCAGCGCCTGCAGCAAACCGATCAAGCCGACGCTGTAAAGATCATCGTGGTCCACATGTTCCGGCAAAGTCATGGCCAGCCGGCCCATGACGGCGGACACGAGCGGCAGATATTTTTGGACGAGCGCATTCTCGGTGTCAGCGTTGGTGGCGGTGGTCTGCTGATGGTAGCGCTGCCACAGTTCCTGCGCCATCATGCCGGAGGGGATCGGCGCGGCGGTTTCCACGGGGGCGGCGGTCAAGGTGCTCATACTTTAGCGGTCGTTTTGGTTTCGGACGCTTGGGCGCGGGCGCGGCGCTGTTGCTCCAGGGCGTCGGTCAGGCCGGTGAGCCACATCTGGCCGCACCAGCGGGCTAGCACGCCGCCCACCAAGGCAGTCACACAGGCGTGCCAGAACAGCGTGGCCCCGGTGCAATCCCCGGCCAGGCTGCTGCCCGCGCCGAGAACAAATCCCGCCATCGCTCCAAGAATCATCATTGACTTCATACTCGTGAACCTTGTTTAGCAAAACCTTTGCCAGCCGTTTTGGGAAGTGAGGCGACCCGCAGAATCGCCAATGTTCACCGCAGATTTTTGTGCGGGAATAAAAGTGAGGACGCCGCGCGGTGAAATTCACCGGGAATTTTTTGCCCCCCGGCCAGCCAGCCCAACGAGCAATTTGTGCCCAACACAAAATTCCACAATTTCACGCGGCGATGCTCCTCGTCGAGGTGCGTGAAAATCAAATCCTCCGGCATCAGCGGCGCAAACACGTTGAACTGTTCGAACAGCAGCGTCGTTTCGTAGGCGGCGTTGAGCACCAGATGAATGTGCGGCGCGGGCAGCGACGACAACTGTTCCCGCAGCGCCTTCATGCCCGCGGCGCTGTGACCGTCCACGCCGGGCAAATCCACCAGCAATAATTCTTCGCCGCCGTCGGCGCCGTTCCAAAATCGTTCCGCCGGCACGCCGATCATTTCGCAGTGCAGCGAAAGAAATTCCGCCGTGTTCGCGGTCTCGCCATCCAGCCGCCAGACCCGCGCGCGATGCTCGCCGCGCAGCACGGCGGACGTCAGCCATTTGCAAAGCGCCGTGGTTTTGCCCGAACCGGGCGGGCCGATGAAAACGTGCGGCCGACCGGTGCCATCTTCTTCGTGGCGCGGCGGACGCCAGAACGTGGCCAGCGTGTCGCGCACCGCCGACCATTCGGCGATGGGCATTTCCGGCGGCTTCGGGCCATGCATCGTGCGCAGTTTTAATTCCAGCCGGTCGGAAAATTCCGGCAGCAGGCCCAGCGATTCCAGCCACGCAATGCTGCGCCAACGGTGCGCCGCGCGCGGCGGCGGCAATTCCATTTCCTCCTCGAATTTTTCACCGAACGGCACATACGCATCCACGCCCGCCGGCACCGCATGCCGCGGTTTTTCCGGCACGCACGCCGTCACCTCGATCTGGCCGGCGCGCTGCAGCAGCCGCGCCAAACCGCTGGCCGGCAGCTTGCGCACGCTCGTGATGACCGCTTCCGGCCCGAGATTTTTCTGCACGAGCTGGACAGCGTCCTCGGCGTTTTCAGCGATGAAGGAAGAGGATTTCATTTACGAATCAGGCTTCGAGACAGGGAATCACCGCCGCATTTTGCACCTGCACGCGCGGCGGAATTTCCGCGTAGGACAACACCTGCAAATCATTGAATGTGTTTTCAAAAAACCGGCGGAAGGCCAGGCGCAACGCCGGCGCGCACAACACTACCGGCTGCTGGCCCGCCGCCAGCATCTGCTGGATGAACCGCGAGAGCGAATCAACCACATGCCGCGCGAGCCGCGGCTCGATGATGAGCGCCACTTCGCTGGCCGATTGCCGCACGCCTTGCGCGAGCTGCGCTTCGAGCTTCGGATCAATCGTGATGGCGCGCACGCTGCCGTTCTCCGTTTGAAACGGTTTCGACAACTGCGAGCCCAGCGCGCGGCGCGCATGCTCGGAAAGCTCGTCCGGATTTTTCGTGAACGCCGCGTAGTCGCCCACTTTTTCCAAAATGCCCGCGAGGTTGCGGATGGAAATTCCCTCGGCCAAAAGATTTTGCAAAATGCGCTGCACCTGGCCGATGGTCAACTGGCCGGGAATTAATTCGTTCACCACCGCCGGATGCGTCGTTTTCAAATTATCCAGCAGCGCCTGCACGTCCTGCCGCGTCAAAATTTCATGGCAATGCCGCCGCACGGTTTCGGACAAATGCGTGATCAGCACCGACGGCGCATCCACGACGGTGAACCCGCTGACCTCGGCATTTTTGCGTTCCACTTCCGTGACCCACGTCGCCGGCAGTTGAAAAACCGGCTCCACGGTCGGCACGCCTTTGAGCACCACCTTGCTGTTCGTGGCGTTCATCGCGAGCCAATGCTGCGGCATGAGCTGGCTGCTGGCGATGGGATTACCCTTTAAAACAAAGCGATATTCGTTGTTGCCGAGCTGCAAATTATCGCGCAGCCGGATCGGCGGGATCAGCACGCCCATGTCCGACGCGAACGTGCGGCGCACGCCGGTGACGCGATCCAGCAAATCGCCGCCTTTTCCTTTGTCCGCCATCGGAATCAGGCCGTAGCCCAATTCGATTTGCAAGGTGTCGAGCGTAAGCAGCGTTTCAATTTTTTCCGCCGCCTTCGCCTCGGCGGCGGTGGCCGCGCCGGCCATCGGATTTTTGGTATCGGCCGATTTTCCATTCATGCCGCCGGAAGTATTGGACACATTGGCGGCCGCAAGTTCGGGCATGCCGTTTTTGTGAATGGAATAAGACAGCAAGCCGATGAGCGACGCCATGATGAGAAACGGCATCGTCGGCAGGCCCGGCACAATCGCCAGAAAGCCGAGCATCACGGCGAGAATCGTCAAGGCTTTCGGATAAAATAACAGCTGGCGGCTCAATTCGCGGCCGAGATCGGCCTTGGACGTGGCGCGCGTCACCAAAATACCGGCGGCGACCGAAGTGATCAGCGCCGGCACTTGCGAAACCAAACCGTCGCCGATGGACAGCATCGTGAAACGCGAGAGCGCTTCGTTCATCGTCATGCCTTTTTGCATGATGCCGATGGCGAAGCCGCCGATGATGTTGATGAGCGTGATTAAAATCGCGGCAATCGCATCGCCGCGCACGAATTTGCTCGCACCGTCCATCGCGCCGTAAAAATCCGCTTCTTCCTCGACGCCGCGCCGGCGGTTGCGCGCCTCGGTTTCATTGATCAAACCGGCGTTCAGCTCCGCGTCAATCGCCATTTGTTTGCCGGGCATGGCGTCCAACGTGAACCGCGCCGCGACTTCCGCGATGCGCCCGGCGCCTTTCGTGATGACGATGAAATTGATTAAAACGAGAATGCAAAAAACGACCATGCCGACGACGTAATTGCCGCGCACGACGAAATTGCCGAACGATTCGATGATGTGCCCGGCGTAGCCATCAAGCAAAATAAGTCGCGTGGAAGCGACATTGAGCGCCAGCCGGTAAAGCGTGATGAACAGCAGCAAGGTTGGAAAGCCGGTAAATTCTGCCGGCGTGCGCAGGTAAAGAATGACCAGCAGCGTCAGCAGCGAAAGCCCGATGCTCACCGTCAACAGCAAGTCGAGCAAGAACGGCGGAATGGGCAGAATCAGCAGCAAGATCGTGCCGAAAAGCCCGAAAATCAGCCACAAATCGCCGTGGCGAAGCAGCTTTCGCATTCTGTCACTCAACGCGCCCATGAGAATTCTTTCATCAAAATTAGTTGCCGCAAACGCTGCGGTTGGGCGGAAATTATTTGCCGCCAACAACGGATAAGCAGGAAGTTCGCCAAACCGAAATCATCGTCATTCCCGTTCGCATCCTCGTCTGCGTTTGGCCATTAAAACAAGTGAGGATGAGAATGAGGGATGACGATGAGCAGGATTCCCGGCGTCCACGAAGCGAGTTTGATTTGTCTTACGTGCGCGAACTTGGAAGAATTTGGCATGGCAACCAGTTCCACCAACAAGGTCCGGCAGGCGCGCGCGCTGTGCGAGCAGGGCCAGTGGCCGGACGTGCTGGCGTTGGCACAAAAGTGGCACGCGGAAAATCCGGCGGACGCCAAGGCGTTGTTTTATCAAGGCGTCGCGCTCGCCGCCACGGGACATTTTGCGAACGCGGAAACGGCTTATCGCCGCGCGCTGAAATTGGATCCGGCGGATTTCAAGTGCTGGAACAACCTGGCGGCATTGTTGTTCGACTCGTTGAACCGGCCGGCGGATGCGGTGCAATGTCTGGCCCAGGCGCTGAAGCTCGATCCCGGCAACAAACTGGGCTGGGCCAATCTCGCCAGCATGCACGGCCAGCTGGGCCGGCATGTGCAGGCGCGCGTCTGCGCCGAGCGCGCGCTCGAACTCGATCCGGAAATGGTCGAAGCCCAGTTGCATCGCGCCCGCGCGGCGCAAATGCTCGGCCAGACCGAGATTGTCCGCGCCGCGAGCGAGGCGCTGGCGCAGTTGCCGCCGGAAAAATTTCGCCGCACGCGGTGATCAAAATCAAATGAAAAAAAAATCTGCGCTGGATGATTTGCTCCAAGTCATGGCGAAGCTGCGGTCGCCAAATGGCTGTCCGTGGGACCGCGAGCAGTCGCACCTGACGCTGCGCCGCCATGCGATCGAGGAGGTTTATGAATTGATTGACGCCATCGAGGCGCGCGACGACATCGAGATGGCGGAAGAATTGGGCGATTTGCTGTTGCAGGTGGTTTTTCACTGCCAGCTTGCGCGCGAGCGTGGCGCATTTGATTTTGAAAAGGTCACGCGCCATCTGGTGGACAAATTAATCCGCCGCCATCCGCATGTTTTCGGCACGACGAAAGTCAAAAACGTGGACGAAGTCTGGGCGAACTGGGAAAAAATCAAGCGCGCGGAAAAACACGGCACGCATCTCGAACGCAAATCGGCGTTCGACGGCATTCCAAAATATTTGCCAGCCTTGCTCCGCGCGGAAAAACTTTTGAAGAAAGCACACAAGGTTTTTGCAGACGGCCACCTTGCGGACAGCAAAAATTCAAAACGAACGCTGACCAAGACTTCGCTGGCCAAAGAACTGTTTGATCTCGCATCGCTTGCCCAAACGCGCGGCTGGTGCGCGGAAGAAATGCTGGCCGGCGAAGTCAAAAAACAGGAGCGCCAGTTGCGCCGGCGGGAACAAACGAGTTTGCCAAAAAACAGGCCTTGACAGTTTTCCGAAATCTGGTTTAATTCCCGACCCTTTGCGGGGAAAAAATTTATGTATGCCGTTTTAGAAACAGGTAGCAAACAGTATCGCGTCGTCGCCGGCGACAAACTTGAAATTGAACGCCTTGAAGTCGAGGCGGGCAAGCCGGTCACGTTTGACCGCGTGCTGCTCGTCAACAACGACGGCAAGCTTTCCGTTGGCGCGCCCACCGTCAGCGGGGCGACGGTCACGGCGGATGTCGTCGAGCACAAGCGCGGCGAACACAAGCTGACGTTCAAGATGAAACGCCGCAAGGGCTATCACAAGACCATCGGTCATCGTCAGGAGCTGACGGTCGTCAAAATCACCGCAATTAACGCTTAACATTTATGGCACATAAAAAAGGTCAAGGCAGCTCTAATAACGGACGCGACAGCGTCAGCAAGCGCCTCGGCGTAAAAGAATTTGGCGGCCAGACCGTCACCGCCGGCAGCATCCTCGTCCGCCAGCGCGGCAGCAAGTTTGTTGCAGGCAAGAACGTCGGCACCGGCCGCGACTGGACGCTTTACGCGCTCACCGACGGCAAAGTGCTGTTCGACAAGGAAAGCCGCCGCATCAATATCGTCGCGGAAGCCACGGCGAAGAATTGATCGGCGCGGAACAATTTCAAGGCGAGGCCAAACGCCTCGCCTTTTTTGTTGCTTCAGTTCTTAATCGGAATCCTGATCTTGCTCGTAATCGGGGAGGATTGAGATTACGATTGGGATTAAGATTAGGAATGAGACCATGTTCATTGACGAAATAAAAATTTACGCCCGCGCCGGTCACGGCGGCAAGGGCAGTGTAGCCTTTCACCGTGAAGCCTTCGTGCCCAAGGGCGGGCCGAGCGGCGGCAACGGTGGCCGCGGTGCCAGCGTGATTTTGGAGGCCGACCACGACCTGAACAATCTCATTCAGCAGTATTATGTCCCGCGCCTGCTGGCGCAGGACGGCCAACACGGCATGGGCAAAGGCATGGACGGGCTGGCCGGCAAAGATTTAATCATCAAGGTGCCTTGCGGCACGCTCGTCTGGCGGCTCAAGGACACCACGCCGCCCATCGAAATCAAAATGAAGAAGGATGATGACGACGAGGATGAGGACGAAAAACCAATGATTGGCAGCGGCATGGGCAGACGGCCGTTGCTGCGCACATCGCGCGGCCAGACGGCGATGGAAGTTGATTTGAGCGACGAAGGAGCCACGCCGGGCGTCGAAGGCGATGAAACACCGGAAACCCGCGAACTCGTGGCCGACCTCACCACGCACGGCCAGCAGTTTGTTTTGTGCAAAGGCGGTCGCGGCGGATTGGGCAACCGGAATTTTGCCACCGCGCGCCATCAGACGCCGCGATTCGCGCAGCCGGGCGAGCCGGGCACCGAGGGCGAATATCTTTTGGAGCTGCGCATCATGGCTGAAATCGGTTTGGTTGGTTATCCAAATGCCGGCAAGTCCACTTTGCTCGCGGCGATTTCCAAGGCGCGACCGAAAATTGCCGCGTATCCGTTCACGACGCTCACGCCGCAGATCGGCATTTTGGAATATGCCGATTGGAAGCGGCTTACCGTCTGCGACGTGCCGGGACTCATCGAAGGCGCGCACAACAACGTCGGCTTGGGCCACGCGTTTCTTCGCCACATCAAACGCTGCAAAATTCTCGTGCTGCTGCTCGACATGGCGGGCACTGACGGGCGCGAGCCGTGGGACGATTACAAGCAACTGCTCAAGGAGCTTGAGCTTTACGATCCGGAACTGCTGGAACGTCCGCGCATCGTCGTCGCCAACAAAATTGACGAAGCCATTGCCGAGGAAAAGCTGAAGCTGTTCAAAAAGAAGATCAAAAAAGTTTCGCCGCTGGCCATCTCCGCCGCTTTTGGTGAAGGAATGGATAAGTTCAAGCAGACCATCCGCGAGGCGGTCGAGGAAGCGGAGAAATAATTTTGGACTGCGGTGACATGTCACCGCTTTCAAAGCGCCGACTTGTCGGCGCACTCCAAAAATCGCATCACGGTGTCGCCGTGCTTGAGCATTTTGGCCTCCGTCCACGGCGCGACCAACTCCAGCGTGTCGCGTTTGGTGTGGCCGAGCACAAATCTTCCGCCGGACGCCAGCAGTTTTGGCAAGTTTTTATCGTCGAGCAACTGCTGCGCGAAGGAAGTCGAGCGGCGGTTCACATTTTTCTCGCCGTAAGGCGGGTCGGCGAGGATCAAATCAAATTGTTTTCCGCTTTCGGCCAGTTGATTCATCACCGGGAAAACATCCTGCGTGCGCACTTCCAGAATTTCTCCGTAGCCGGCCGCAGCGGCGTTGCTGCGGATGAATTCGGCGTGGCGATGCGACTTCTCGACGCACATCACGCTCGCGGCGCCACGACTCAAACATTCCAAGCTCAACGCGCCGCTGCCGGCGAACAGCTCCAGCACGCGCGCGTTCACCACGCGGGCGCCGAGAGAGTTGAAGACCGCCTGCTTGACGAGATCGGGCGTCGGACGGACGTCCAGTCCTTTGGGAACTTTCAGAATCCGCCGGGCCGCGTGGCCGCCAGTGATGCGCATGAGTTGTTAAGCCACAGATTTTCACAGATGAAACACAGATGACAGAAGGAAAAATTGTTTCTCAAATCTGTGTTTCATCTGTGTCCATCTGTGGCTAAAAAGTTCAATTAAAGATCCCCGCGAAAAACATTTTCATCGCCGCCCAGGAACGGCGGTCGGCTTTTTCGTTGTAGGCCGCGCCTTTGGAATTGTCATTGCCAGCCATTGGCTGCGTGAAGCTGTGCACGGCACCGCCGAACTTGATCAGCGTCCAGTCCACCTTGGCCTGGCGCATTTCGTCTTCAAACGCGGCGAGATCGGCCGGCTTTTCGAACGGATCGTCCGCGCCATGGCAGATGAGGACTTTGCATTTGATGTTTTTGCCGTCGGCCGGCGTCGGCGAATCCAGCCCGCCGTGGAAGCTGACAATGCCCGCGATGTTCGCGCCGCTGCGCGCCAGCTCGATGACCGTCGTGCCGCCGAAACAGTAGCCGATGGCGGCGACGCGTTCCGAATCCACGAGCTCGTTTTTCTTGAGCACGTCGAGCGCGGCGTTCACGCGGGCGCGCAGGAGCGTGCGGTCGGATTTATATTTCGTGGCTTCGGTGCCGGCGTCCGTGGTGTTTTGCGGGCGGATGCCCTTGCCGTAAATGTCCGCGCAAAACGCGACGTAGCCGAGTCCCGCGAGTTGTTCCGCGCGGTGCTTCTCGTAATCGGTGAGGCCCAGCCATTGATGCACGACCAGCACGCCGGGCCGCTTGCCGCTGATGGCATCGTCATAAACGAGGTAGCCTTCGAGCGTCGCGTCGCCTTGTTTGTATTCGACCGGCCCGGTCACCAGTTTTCCGTGAACGGAGACGGTGCCGGCCAGCGCCAGAAGAAGCGGGATAATGTTTTTCATAACCATTTAATTCATAAACCGCCTGCCGTCGGAATGCCAGCAAAGAATGGCCGGCACGCCAAATGATTTTTTTGTCGGCAGTTTTCCGCCGAAGCCCTTATCATCGCCGCCCATGCAACCGCTCGAACCGCCGGACACGCACCACCTCAACGCCGCCATCGGCTGGCTCGGACTGGGCTGCCTCGCCGACGCGCGTGACGAGCTGAAGCTGATTTCCGCCGGCAACCAAAGTCATTCCGACGTGCTCGAGGTCTGGTGGACGCTGTGTGTGCAGGAAAAAGCATGGCCCGCCGCGCTGACCATCGCCGAGCAGGAACTGAAAGCCGCACCCGGCGACGCCGGCGGCTGGTTGCACCGCGCCTATGCCTTGCGCCGCATGAAAAACGGCGGCTTGCCGCAAGCGTGGGACGCCTTGCTGCCCGCCGCCCGGCAGTTTCCGCAGGAGCCAGTCATCGCCTACAACCTTTCGTGCTACGCCTGTCAAATGCAGCAGCTCGACCTCGCGCGCGAATGGTTGCAACGCGCCGTCAAGGCCGGCACGAAAGCTGTCATCAAGCAAATGGCGCTGGCCGACGATGACCTCCAACCGCTCTGGTCCGAGATTCAGGAGCTGTGAAACGGCATGACGCAGAAGAAGATCAAACTCCCTCACCCGGCCTTCGGCCATCCTCTCCCCAGCGGATGCGGAGCGGGACGGGGTGCGGGGCGCGCGCACGTCCTTTCCGTGTCCGCGCTGCGCATTGAGCGCTCCGGCACGGTGATTCTGGACGACGTGAACTGGCGGGTGCGACCGCGCGAACACTGGGTCATCCTGGGCGCAAACGGCTCCGGCAAAACCTCCTTGTTGAGCGCCTTGACCGGTTATCTGATGCCCACGAGCGGGCAAATTTCCGTGCTCGGCGAAACCTATGGTGAATCCGACTGGCGCGAGTTGCGCAAAAAAATCGGTCTCGTCAGCTCCTCCGTGCGGCAGATGATGTCCGACGAGGAGCCGGCGCTGGAAACGGTCGCCAGCGGCAAATACGCGATGATAGATTTCTGGGGGCGGCTGACGCGCACTGAAAAAGCCGGGGCGCTGAAACTGCTGCGGCAGGTCGAGTGCGGCCATCTGGCAGAGCGGCCGTGGCGCGTGCTGTCGCAAGGCGAACGCCAGCGCGTGCTGATTGGCCGCGCGCTGATGGCCAAGCCGCGCGTTTTGATTTTGGACGAGCCTTGCGCCGGGCTGGACCCCGCCGCGCGTGAACATTTTCTGCAATTCCTCCAGCGGCTCGGCCAAAACAAAGATGCGCCGACGCTGATTTTGGTGACGCATCACGTCGAGGAAATCATGCCCGTGTTTTCGCATGTGCTGATGCTGCAAAGCGGTCGCGTGCTGGCCGATGGCAAAACGGCGGACGTATTGAACGCCAAAAATCTCTCCTGCGCGTTCGGTGCGCGGATGCAACTGCGCCGCTTTGACCGCCGTTACGCGCTGAAAGTCAGGCTGAAATCGCGCGCCCTGATGTGAGCGGGACTCGTGAGCGGGAGGGTTGCCGGCGCGCGGATGCTTCCTTCGCCTGATGCCCTGCTTGGCGACGGGTTGGATGCAGTGCGGCCAAAGCCAACGGGGCTTGCGCAAAATCAATGGGTGGCTTTATCGCAGCGGCTTTTCATTTCTAAACGGTAATTGTGGTTTTGGAATCAACAATTTTCATTTATTTAACATAAAGTCGTGTCAACTTGGCAGTTTAGTCTATTTACGAAGCGTTATTTGGTGTTAATGAAACATTTTTTAATCCATTTTTTTCTTTGTGCATATATGGTTGTTCTTTGTTAATAGCCATATATTCTTGGTTTACATATTTATTTTCTGCGTAAAGCCTATACAGTTCTTGGCAGCTACTATTTTTTTCTTAAGAAAGATAAGATTGTTCTTTGTTAATATGAAATTGTTCTCGTCAAATATTAACATATTCTCCTGTTATGGCATATTTGTCTTAAAATGCTTGACCAAATGCGGCGGCGATGCGAAAACATCGGACATGAATGCGTCTGCTTCGATCGCCCATGCGCCCGAAACCGCCTCGAATCCGACCGGCGCGTCGCCCAATCCGTCCAGTGCGGCACCGGTTCCGGAAATGATGAAGGTCAAGCACTTGAGCCGCGTGCTCAATGGGATCGCCCGCTGGCGCATCCTGCGCGAACTCGCCAAAGGCGAGGCATTGCCCGTGAAAGAGCTGGCCCTGCGGGCGGGTTGCCCGGCAGCGAGTGCCTCCAAGCACATGTTGGTGCTCAAAAAGGCGGGCGTGGTGACGGTGGGCTACGGCCGGCTTTACAAATTATCGCCCCACTTGCAACCGGAGCCGGGCTGCCTGCGGCTGGACCTCGGCCATTGCATCATCAAGCTGGATACGAAGTGGTGAACTAACCCAAAGCAGCGAGTATCTTGCGGAATTTAATTTTCAAACCCACTGCCGGACCAACGGATGCAATTCCAGTTTCGGCAAATTGTCTAGCCTCTGAAGTGCGACCTAAATGCGCAGCAATCCGACATAAGGCGAGCGCACGCCAGACGTGAGATGGATGCCGAGGCACACGCCATTGGCCACCATGAATAGAACCTGGCACATGGATAACATGAATCACCTCGCCCATCGTGCGTCGGCAGGTGGTGCCTGATGCCCGAAAGCCATCCGCGACAAGAACTGGCTTCAGGACTTCCTTTATTTGCAAGTTGAATTGGTCTCGTTCAGGCATAGGCTGCGCAAGGTAGCGGCCAAAGGTATCATTGAACAATTTCCAATGTTCCCCGTTCCATTTAGCGCTGTCTTTTTAGCGCCGTGCCACCCCCTTGTCCGGCGACGTTTCAAGTCAATAGCCTTCGTCGTGCGTGCCGATGCTTGCGAGCAGGATGGCTTCCTGTCCTTGATGGCGAACAAACTGAAAGACGATGCGCAAATCGTATCCGGCACTGCTCGCCTATGAGCCAGCGAGCCGGCCCTTGAGCTTGTGGGTCTTGCGTTGCGGATGAAAAGCATCTTCGGCCAGCAAGGTGAGCCTGGCTTGAAGTTCCGCCGCCAGTTGCGGCTGCTTGCGGGCATGCCGGCGGCCAGCGTGAAGGAACGCCGCCGAGGGCAGAAGCGGCCGTTTCAAGCAAAAAGGCGTTTGACGATTTGCGCCGGGGTGGCCGGACGGAGACGACCGGTCTTGAATTCACGCCGCGCGGACTTGACGGCTGCGACCAGTTCGGCCCGGCGATGTTCCGCGAGCCGACGCTGAAGAACCTCGACGAGCGATTCCTGATCTTCGATGGCCAAGTCATCGGCGGAGTCGAGAACTTGCGCGAACTTTGTCATGGCCCAAACCTAGCACGGCACCGGACTTTGGGAAACGATGTTTTTTTGCCCCCAGCCGAAGAGTTGCTTGGCCTTGATGACCTCGAAGATTTGCGGCGGGATGAGCTGCGCGAGCGCTTCGTCGCCGGCATGGATTTTGGCCAGCACTTCGCCGGAATAAATCTTGAGGCTGGCGGCGTTGAAGTGGGTGATGTTCTCGATGAACTTGTTTTCGACGAGGTGCGCGTAGAGATGCCGCAGGTGCGGGGCCACGTCGAGGTTTTCCACGGTGAACAGCTTGCCGGTCTTCTTGTCCAGCGAGGGATAGACGTAAAGCTTCGCGCCGTTCTTGAAGAGCTGGCCGAGGGATTCCATGAGCCCGCCGGGCAGGTCGGTGTAAAATTTCTCATCCATCACGTCGCGCAACCGCACGAGGCCGATGGGCAGGCCGATGGGCTTCTGCGTGTGGCGCGAGAGGTAGGTCACGAGCCGGTGGTAGCGAAGAAAATTGGAAATTAACACGGGCTTGCCCAGCGCGCCGAGCGTGTCCACGCGGTCGAGGAAGTCGCGATGATCAATGGCGTCGCCCACTTGCAACTGGCGCAGGGTCATTTCAAACATGGCCACGGGCGCTTCGCCTTGCAATGCGGGTTCTTGGAGGAACATTTCTTGCGCGCGATCCATCATGTCGAGCATCGGGTTGGTCAACGGGCGAAAGCTGCCGCGTTCGAGCAGCACGGGCTTTTTGTAGAGGAGTTCGCTGGGAATCACGCTCTCGCCATCGGCGGTGAACATGGCGGCTTCGGTGAGCCATTGCTGCACGAGCTGCAGCGCCATGAGCCGGTTGTCCACGCTGGCAAACGCCGGGCCGGTGAATTTGATCATGTCCACCTCCACGCGCAGGCTGGTCAGGCCGTCCATGAGCGCGCCGATGAGACGCTCCGGCTCGATGTGCTGGTAGAAGGCCGCGTGAATCAGATTCACGCCGATGATGCCGACGGTCTCCTGCTGGCGCATCGTCTCGGTGTCCAGCAAGCGCACATGGATGATGATGGTGGACGGGGCGTTGCGCGGGAGCGTCTGGAACTTGATGCCGAGCCAGCCGTGGCCGCCCTCCTCGCCGGTCTTGGCAATGTGCTTGGTGGTGACAGTGTTCGCAAACGCGAAGAAGGTGGACTTGTCGCCGCGCGTCTTGTCGAGGCGTTGCAGCAGCAGGTCAAATTCCAGGTCGAGCATGGACTGGAGACGTTTGCGGCTGACATAGCGTTCGGCCGGGCCGTAAATGGCGTCGCTCACGGCCATGTCATACGCGGAAATGGTTTTGGCCACGGTGCCGGAGGCCTTGCCGACGTGGAAAAACCAGCGGGCAACTTCCTGGCCGGCGCCAATTTCGGCAAAGGTGCCGTATTTCTTGGCGTCGAGGTTGATCTGGAGGGCTTTCTGGCCGGTGTTCAGCTTGTCTTTGGTCATTGTTTCCTCGCGGCGCACGATACACAAAATCCGCCGGCTGTCCAACATCGTCCTGCTGAAAAAAAGCCGGCGAGCGAAGGCATCCGCTGGCACCGCGCCGCCATCAGCGGCCGGGCGACGGGCAACCGGGACATTTCGGATTTGAATTTTGGGGGCGCACGGGTGTATTCAAAGGAGCGGAAAGATGTCAGCTCCAGTTGCCAAGCCAAACCGCGAAAGATAAAAGCCAAAAAGAATTTCAATCGCCAGCCGAAATTGCGAAGGTAGCCCGACGGTGCCGGCCAAAAACCAGAACCAACCGAAACCAATGACACCACCCACCCAAAAACAGGCGCGCATCATGTGGTTCGCGTTGACCGGACTGGCGATGGCCACGGTCATCGCGCTCATCGTGGCGGCGATTTGGGGACTCGGTCGCGTGCTGAACTTGTTAAGCCCGGTGCTGTGGCCGCTGGCGGTGGCGGCGGTCGTGGCGTGCCTGTTGTCGCCGGTGGTGGACTACTTGGAAGGCAAAAAAATTCCCCGGTCGCGGGCGATCCTGCTGGTTTTCGTCATGGCTTTTGCGCTCGTGCTGGGCGTGCTGGCGAGCGTCATTCCGCAAGTCGTGTTGGAAACGGAAGAATTGGCGTCCAATGTTCCCGAATACGCCCAGCGTCTGCAATCGCACATCAACGCCTTTCTCGCGCAGCCGCCGGAATTTCTCCGCCACTTCCTGCCGCCGCCGCAAACGCCGCCGACTGCGAACGCCGCTGGCAATCCGAACAATCCCGCGCTGGCCTCGGCCACGACCTGGCTCACCGGCAGCCTGCCGGAGATGAGTTCCTGGCTCCTCAGCCGCATCGTGCAAGTCGCGTCCGGCTTCGGGCTGCTGGCCGGGCTGGCGCTGATACCGGTTTACGCGTTTCATTTTCTGCTGCAGAAGCGCGGCATTGAAAGTCATTGGCGGGAATATCTGCCGTTGCGGGATTCGCGCGCGAAAGAGGAACTGGTGTTTGTCCTCGAATCCATCCGGCAATATCTCGTCGCCTATTTTCGCGGGCAGGTGCTGGTGGCGATTTGCGATGCGGTGCTTTACACGGTCGGCTTTCTGGCCGTCGGCGTGAACTACGCCTTTCTGCTCGGCTTCGCGGCGGTGCTGCTGACGATGATCCCGTTTCTGGGCGCGCTGGTGATTGGCATCACGGCGCTCACGCTGGCCTTCGTGCAATACGGTGACTGGCAGCATCCGGCGCTAGTGCTCGCGGTCGTCGCCGTGGTGCAAACGCTCGAAGGCCTGGTCATCTCACCCAAGATCATGGGCAACCGCGTCGGGCTGCCGCCGTTGGCCATCATCATCGCGGTGATGGCGGGAACCACTTTGCTCGGCGGCATCCTCGGCGGCATCCTGGCCATCCCGCTCGCCGCCGCACTGCGCGTGATCATGTTCCGCTACGTTTGGAAAAAGCGCGAGGCGTGAATCGCCCTCGCTCGACTTCGCGCAAAAATTTGGTAATGTGTATTCGTGAGTTTTGTCTCTGAATTCAATTCGTTGCCGCTGGCTGCGCTCGTCAAGCAATCGCTCGGCACCAGCACCGCCGCTGCGCGCGAGGCCGCCGGCAAAACCAAAATCAATCTCGCCGATTTCGCCGCGCTCATTTCGCCGGCGGCTGCGGAAAATCTGGAAGCGATGGGCCAGCGCGCGCATTTGATGACGCAGCAGCGCTTCGGCAAAACCATCCGGCTGTTCGCGCCGCTCTACCTTTCCAACGAGTGCATCAACAACTGCTCCTACTGCGGCTTCTCGCGCGACAACCCGATTCTGCGCGTGACGCTCTCGCTTGACGAAATGCGGCAGGAAGCGCAGGCGCTCAAGGCGCAGGGCTTCCGCAACATTTTGCTCGTGGCGGGCGAACATCCGAAATTTGTTTCCAACGGCTATATGCGCGACTGCATCGCCGCGCTGCATCCCGACTGGCCGAGCATTTCGCTCGAAGTCGGGCCGATGGAAATCGAGGAATATCGTCCGCTCGTCGCCGCCGGCGCGGACGGGTTGGTGGTTTATCAGGAAACTTACGACCGCAAAGTTTATGCGGACTTGCACACCGCCGGGCCGAAACGGAATTTCGACTGGCGGCTGGAAACGCCCGAGCGCGCCTACGCCGCCGGCTTTCGTCGGCTCGGCATCAGCCCGCTTTACGGTCTCGCCGACTGGCGCTGGGAAGCGTTGAGCGCGGCGGCGCACGCGGATTATCTTTTGCGCAACTGCTGGAAAGCGGCGCTGACGATTTCCACCGTGCGGATGCGGCCCTGCGCCGGCGAGTTCGAACCGCTCACGCACATCAGCGACCGCGAACTGGCACAACTGATTTGCGCCATTCGCCTGATGTTTCCCGATGTCGGCATCGTGCTTTCGACGCGCGAGACGCCGAAGTTGCGCAACGGTTTGATTCCGCTCGGCGTGACGATGATGAGCGCTGGCGCGCGCACCGAGCCGGGCGGCTACACCGGCGCGGGCAAGGAACGCATCCATCACACCGAGCGCGGCATCATCAAGGAACTCGTGTCCGGCGCCAGCGAATGGGCACCGCAGACGAATCATCCGACGAACGCCACCGGGCAGTTCAACGTCGGCGATGAACGCCCGCCGCAGGAAGTCGCAGAATTGATCCGCCAGCTTGGCTACGAGCCGGTGTGGAAGGATTGGGACGCGGCGCTGACGATGTGAAAGAATAATCCCGGAACAAATTTCGCCTCGTAAAAATCGCAACCGTAAAATCGGTGCAAATTACTTTTTGACGCCCGCCGCTGTTTTTAGAAAAGTTGCTGCCGCACTCCATGCGGAACCGGGGATCAGTCGGAAGTCTTTTGGCAAGCCAGCGTGCGAAAGGTTCGCACCCTGACCGGGGAATTTTTTTACCCCAAACCCGCCGGCTTTGGACGGCGCGGACAGGTCCGCGCTTTGGAACTGGGAGACCTGTCTCCCAGTCGGAAAGCGGCGACGTATTGCCCCCGATGGTCTTGATGCAAATCCGCGCGGGGTAGCCAACCAATGGGCGTCAGTCCGCGCCAGCCGGATATGGGTTTGGAGGTTGTGCGCGTCAAGTTCGGCAAATTGGTTTTTGATAAACGAATCAGAGTGATTCGTTAACGCCTGTAAACTGTTTAAGAAATCAGTTCAGAGCCGGATCACCGTGAACGAATAGGCAGGAAGCGTCACGGTTATTTCACCATCTTTCAAACCGCTTTTCCATTCGGTCGTCACGGGCTTGACGCAGCCGGGGTTGTCCGCCCGGTTAATCGCCGCCAGCGGTCCCGCCAGCGTCAGCGCTTGCATCTTTGGTCGGGTTGGCATAAAACCGGAAATTTTCAGCGGCAGTGTGACCGTTTTGTCGCCGAGGTTAAGCACTTGCAACGCCAGCGTTCGGCCGTCTTCGCTCTTCGTCGCGGTCACATCAATGTCGCGATCCGGGCATTCGCATTTTACCACGAGCGGCTGGTAATCCCGCGCCATCATTTGCGTCACATAGCCCGGTGGTTGGAGCCAAACTTGCGAAGGATTCAGGAATAGCAATCCCTGATTCCAGCCGTTGTCATTCTGGCCGTCGGGCTGGAGGCAATTCGCGGAACAAGTGATCGGCAGGCGACCGTCACGCTGAATGGCATTGAGCGCAAGTGCATTGGCCAGGGCACGGCGTTGTGAAGCGTTGTTGGCGTTCAACTCGAACACGAGAACTTTGTGCTTCGCGCCATCGGCAATTTTATCCATCGCGTCAATATAGGAGAACATTGCCGGCAAGCTGCTGTCCGGGCGCGGTCCATCGGTGCCGACATGCACGTCAAACCACACTTCGCGAGCGTGTTGTTTGGCCAGGTCCAGAATTTTCTTCTGGGCTGCGAGCGTGGTAATGCCGCTGTCGGCGCCGGAAAAATTGAACGGCTCCGTAATAATTTTGTGATACGCAAAATCGCCGACGATTAAAATGATGGCCGGATCTTTCGCCCAAATCACCTCGGCCTGGGCTTGGAATTTTTCAAAGTAGTTATCATCCACCCGTTCTTCATTGCCCAGCTCGAGGTATTTCAACCGATACGGCGCCGGATGGCCGTCAGCCGCGCGCCGCGCGCCCCACTTGGTGCCGGGCGCGGCGGTGAGATAATCCATGAAATCACCCATGTCCTGCGGCGACTCGTTGATATCGAGGTCGGGAATTCCGAGAAAGCCCGCCGCTTCGCAGAAGTTCAGAAAATCAAAAATGCCCCAGCCGTCCGAAGCATAGGGATACCAGTGACCTTCATAGGGTGGCCGTTGCGCGCGCGGCCCGATCATTTTCTTCCAGCGATATTCCGAATTGTTGACCATGCTGCCACCGTAGCGCAGGATGGTCACACCTTGATTGATCAGAGCTTCAGCCACATCCTGGCGCACCGGCAGATTTTTGAAACGCCCCCAAGAACCGGGTTGCAGAAAAGCGTAACCCAAAGTAACCGATCCGGCTTGCTTGAGCTTGATGGCAAATCGCCCGGCTTTGTCTGTCGCGTGGGGACTCAGCTTGAAACCGAGCCGCTGCCAATCGCCCGCTTTGAGTTTCAACGCTTTTTCGGCAAGCACGGAGGAACCATCTTTGCTCTCCAACGCGACGAATATTTCCGCAGCCGAGTTAGCGCGGGCCCAGAGATAGCCTTCGTATTCTTTGCCTTTTATAAAGTTCATTCCCCAACGATTCAGACTTTGGTTCTCGATCCCGATGACGCCTGAACCGCTGGCAAAAGTCATTTGCTGGCTTTGCTGGCCGGAAAACGCGCCTTGCGATTCGAGGGAAAAACTTCCTTTAACCTCACCCTGCCGGATCGGACGCCACATGCCGCTCACAAAATCGGCGGGATTGCTCTCCGTGTCATACGCAAACGCAATGGGCGGCGGCGACAATTTTGCTTTGATGGAGAGATTGCGGAACAAAACTTTGTGCTGCCAGATCCGCAACCCCACGGCACCGGATTCAAGCGGATGCTCATGGTCTTCAAATTGCGTCATGCTTTTGCCATTCACCAGCACCTCAAACGATTTTGCTTTCAATCGAACGGTCAAAGTAATCCATTCATTCACCGGCACATCGCAAGGCATGCGGCGAATCGGTTCCCAATTCTGGCGATGCCGTCCAAGCACAAGAAAACCCGGTCGCTCGAGCGACACTTCGTAGCCGGTGAAAGCATCCGCTCCGTTGCCAGCATCTTTGACCTTGAAAATTAAACCTCCGTTGCCCCCGGTGGTTTCCGTCAACTTCACATCCGCGCTGACCTCGCCTTCGGAAATTGCCGGACCATCCCGGATGATTTTCGAACCGCCATCGCCAACTCCTTGGAGGCTATCGTCCTCGCCCAGCGTCCAACGGCCATCGTATGCCGTGAATCCTTTCAAAGGCAGTTGCCCCGCCGGCTCCGCGAAGCTCTCGCCAAAAATCATCTGGCTGTCAAGGCCGCCATAGATTTCATGGTTCACGTCCTCGAGGCACGCGCCGGTCAAATAGGGAGAATTGGTGTGCAGCACCTGGTCCGCCTGCACGGTGATGACCGGTTCCTGTGCCGTCGCGATGACTGCCGTCGCGGCTAGTGCCATGAACTGAGAAATGAATTTATGGATCATGAGAAAAATTTCTAACTTTCGCGCGCGGTGAAGCGGGCCAAATTTCAACCGTCATGCAATTACAACCTCGGGGCGGCGGGTTTGTTGGGTTCGGCCCAGGCGTTCGCGCCGGTGACGTTGAGCTTGCGTTTGAAAACCTTGTCGCCGCAGGTGGCGAAGAGCGTGTCGAACTTTTCCCCGCCAAAACACAGGTTGGCCACGCGGCTGTTGGGCGTGGGCAAAATACATTGCACGCGGCCGGCCTGGTCGCAGACTTGAATGCCCATCCGCGTGGCGACGTAAAGCCGGCCGTCGCGGTCGCAGCGCATCCCGTCCGCGCCGGTGTCATCATCCGCGTCGCGTTCGTGCAGCCAGTAATAGCGCTGCTTGTCCGCCAGCGTGCCGTCGGGCTGGATGACGTAGCTGTAAATCCAGTGCGTATGCGAGTCGTCCACATACAGCAGCGATTGGTCGGGCGAGAGCGTCACGCCGTTGGCATATTTCAAGCCGCGATCCACGATCTGTTTTTCGCCGGACGGTTTGACGAGCCAGACTTTGCTCGGCGCGTTCGTGGTGTCGGGCGGCGGGTCGGTGATGTAAATATTCCCGTTGTGCGCGATCGCGAGATCGTTGCCGGGAATGCCTTCGGCGATGACCGCAGCCTTGCCATCTGCGTCGTAAGCGAGAATTTGCGCATCGCGATTGGCATTGGCGTAAAGTTTTCCGTCCGGGCCGAACGCCTGGCCGTTCGCGCTTTTTGAATCGGCAAGGAATGCGGAAATGTTTCCGTCAAGTCCGACCTTGAAAGTCTTGCTGTTGGGAATGTCATTGAAAAAAACTTCGCCGCGCGCGTTGGCCGCCGGGCCTTCGGTGAATTTGTAGCCGCTGCCGACCAATTGCCAGCCTTCGCCGGGAATTAAAATACTCGCGAGCGTGGGATTTTGCGTTTGACCGACTTTGACCGGCTGCGGCCAGTCTTGCCACAACCAGCGCAGGGCGTCGGGAAAAATGGCCGTGGCGTTTTTGCCATTGTGGCCGCCTTCGCCCCAGAAGTGATTCACCTCGTAGCCGGCAAACGCGAGCGCGCGGGCCATCGTCTGATTTGCCATCCACCAGTCGCCGCCGTAGATGTTAAGGTCGTTCGTGCCATCCTGGAGAAACACGCGGATGGGCTTGGGCTCGAACTTGCGGATGAGGCTCGGATAACGCCCGCCGCCGCGCAAATCCACAAACGTGCCGATGGCGCTGAATACGCGGCTGAATTCCTGCGGCCGCTCCCACGCCACGGTGAACGCGCAAATGCCGCCGCTGCTCTGTCCGCCGATGGCGCGGTCGTTGCCGTCGTGCGACAAATGAACGGCGCGGCCATCCGGCAACGTAATTTTCTCGACGGCTGGTAAAATTTCTTCAAGCAGGAACCGCGCGTAATTGTCGCCCAGGCCGTCGTATTCGTAGCTGCGATTGAAGCGGTCGAGCGCGGCATTGGTGTCGGCGGCGGGCACCACGCCGGGCCGCACGAAGATGCCAATGGTCACGGGCATTTCCTTTTTGGCGATGAGGTTGTCAAACACCACCGGCGCGTTCAGGCCCACGCCGTCCTGACCGACATAAACGCAAGCCGGTTTGGCCGGCGTGTATTGTTGCGGAATGTAAACCCAGTAATCGTGGCGGGTGCCGGGAAAAAATTTGGAGTTCTCCAAAGTGAATTTCAGCACGTCGCCTTTCGGCACGCCGGGCTGCGGCTTGGAATCAGGACCGGGCTGATAATCATCCGCCGCGAAAATGGGCAGCGTCACGGCCAAGGCCAGCAGCAGGCAGGGAATTTTCATGCGGATATTTTAGTCCACCGCGGTGGCAACGCAAACAAAGTCCGCGCGGGAAACGGACTTTGCGCTTTGAACTCGCGGCGGGGCCGAATATAAATGGCGCGTGCCACAACCGGTTCAACTTGCCATCAATGCCGCGACGCGCCTCTGCGCGGTCTATGGCTTGCCTATCGCGCATTCCGCGTCGCCGGCGATGCACAACGCCGCGTTCGCCGCGCTCGGCTTGAACTGGCGCTATCTCGCGTTCGAGGTGGATCCGAAAAATCTCCGCGCGGCCATCGCCGGCGCGCAGGCGATGGGTTTTGCCGGACTGAATTTGACGGTGCCGCACAAATTGCTCGCGGTGGACATGATGGACGCGCTGGACGAATCCGCGGAAAAATGGGGCGCGGTGAACACGGTTCATTTTCAGGCGGCCGGCGCGGTGGGTTACAACACCGACGCGGACGCCATCACGCAGTCGTTGCGCGAGGATTTGCAACTGGAACTGCGCGGCGCCAAAGTCCTGCTGCTGGGCGCGGGCGGCGCCGGGCGCACGGCGGCGTTGAAACTGGCGTCGGAAAAAGTCGCCGAACTATTTCTTGTTAATCGCACGCCCAGCAAGGCTGAAGAGATCGCCGGTGAAATCAAAAAACAATTTCGATCCGTGAGCGTCACCGTGGGCTATCCCAAGGCGGGCGTGGATTTAATTTTGAACGCGACGTCGCTGGGCCTCAAACACGACGACGCCTCGCCGCTGGACGAAGCGCGCTTTTCCGTGAACCAGGCGCACGCCGTTTATGACATGATTTACCGGCCGGCGGAAACCGCGCTGCTGAAAAGCGCCAAAGCCGCCGGCTGCCGCACGGCGAATGGCCTCGGCATGTTGCTGCACCAAGGCGCGAAGGCGTTTGAAATCTGGACCGGCCAGCCCGCGCCGCGCGACGTGATGCGCCAAGCGCTGGAACAAAATGTTTATGGGCACAAATAGTCTAAATAACAGTCCAACGCCCAAAGTCCAAAGTCCAAAGTCTGACCGACTGCGCGTCTTGGGACATTGGACATTGGACATTGGACTTTGGACTTAATTTTCATGCTGCATACGATTTTCAATCCAACCTACTGGGAAGCGGTGCCGTTTCATTTCTGGTCGCTCACGTTTTTTGCGTTTGGCTGCATCGTCGGCAGTTTTTTGAACGTGTGCATTTACCGGATGCCGCTGGATTTGAGCGTGGTCTCGCCGCCGTCGCATTGTCCGCACTGCAAATACTCGATTCCGTTTTACCTCAACATCCCGCTGCTGACGTGGCTCTCGCTGCACGGCCGCTGCAAAAATTGCGGCGCGCCGATTTCCCCGCGCTATTTCATTGTGGAACTGCTGACCGGCCTGACGTTCCTGGCCTGCTGGCTGGTGTTCGGCGCGCACTCGCCCGCGCTGGCGCTGGTGTATTCACTTTTTCTCGCCGGCCTCATCGTGGCGACGTTCATTGACTTCGAACATCTCATCATCCCCGACGAAATCACGCTGGGCGGTGCGGTGGCGGGCTTCGTCATTTCCTTTTTGCTGCCGTCCCTGCACCACGTTGCTTCCAACGGCCAGGGCATGGTGCAAAGCGCCCTCGGCATCGCCGCCGGCGCGGGCATTGTCTATGGCACGTTGCGCGGCGGAAAACTGTTGTTTGGCCGGCAGAAAATGAAGCTGCCGCTGGAAACCAAAATTATTTTTTCGGAAACCGCGCTGTGCCTGCCGGACCAGGAGATTTCCTACGACGAAATTTTTTACCGCCAATCGGACACGATTGTCTTTCACGCGCGCACGGTGGAACTCGTGGACCGCAGCTACGCGAACGCCACCGTGCGGCTCTCGCCGGCGCGGCTGCGGATTGACGACGAGGAAATCGATCCCGAAACCGTGCCGCATCTCGAGGCCGTCTGCTCCGAAATCGTGCTGCCGCGCGAGGCGATGGGTTTGGGCGACGTGAAATTCATGGCGGCCATCGGCGCATTTCTGGGCTGGGAAGCCACCATTTTTTCGCTCGTCGTCGCCGCGATGATTGGCGCGGCCTACGGCGGCGTCATGGTGGCGCTGCACAAACAGAAATGGTCGGGCCGGCTGTATTTCGGGCCGTTTCTCGCGGCGGCGGCGACCATCTGGATTTTTGCCGGCCCCGAATTGGTGGCCTGGTATCTGCGGTTTTCCCAACACTTCCTCGACCGGCTGCTGGGCCATTGAACGCGGCGCGAATTTTCGCCGAATACGCGTTTATCAATCCAGTGTCTGCCGGTAGCGCTTGATGCCGATGAACAGCATCACCGCCACGAACAGCGCAATCGGCCATAAGTCCGGCGCACATTCCGCCAAGCCGTTTCCTTTCAACAAAATGCCGCGCACCACGCGGAGAAAATGCGTCAGTGGCAAACATTCGCCCACGTCTTGCGCCCAGCCGGGCATTCCGCGAAACGGAAACATATAGCCGGACAGCAGCAGCGACGGCAGAAAAAAGAAGAACGCCATCTGCACCGCCTGCAACTGGTTTTTCGCGATGGTCGAAAACGTGATGCCCACCGCGAGATTTGCCACGATGAATAAAAACGTCAGCACGACGAGCAGCGGCACGCTGCCGATGAACGGCACGTCGAACAAAAATTTCGCCGCCAGCAGCACCAGCGCCACCTGCACATAGCCGACCATGATGTAAGGCACGATTTTGCCGACGATGACTTCGCCCGGATGCGCCGGCGTGGAGAGCAAATTTTCCATTGTGCCGCGCTCGCGCTCGCGCGTGATAGCCAAGCCGGTGATGATGATCATCGTCATCGTCAGCATCACGCCCATCAGGCCGGGCACGATGTTGTATTGGCTGATGCTTTCGGGATTGTAATGCTGGTGCGTGACAAGGTTGAACGGCGGCGCGGAGGCTTGCAATTTCGTCAGCGGCCCGATGAGATCGCGGTTGATGACGGTGGTGGCAAGTTGGTTCACCGCCGCCATCGCAAAGCCTACGGCTGACGGATCAGTCGCATCGGCTTCGAGCAGCAAATCAGGTTTTTCGCCGCGCAATAATTTCCGAGAAAAATCCACCGGCACGGTCACGGCAAATTGCACTTCGCCTTGCGCGAGCATTTTCCGAATGTCCGCCGCGCTGTGCGCCTCGCGCGTCAGGTCGAAATAGCTGCTGTTGCGCAAGCCCCACATCAGCGTGCGCGAAAACGGGCTGTTGTCCGCCGCATAAATTGCCGTGGGCAGATGTTTGGGATTCGAGTTAATGGCGTAGCCGAACAGGATGAGCTGGATCATCGGGATGCCGACCATCATGCCAAACGTCAGCCGGTCGCGCCGCATCTGGATGAACTCCTTCACGACGATGGCCCAAAAACGCTGGAAGCTGAAACTCATGAGAAATTGTCCTTCGAGGTTTCCATCAGGCTGATGAACACATCTTCCAGACCTGATTCAATTTTCTCCCAGCGATGCGCGTTCGTTTGAAACGGCGTGACGCTCGCGCGCAATTTTTCCGCATCGCGCCCGCTGACATGCAGCGTCGTGCCAAACGCCACTACTTGTTCCACGCCCGGCAGCCCGCGAATTTTATCCGCGAGGGCAAATAAATTTTCGCCAGAAATTTCCCACGTCGTCAGCCCGCCCGCTTTGACGACTTCCTCGACGGTGCCGCTGGCGAGCAGATTGCCGTAGGCGATATAAGCCAGCCGATGACACCGCGACGCCTCGTCCATGTAATGCGTCGTGATCAGCACCGTCAAACCGTCCGCCGCCAGCTTGTGAATCTCCTCCCAAAAATCGCGGCGCGCTTTCGGATCCACGCCCGCCGTCGGTTCGTCCAGCAGCAGCAATTGCGGCTCGTGAATCAGGCATGCCGCCAGCGCCAGCCGCTGTTTCCAGCCGCCGGACAAAGTGCCCGCAAGCTGTTTGCGCCGCTCGACCATGCCCAGCCGTTCCAAACTTTTTTGCACGGCGGCTTTCCGCTCCGTCATGCTGTAAAGCCGCGCGATGAAATCCAGATTTTCCTCGATGGTCAAATCTTCGTAGAACGAAAATTTCTGCGTCATGTAGCCGACGCGCTTTTTGATCTCGCCGGATTCGCGTCGGAAATCGAGGCCAAGGCACTGGCCGCTGCCGCCATCGGGCGTGAGCAGGCCGCAAAGCATCCGCAGAAAGGTGGTCTTGCCGCTGCCGTTGGGGCCGAGGAAGCCGTAAATCTCGCCGGGCCGCACCTGCATGGCGATGTCGTTGACGACCGTGCGCGCGCCGAATTTTTTCGTGACGCCGCGCACATCTATGGCGAAGTCAGAAGCGTTCATTCGGGAAGCGCATCTTTTAATTTTTGCATGGTTCGCCGGCTCTCTTCTTTACACAGGCTTTTGACTGCTTCGCTCGTGTGCAAGTAAACGCCGAACTTCCCCGCGAATTTAATGTGCGAAGCCTCATAAACCAAACCCCAGATGATGGTGAGCAGACGTTGCCCAGGCGGCCTTTCAGCAAAAATTCTTTGAAGGTTTACGATGCATACACCGGCCCCCAAATTAAAAAACAAATCCTGATACTTCTTCGACACAATGAAAATTATTCGGAAGTGCTTTTTTACCAGTTCCAACTTTTCTCGATCATGCCGATTTAACATCTCTAACGCAGTGTAAACCTTGATATGATTAGCCCAAGTCCCATCATCTTCGAGAGAAACCACGCGAATTCCAAATTCTTTAAGTGCCAACGGATAAGGTTTTAATCCGAACGCCCAGATGACGGCTATGTAACTCCAAAGAAACTGGAAAGGCAAAAAAAACGGCAGAAACACCAAATATCTTATTCTGCGAAACTTTTTAGATTTAATATCCGCTTTCACTTTGCGTTTAGATTCACATCCACCGGCTGCCCCGGCCGCAGTTCCGTCGCGTCCGCCGGGGAAAATTTCGCCTCGATCATGAACACCAGATTCGCGCGCGTCTCGCGGCTGAAAATCACCGGCGGCGTGTATTCGGCCTGCGTGGAAATGTAATTCACTGTGGCGCTCACCGCCCGCGCCGCGCCGTCGGCCAACACGGAAACGGTGGTGCCGGTTTTGATCTGCGCCAGCTTTTCCTGCGGCACGAAGAACCGCACTTTCAAATTTTCCGGCGGCAGCAAAACGACGACGGGATTTCCCGCCGCCACAAATTCGCCCGGCCGATAAAGCGTGTCATGCACCGCCGCGTCCGCCGGCGCGAATTGCTGCTTCTGGTCAAATGACCATTGCGCCTTTTCGAGCGCGGCGCGCTGCGCTTCGACGGCGGCTTGCGCGGCGCGGATGGCGTCGTCGCGTCCGCCCAATTTTGCGGTCGCCAAATCCGCCGCAAGCTGGGTGACCTGCGCCTGATTGGCGTCGCTTTGCGCGCGGGCCTGATCCAGTTCTTCCTTGGAAACGACGTCGGTGGCGTCGAGCTTTTCCCGGCGGGCCAACTGCGCGGCGGACAATTTCAAATTGGCCTGCGCCCGGTCCAACTGCGCTTCGAGCGAGGCGATTTCCGTCGGGCGCTGCCCTTTTTGCAAATCCGCAAGTTGCGCCTGGGCCTGCGCGAGATTTTTTTCCGACTGCGCCAGCGCGGCGGCTTCGGACTGCCGCTCGAGTTCAAACAGCCGTTGCCCAGCCTTGACGGAATCGCCCCGCGCCACGGCGAGATTCGTGAGCGCGCCGCCGAGCGGCGAGGCGATATAAATGTATTCGCCTTCGATGTAGCCCTGAAAACCGCCGGAGGTATTTTTCCCGCAGCCGGCCAGCAGCGCGACGGTAAATCCGACGAGGACGGCGTTCAAAAAGTTTTTCATGCGCACGTGCCGCAAGGCTAACACGCCGGCGCCAATTTACGAGCGAAACGATTGTTCGACTTTTAACCTACCGAATGGTAGGATGTCCGCGCTGTTATGAAAAAATTGACCCTGCTGACGCTGTTTCTCGGTTTCACTTTGGCCGCGCTTGCGGCGGACACCAACACGGCAGCGTGGCTGACGCGGCCCTTGTCGCTGGCCGACGCGCTGAACACCGCGCTCCTGCAAAACGCCACCATTTTGAAGGCGCAGAATGACCTTGAGGCGTCGCACGGCATCGTGGTGCAGACGCGCGCGGTGGCGTTGCCGCAGGTGAAGGCCAGCGGCCAATATGCGGACGAGGAGCTAACGCTGGTGCAGAATTTCCCCGGTGCCGAGGTGCCGCACCAGAGTTGGAACGCCGGCATCCAGATTGTCCAGGCCATTTACGAGGGTGGCAAACTGCGCGCCGCCATCCAGGCGGCCGACGCCACCAAACAGCAGGCTGTCGCGCAATATCAAACTACCGTGGCCGACACGCTGCTCGCCGTGCGGCTGGCCTATTACGACACGCTGCTCGCCGCCCAGCAAATCACCGTTCACGAAGCCTCGGTCGTCCTGCTGCAAAAGGAGCTGGAAGACCAGCAGCACCGCTTGGACGCCGGCACGGTGCCCAAATTCAACGTGCTGCGCGCCGAAGTGGCCGTGGCCAACGAACGGCCGAATCTGATCCGCGCGAAAAATGATTATCGCATCGCCAAAAACAATCTCGCCAATTTGCTCGGCTACAATCTGCCGCGCGAAGTCTGGGAGAACATTCCGCTGAATTTGACGGACGCGCTCGAAGCCGCGCCGTATGCGGTGAACCTGCCCGACGCCATCCAGCAGGCGCTCACGCGCCGCACGGAACTGGTCGCGCTGCGAAAACAAGTTGAATTAAACCAGCTCAACATCGTCAACGCCAAGTCCGGTTACAAACCGACGGTGTCGCTTTTTGCCGGTTACAACTGGATGAACAACGAGTTCTCCACCGAGCTCGACAACAACCTGAACGGCTGGAACGCCGGCGCGCAGATGAGCTGGAATATTTTTGACGGGCTGCTGACGCATGGCAAAGTCATCCAGGCCAACGCGCAGTTCACCCACTCCCAGACCGACCTCGCCGACCAGTCGCGCCAGATTGAACTCGCCGTCCGCACCGCCTATTCCGATTTTCTCGAGGCGAAGGAAGTTTTGGATTCGCAAACGAAAGTGCAGGAGGAAGCCGACGAAGCCCTGCGCGAAGCCAAGGCCCGCGCCGATGCCGGCACCGGCACGCAGCTCGACGTGCTCGACGCCGAAACCTCGCTCACGCAGGCGCGCACCACGCAAATTCAGGCGCTGCACGATTACACCGCCGCCCGCGCCAAGGTGGAACGCGCCATCGGAGCCGACCTCGCACCCGCGAAGTAAGACGATTATTTTTCAGACGCAGCGGGAGCGTTCGTCTTTGCTTCCGCCAACAGTTGTGATCTCGGCTTGATCAACTCGTCCACGCTGTAAGCGGACAACCGATAAACCCAGTTCGTGAACGATTTTTCTTTCGCCAATTTTTCGGCAAGCTTGTTCTGGCGATCCTTGAATTCCTTGTCGAGCCGCGTTTTGTCGTCGGCCTTTTCATCCTTCGCCGCCGTCCGTTCAGCGGCAAGGTTCGCCGTGATCGAAAAGTTCACGGGATAATCTTCATTTTGTTTTGGCGCGATGTTCGCGACATAAGTGAAGCCGTCAAACGTCTCCACCGTCAACACGGCTTGATTGGTGGCGCTGCCCGAATTTAGCGGCGAAACGTCATTGAAGCTGGGCGAACTGAACGGGCTGGTGACGCTGGAAATTTTTGACGAATCCAGTTTTTCATCCGCCTTGGCGTCGGCCAGTTGCCAATCATTGGTTTCCGAGGTGCGCGTCAATTTCCAGGAATTGGTTGGCTCGGCAAACCGCACCGCAATCGCGCTCGGTTTTTCGATGCTCAAAAAATCCTTGTTCAGCCAAGGCTCCGGCTTGGACTGGGCGTTGTCCAGCGGATCAGAAATCACGGCGAGCGTTTTGGCGCCGGTGCCGGTCATCACATAGCGTCCATCGGGCCAGCCTTCATCGCCCATGCCGGGGAACTGCGGATTTTTGACCGGCTTGGCCAGGTGCTTTTTGCCGAGCAAAAGAGAATTAAGCGTCTTGCCGGTTTGATTTTTGAATTCAACCGAAGTGCCGGTGTTCGGTGCGGAACCGGGTGGCAGCAATTCAAACCGGCCGAGTTGCGACGGTCCGATATCCTCGCTCTGCGCGATTTTCAAATCCGCGAGTTTCATCAGCAGTTCACTGATTTGCGAAAAGTTCGCCGGATAATCGCCGCGCTCGCGCACGCGCCACAAATTGTCGCGGCGAATAAGATTCAGCTCGTTCCCGCCGGACTTGATCGTAATTTGCGCGATGTCGTTCACGGCCAGATTGGGCAGCAATTTCTGGCCAATGGTGGTCGCCGCGCTCTGCCATGATTTGCTGCTGTTTTGGCGCACCAGCAGTCCCGCCGCGCCAACCACCACAACGAGCACCAATAAGATGAGAAATTGTTTCCGGTTCATTTTGCCGAGGTTTTTTTCCGTTTGATCATTGCGATGCCGATGCCCGCCGCCGTCACGCCCAGCGGCATGGCCAGAATATTAAGCCACTTCAGCCGCGTCTCCAGCGACACGACTTCCTTGCGCAAATCTTTCTGCGCCTGTTTCAATTCTTTGCTGACGTCCGCCTGTTTCTTGCGGAAATTTTCCAGCTCGGCCTTTTGTTCGGGTGAGAGGATGAAGCGCTGATCCTTGTCTTTCTTTTGCTGCTGTAGTTCGCTCAAACGTTGCTGCGTTTCCTGCAAGCTCTGCTGCAATTCCGTGATCTTGGCCTGACCGGTCGCCTCGGCTTCGGCCTCCATCTTTTTCACCAGCGTGAACGGCCGGCTCTGCGTCGCGCGGCTGCGCACGCCAATGAGATTGCTGTCGCCAGCCATCTGCTCAACCAGGTTTTGCGCCAAATCCAGATTGGCGTTCATCGGCGTGATCATCGCGCCAAACGGGCTTTCCATTTTACGCAGTGAAAAATCATCGGCCAGCAAATCGGAATCGCCAAACAGCACCACCGAGGTTTCGACCTTCGACTCCTTCAGCGAATCATTGGTTTTGGCAACGCTGTTGGTGTTGCCGGCATTGGTTTTGTCCTCCGGTTTGCCGTCGGGAAAAGCAGTCTTGAATTTTCCAGTCAGTCGGATGGCGAGTTTGTAATTCACGCCGCTCGGCTTGAATCCGTTCAAAATGCTTTCGCCGCCCATGCTGGCCATGAAGCCGTCCACCAATTGCGCTTCCTTGGAACTATTGAGGAGAACGGTTTCCTTGAGACCGGCCGCCGGTTCGCCGGTGAACGCGCCGCACATCGGCAGCCAGATGCTGCCGAGTTCGCTGGTTACAATGTCATTGGTATTCAAGCCTTCGGAAGTCAGCGCGAGAAACGCCGGCGCTTCCGTCGGCTGGCCATTTTGACCGCGCAACTCCATCTTGAAATTCAAATCGGCCACGACCTTGCCGGTGTCGAACTGAATTCCCCACGCGGGTAATAATTTTTCCAGCGAGGAAGAAGTGCCACTCGGTCCGCCGCCTTCCATCGGATTCCGTTGCCGGCTGGCGATGGCTGACTGCGCATCGAGAAACGCGATCAGCTTGCCGCCGCGCAAAATGAATTGATCAATCGCAAATTGCGCCTTGTCGGAAATGTCTTTTGGATGGATGACGACCAGCACCTTCACGTCGTCATCAATTTTGTCCGCCGTCATCTCGATGCGCTTAACGTTGAAATCCTGCTTTAACTGCTCGATGATCGTCCACGCTGGCGTGCCGCCGCCGCCCTGGCCCATTTGCATCATCATCTGGTTGCCCATTTCACCGAACACCGGCAGCGCGCTCATCACGCCGACCGTCGGTTTTTCCGGTGTGAACACGCGCGCGACCGCCCGCGTGATGTCGTATTCGAGCAGCTTCTCGCGGGTTGGATCCAGGAATGGCAGCGCCACGCGCTCGTCAGCCAACGATACGGCGAGGCCGAGGTAGAATGGGTCACCGCTCTGGATGGATTGAGGTTCAAGGCCATCGAGCTTCGCCGAGTCTTCCGCGTCCGAATCCGGCTGCGGATCGTATTTTTCGATGACGAGATTTTTGCCGGCGATCTGCTTGTATTCCTGCAACAGGTCTTCGACCTTGCGCGCGTAATCCTTCAGATACACCGTTTCCGGCGTGGCCGTCTCGCTTTGCGTGCAGTAAAAACGGATTTTCACCGGCGTGTCGAGTTTCTTCAAAATCGCCTTGGTGCCGGCCGACAGCGTGAAGGCTTTTTCCTGCGTCATGTCCACGCGCACCGGCTTGACGCCGGTAATGACGTTGACGGCGACGATGATGACCAGCATCACGATGATGCCGGCCGACGAATAGAGAATGGTTTCGAGCGACTTCTTTTGCATGGGACGAATTAGCTGGTGCGGTGTGTGCGCAGAATCACGCTGGTGGTGAACAATGAAAACCCGATCACGGACAGGAAGAAAATGATGTCGCGCGAATCGAGCACGCCTTTTTGAAATCCGTCAAAATGGGTGATGACGCTGAATGAGGTGATCACGTCCACGAGCCATTGCCAGTTGTGCGTCAGGCTTTGCAACAGATTGATCACCGGCGGAAAGCCCGCGAGAATCAAGAACAAACAGGCGACGACCGAGACGATAAAGCTCACCACCTGGCTGCGTGTGACGGCTGACGTGATGCAGCTTACCGCCAGATACGCGCCCGCCATCAGCCAGCTTCCGACATACGCGGCAAAAATGACGCCGTTGTCCGGGCTGCCGAGATGATTCACCGTCAGCACCACCGGAAACGTGAGCACCAGCGCGAGGCCGAGAAACAGCCATGAAGCAACAAATTTTCCGACGATGGCTTCCCACGGCGCGATGGGCATCGTCAGCAGCAATTCCAAAGTGCCGACACGCCGTTCATCCGCCCACAATCTCATGCCGACCGCCGGCACGAGAAACAGGTAAAACCACGGGTGCCACATGAAGAAAGAATTTGCCAGCGACGCCTCGCCGCGCTCAAAAAATCCGCCGACCATGAACGTGAAAAAACCGTTCAACAGCAGAAAAATGACGATGAACACATACGCGACCGGCGATGAGAAATACGCCAGCAGCTCGCGCTTCGCGATGGTTTTGATGTTGCCAAAAGAATTCATTTTCAAATTTGGGAATGCGGATTGCGGATTTTAATTTTTTGTGTCCGGCAGCGTGAGGTTGCGGAAAACTTCATCCAGCCGGCCTTCTTCCGTCCGCAATTCTTCAACCTGCCAGCCGTTCGTGGCCTCGATGACTTCGCGCGTCAAATCGCCGTCGCCGGCGGTGCGCGGAAACACGGTCGCCGTCACACGGTTGCCGTTGGTTGCGGTCGAAACTTTTTTCGCCGTGCGCAAATGGTTTAATTTTTCCTGCACCGCATTGGCGGGCACACCGTTCAAGCGCAACGTCACCGCGCCCGCCCACTCCGACTTGCGCCGCAATTCTTCCGGCGTGCCGTTGGCCACAATCGCGCCCCGGTCAATGATGATGGCCCGCGTGCAGACCGCGTCCACTTCCTCAAGAATGTGCGTCGAAAAAATAATCGCCTTCGTCTCGCCCATTTTGCGGATGAGCTGGCGGATTTCGTGCTTTTGATTCGGGTCGAGGCCGTCCGTCGGCTCGTCCAAAACTAAAATGTCCGGGTCGTGGATGATGGACTGCGCGAAACAGGTGCGGTGCCGGTAGCCTTTGGAAAGCGTGTCCACGTTTTGATGCAGCACGGCATTGAGAAAACACAACTCCACCACGCGATTGATGGCGGATTTTTTGGCGTCGCCGCGCAGTCCGCGAATTTCGGCGGTGAAATCCAGAAAGCCATGCACGGTCATGTCGGTGTAAGCCGGCGCGTTTTCCGGCAGGTAGCCGATGAGTCTTTTGGCGGGAATAGGCTGCTCCAGAATATCAAATCCGCCCACGGTGATTTTCCCGCTGCTGGGCGGAAAGAAGCCGGTGATCATCCGCATGGTGGTGGACTTGCCCGCGCCGTTCGGCCCGAGAAAGCCCAGGACTTCCCCGCGCGCCACGTTGAAGGAAACATTGTCCACGGCGCGCTTGGTGCCGAATGTTTTGGTCAAATTCTCTACTTTAATCATTTTGTCTGCTGGCAAATGTTGCGTGCAAGGCAGGCGTTAAAAGTAATTCAACTGCCGGGCACTTAGCACGCTATTTTTGCATATAGACAACCTGGGGAAAAAATGTTCAAAAAATTTTACGCGGATTTTAGGCTTGCGGCGGACCCAAAAAACGCAGGATTTTATTTGCACCGTTTTCACGGCCTTGCCTTTTTTGCCGATCCAGTTCAGGCTGGTGAACACCTCAAAATATTTTTCGCTGATGAAAACCGCGCGCCTCAACCCGACATCCAATTTGTTCGGCTTCATAAAATTGCCCGTCGCTTTAGTGCTGGCAGTCAGTGCCGTTTTTTTGAACGGTTGCCAGTCCCGCTGCCCGCTGGCGCGCGCCGCCAATCAGCCGCCACCGGGTTTCACCGCCATTTTCAACGGCCACGATCTCGCCGGTTGGTGGGGCACCACCACCGAGGATCCGCGCAAATATCTGGCGCTGCCGGCCGCCGAGTTCAAAGCGAAACATGACGCCAGCCTCACGGATGTGCAGCAGCATTGGTCGGCGCAGTCCGGCGAGCTCGTGAACGACGGCCACGGGCTGTTCCTCACGACGGAGAAGAACTACGGCGATTTTGAATTGTTGGTGGACTATAAAACCGTGCCGCTCGCGGACAGCGGAATTTATTTGCGCGGCTGCCCGCAGGTTCAAATTTGGGATTCGACCGAGAAAGCAAAATTCCCGCTCGGCGCGGACAAAGGTTCCGGCGGCTTGTGGAACAATTCGCCCGGTGCCGCCGGAAAAGATCCGCTTGTCAAAGCGGATCAGCCGTTTGGCCAGTGGAATCATTTTCGAATCATCATGGTCGGCCCGCGCGTCTGGGTGTGGCTGAATGGCCGGCAGACTGTAAACGGCGCGGTGCTGGAAAATTATTACAACCGCCAGCTTCCGGTGCCGCCGCGCGGGCCGATCCAGTTGCAGACGCACGGCGGCGAAATCCGCTGGCGGAATCTTTTTGTGCGCGAGATTGGCAGCGACGAAGCCGACCAGCGATTACGCGTCACCGATCCCAAGCCGTTCAAATCCGTTTTCAACGGCAAAGATTTTACCGGCTGGGCTGGGCCGTTGGATTGCTGCCGCGTGACGAACGGAGCCATTGTCTGGCAGCCGAAAAAAGGCGGCACGATTTACACGCAACAAGAATTCACCAACTTCGTCGCGCGCTTGGAATTCAAGCTGCCGCCCGGCGGCAACAACGGCCTGGCTATTCGTTATCCGGGCAGCGGCGACACCGCCTACATGGGCATGTGCGAGTGTCAGGTGCTGGACGATAATTACGAACAGGCCACCGGCGAAAAAATTGATCCCCGGCAGGCGCACGGCTCGGCGTATGGCATGGTGGCGGCGCTGCGCGGCTATCAGCATCCGATCGGCGAATGGAATTACGAGGAGGTCACGGTCATCGGGCCGACCATCAAGGTCGAGTTGAACGGCACGCAAATTCTCAATGCCGACTTGAGCCAGGTCACCGAGTTCATGCACGGCAGCGCGCATCCGGGCAAAGACCGCACCAGCGGCCACTTCGGTTTCGCCGGCCACAATGACCCGGTCATGTTCCGCAATATTTCAATCAAGCCGCTGGATTGATTGAAGTTTCGAACCGGCCCAACGACCGGCGGCGACGCCTCGTCGCCAGCCGGTTTATTTCAGCGGGATGGAATTGGAATTCGCCAGCGGCTTACGCTTCGCCGGGAATCGGATAAACGTTGTCTTTGGGCGCGACCACTTTGTCGTTTTCAAAATCCGCCGGTGACGGCGAGAGCGACAAATTATACCACGGCGAACTGGTGTTGGTGGTCAAGTCGGACCAGCGCACGAGCCGGCCGGTGTAGCAGGCGATGCGGCCCATGATCGCGGTCAGCGTGGACTCGGCGATCGTCCGGGCGACGATGAGCGGTTCGCCTTTGACGATGCTTTGCAGCAACGCAATGTGCTCCTCGACATACGGGTTATCGTGGGTTTTGAATTCCGGCACGTTGAGCGAGGCGAGCTTGGCCGAATACATTTTGCCACCGCCGTAAGTCGAGCCTTCGGTGCCGCAAAAAAATTCGTCCACGCCGCCGTCGGTGCCGTTGACCTGGCGGCACATGCTGTGAATATGGCAGTCCTCGCCGTAATTTAAATCCAGACTGAAGAAATCAAATTGGTCGCCGGTCTTGCGGCGGGCGCGACCGCCGAAGCCCAGCGCGGAAACCGGCGGATGGCCGATGAACCAGTTCGCCACATCCAGATTATGCACGTGTTGTTCGACGATATGGTCGCCGGACATTTCCGAGAAGCTGGTCCAGTTGCGCACCAAATAGCTGGCGTCGCTTTCGCCGGGATTGCGTTCCTTATACCACAGCGCGCCGCCGCACCAAGAGACGGTGCCGCCGACAATTTTGCCGATGGCGCCGTTGGCCACGGCGTATTGGTTGCGCAGATAGCCGGCTTGGTGCCGCCGTTGATTGCCCGAGACCACGGACAAACCTTTTTTCTTCGCGAGGTCGTCCAACTCCATCACTTTGCGCGCGCCGACGGGATCCACCGCCACGGGTTTTTCGATGAACATGTGTTTGCCCGCGTTGAGCCCGGCTTCCAGATGCGTCGCCCGGAACAATGGCGGCGTGGCCAGCAACACGATGTCCACCGGCTGTTCCACCAACTGGCGATAGCCGAGCGGGCCGGTGAAAACGCGGTCGGCGGGAATATTATATTTCTTGGCGGTGCCATCGGCGCGGTCCTGGAAAAAATCCGCCACGGTATAAACCTCCACTTCATAGCCGAGCGTCTTGGCGGCTTCGAGGTGGTTTTCCACCGCGCCATTGCCGCGGCCGCCGCAGCCGACGAGGCCGATCTTGAATTTTTTTCCGGCGTTCTGCGCGCGGACATTGAACAGCGGCAGGGTGGAAACCACTGCGCCGGCGACGGCAATGTTTTTGATGAAGCTGCGACGAGGCATGATAATGGGGTTGGTCATAATAATTTTGTGTTTCACGTTTAGGACGGAATCATGGGTGCGCAGGTTAAAAACATTTTTCTCCGCACTTTGTCAAGCACAACGACTTTCAGACTTGTTCCGCGCATTTCTCCGTGCTAGAAACAGCCATGCAAAAAAAATCCCCGGTCAACTTTCTTCACCTGCTCGTTTTGGGCGGCTCGCTGGCGATGTCATCACTGCTGCTCGCCCAGGAATCCGTCAAACCGCTCAAAGCATTGCTGCTCGCCGGCGGCTGCTGCCATGATTACGAGCACCAGAAGGACATTCTCAAGCAGGGCATCGAGGCGCGCGCGAATGTCACCGTGGATGTTATTTATGTAGCCGACGGCAACACGCGGCCGGCGTTTCCGATTTACGGCCATCCGGATTATGCCAAGGGCTATGACGTCGTCATCCACGACGAATGCGCGGCCGACATCAATGACACGAATATTATTCAAGGCGTGCTCCAGCCGCATCAGGACGGCATTCCCGGCGTGAACCTGCATTGCGCCATGCACTGCTACCGCTTCGGCGATTTCAGCAAGCCGCTGCCCGCCGGCGCGCCCAACGCGCACTGGTATGAATACCTCGGCCTCCATTCCAGCGGCCACGGCCCGCAGGAGCCGATTGCCATCCAGTTCACCGACACCACCAATGCCGTCACCACCGGCCTGGCCGACTGGACGACGATTCACGAGGAGCATTACAACAACATCCATGTTTACGATACCGCCCACGCGCTGGCGCACGGCACGCAGGTGATCAAGAACGAGAAAGGCCAGCCGCAGCGCACCAATGATTTCGTCGTCGCGTGGGAAAATATTTATCGCGGCAAGACGCGCGTTTTCTCCACCACCATCGGCCACAACAACGAAACGGTGGCGGACGCGCGGTATCTGGATCTCGTCACGCGCGGCCTGCTTTGGGCCTGCGACAAGCTCGACGCCGACGGCAAACCCAAGCCCGGCTACGCGGCAAAATAATTTTCGTTTGCTGGCGGCACTTTCGCGCCCCGGAGGAAACGGCCTTTGCCGCCATTGGCGGATTGGCCGGAAGCCACCGGCATTTTCCCGTTGTTTTCGCAGACTGGTTTCCGGCGCGGGAATTCGCTAGGCTCAACAAAATTGCAAAACGCGACTGAACAAAAATTTCGCATTGGCTCGGTGCATTATCTGAACGCCGCGCCGCTCACGCGCGGCTTGGAAAGCGAAATCATTTTCGCCACACCCGCCAAGCTCGCCGAACTGCTTCGGCGCGACGAACTCGATGCCGCGCTGGTCAGCGTCACCGAAGTGCTGCTCCACGACCGCTACGATATTTTGGACGGCGTCGCCATCGCCTCGCTCGGCGAGGTTTACAGCGTGCTACTGGCGCACCGCCAGCCGCTGGCCGAGGCGCGGGAAATTTTTTGCGACACCGCGTCGCTCACCAGCGTGAACCTGCTGAAAGTCCTGCTGGCCGAGCGCGGCTTGCAGCCGGAATTCAAGCCGTTGGAAAATTACGCCGCCGCCAGCGATAAAGATTTTGTGCTGCTCATCGGCGACCGGGCGATTGAATTCCAGCGCGCCCCGCACGCGCACGAAATTTTTGATCTCGGCAGCGCGTGGCTGGAACTGACGCGGCTGCCGTTTGTGTATGCCGTCTGGGCGCTGCGGCGCGGGATTGTAAACCGGGAGCTGCGCCGCGAACTGAATGAGGCCAAACTGTTCGGCTTGGAAACGCTGGAGAGCATCATCGAAACGCGCGCGGAATTCGACGCGGATTTCCGGCGCGATTATTTCGAATGGCACATTCATTTTCATCTCGGCGAAGATGAAAAGCGCGCCATCGCCAAATTCAGCGAACTGCTCGCCAAACACCAGCTCGGCCCGGTTTTCCCGCCGAAGTATGTCGCCTGATTGACCCTCCGCGCGGGTGATGATCCGCCGCCGGCCATCCGGTTTTAAATTGGGTCGTGACGGAATCTGATTTTTTATCAAATATTCACCGCATGAAATCACTTCACTGCCATCGTCCCGCTTTGCTCGCGCTACTGCTTGGAATGACCGCGTCATTGATCTTCGCGGAAAACGGCGCGGCCAAACCGTCGCCCGAAAATTTCAGCGTCACGACTAAAAACTTCGCCCTGAATTTTGTGGTCAGCGGCGATGGCCGGTTGTATCAACGCACGCTGGGCGCGGCGGACGCGACGACGAAAACAGCGCGGACGGACGAATGCTATCCGCCCGCTGGCGACGGCTTCATTTGGGAGCCGGCCTTGCAGGTGGTGCATGCCGATGGCAACACTTCGACGTCCCTGATTTTTGACGGCGTCGCGCGCACGAATGACGCCGCCGGACGGGAGTTGACGCGGATCAGCTTGCACGATCCGGCATTTCCGCTGGAAGTCGCCTTGAATTTCCGCGCCGACCGCGAGCGCGATGTGGTGGAGCAATGGACAGAAATTATTCATCACGAAGCCGGCCCGGTCACGCTGGAGCGCATGGCTTCGACCGCACTGCTGCTTCCGGCCAAGAATGTTTATCTCACGCACTTTTTTGGCGACTGGGCGAAGGAAATGTTGACGCCCATCACCGAGTTGGTCACGCCCGGCACGAAAGTTTTGGATTCCAAAATCGGCGTGCGCGCGGAGCAGTTTCGCAATCCGTCGTTCGTGCTGTCGCTGGACGGGCCGCCGGCGGAAAATGGCGGTCGTGTGCTAGCCGGCTTGCTGGAATGGTCGGGCAGCTTTCAATGCGCGTTTGACGACAACGGCCAGAGCCTCCGCGCCCTGTGCGGCGTGAATCCGTTTGCGTCAGCGTATCATCTGAATCCGAACGAGATTTTTTCCACACCCAAAATGATCTGGGCCTGGAGCACGAACGGCCTGGGCGAAATGAGCCGCAACCTGCACCGCTGGGCGCGCGATTTCGGCCTGCGCGACGGCCACAAAACCCGCGCCGTGCTGTTGAACAATTGGGAGGCAACCGGCTTTGCTTTTGATTTCAACCGCATTGTCGGGCTTTACGATCCTGCGAAAGAAATCGGCACGGAATTGTTCCTGCTGGACGACGGCTGGTTCGGCAACAAATATCCGCGCGTGAATGACCATGCCGGTCTCGGCGATTGGCAGCCGAACCGTCAGCGCCTGCCCGACGGCCTGGCACCGCTCGCCACGGAAGCCGTCAAACGCGGCCTGCGTTTCGGCATTTGGATGGAACCGGAAATGGTGAATCCCAAGAGCGAATTGTTTGACCAGCATCCCGACTGGGTGATCGCTCAGCCGAAGCGCAAACTCGAATTGCAGCGCAACCAACTCGTGCTCGACCTCACGCGCCCGGAAGTGCAGGCGTTTGAGTGGCAGACGATTCAAGACATTCTGGGCGTGACCAACATCACTTACGCGAAGTGGGATTGCAATCGTTACCTCACGCAGCCGGGCTCGTCGTATCTTGCGCCGGACCGCCAATCGCATCTCTGGATTGATTATGTGAACGCGCTTTACGCGCTGATGGACAAAACTGCGAAAAAGTATCCGGACACCGAATTGATGCTGTGCTCCGGCGGCGGCGGGCGCGCGGATTATGGCGCGCTGAAATATTTTCACGAATTCTGGCCAAGCGACAACACCGACCCGGTGCAGCGCGTGCCGATGCAATGGGACTACTCGTATTTTTTCCCGCCGATGGCTCTCGCCAGCCACGTCACGCACTGGGGCAATCGTCCGATCCACTTTGCATGCAGCGTGGCGATGAGCGCGCGCTTCGGCATGGACCTCGACCTGACGAAATTATCGGCGGCGGACAAGGCGATTTGCGCCGGAGCCATCAGCGCCTATCTGAAAATCCGCGACGTCACGCAGCTTGGCGATTTATACCGGCTCGAAGATCCGCACAGCAATGCTCGCGGCACGCTGAATTTTGTTTCGCCCGACCGCGCGCGGGCCGTGATGTTTGCGTTTCAATTGCAAGACGGTTCAGCCGCGCCCGTGCGGCCGCAAGGACTTGATCCGGCAAAAAATTACACCGTTCGTGAATTGAATCCCGCGCCCGGTCGTGCCGTAATTCCGCAGGAAGGCAAAACTTTTACCGGCGAGGAATTGATGCGTGATGGCGTTGTGCCTTCCTGCGCCCACGCCATTGAAGCCTGCGTCATCGAACTCGGCTCGTGATCGGTGGCGGCTCGCATGAGCGGCGTCAGCCCCAAATCTGCCGGTCTAACGAACGATATTGGATGGCTTCCGAAACGTGATCGGCCGTGAGCGGTTCTGAACCTGCCAGGTCGGCGATGGTGCGGGCGACTTTCAAGATGCGGTCATAGGCGCGGGCGCTGAAATTCAGGTCGGTCATGGCATGGTTCAACAAAGCCTTGGTCGCCTCGTCAATGGCGCAGAACTGCTGCAATTCCTTCGAGCCCATGCGGGCGTTGCAGGCCAGATTTTTCCGGCCGCGAAAACGCGCGTGCTGGCGCTGGCGGGCGGCGACCACCCGCGTCCGGATTTGCGCGGAGGTTTCGCCCGTGCGCCCGGCCGCGAGGTCGCGGAATTTCACCGCCGGCACTTCGATGTGCAGGTCAATGCGGTCCAGCAGCGGCCCGGAAATGCGGCCCAGATAATTCTGGATTTCACGCGGCGAACTTTTCGATTCGCCCGGCATCTTGCCATCAGGCGTGCGCGATGTTGCGTTCTTGTGATCGTAGCGTAAGTGTCGCACGGAAGGATGTTGCACCGGTTTGGACACGGAGTTTTCCAATCGCCAAGGAGCCTACGACCCTGGGCCAGCATCTCAAGAAGAAACGGTTCATGGCCGGGATGCGACAGAAGCAAATTGCTGCAAAATTGGGGGTTAGCGCACGAACCTTGAGCCTATGGGAATGCGACCGGATTGTTCCAGCTTGGGCTTTCCAGCCACGTTTAATCGCCTACTTGGGCTATGACCCATTCACCGATCCAATGCTCAGAAGCCCCAAACGCAACGAACCGTCAGGCGTTGCCATTTTATCACCAGACGCCCCCATCACGGTTGGTCAGAAGATAAAAGATTTCAGGCTGAAATCGCGGAAAACGCGGCGGCAATTAGCGGTGGAATGGGGTATCAGCTCCAAAACGCTTTGGGGCTGGGAAACGAACCGCCGACAGCCGAGCGAATCATGCCGGAAACGCATGGCCGGGATTGATTTGTAGGTTTCAACCATCGTAAGGAAAGTTTGAATATTTCCGTCCATCCGCTGGGTTTTGTGCTCTGGTTCACGAGCCGGCTAAATGCTCATCCCCACAATTGCCTGTCCAGTGAGCGATACTGAATTGCCTCACTGACGTGGTCGGCGAGGATTTTTTCAGACCTGGCAAGGTCGGCAATCGTCCGCGCCACTTTCAGAATCCGGTCATAGGCGCGGGCGCTGAAATTCATATCGTTCATCGCGTGTTTAAGCAGTTCGCGCGTCGGCTCGTCGAGTTCGCAAAATGACTTTAATTCCCGCGCACCCATTCGGGCGTTGCAAGTGACTTTTGGTTTGCCCGCAAAGCGCGTGTGTTGAATTTTACGCGCGGCAACAACACGTTCGCGGATTTGCGCGGAGGTTTCGCCGGGCTGCAAATTTGACATCTCGCGGAATTTTACCGGTGGCACCTCAATGTGCAAATCAATGCGGTCGAGCAGCGGCCCAGAAATGCGGCCAAGATAATTTTGGATTTCGCGCGGCGAACTTCTGCTCTCACCAGGCATTTTCCCGTCTGGTGACGGATTCATCGCAGCCACCAACATAATTTGGCTTGGGAATGTCATCGTGCCTGCCGCCCGCGAAATCGTGACGGTGCCTTCCTCCAGCGGTTGGCGCATTGTTTCCAGCACGCTGCGTTTGAACTCCGGCAGTTCATCCAGAAACAGCACCCCGTTGTGCGCGAGGGAAATTTCACCGGGCGTGGGATTGATGTTGCCGCCAAGCAAACCGGCGTCGCTTGCCGTGTGATGCGGCGCGCGGAACGGACGCTGCGTCACCAACGCCTGTCCGGGTTTCAGCAGGCCCACAATGCTGTGAATCTTTGTCGTCTCCAGCGCCTCGTCAAGTGTGAGTGGCGGGAGAATCGTCGCCAACCGCTTCGCGAGCATGGATTTGCCCGTGCCGGGCGGGCCGATAAGAAGGACGTTGTGTCCGCCAGCCGCCGCAATTTCGAGGGCGCGCTTCACGCTTTCCTGGCCCTTCACTTCGGAAAAGTCCACGTCGGCGTCTTGGGGGGCTTCGAAAATCTTTGTGACGTCCACCCGCACCGGCAGTATTTGGATCTCGCCTTCGAGAAATTGCGCAGCTTCGCGGAGATTTTGGATGGGGATGACGTTCAATCCGTTAACCACTGCGGCCTCAGCGGCATTTTCGACGGGAACCAAAATGCCCGTTTTCCCGTCCGCTTTCGCGCGCAGCGCAATCGGCAATACCCCATACACTGGGCGCACGCCACCTGTGAGCGCGAGTTCGCCGACGATGACAAAATTGTCGAGCTGGTCAGTTTCGAGTTGCTCACTCGCAGCGAGCGTTGCGACGGCGATGGGCAGGTCAAAGCTTGGTCCCTCCTTGCGAACGTCAGCAGGCGCAAGGTTGATGGTGGTTTTGCCCATTGGAAATTTGTAACCAGAATTAGCGAGTGCGGTGGAAACACGATCCTTCGATTCCTTGACCGCCGCATCCGGCAAGCCCAGCACCACGATCAAGGTGTCGCCGTAACCGCAGTTGACCTCCACCTCGATAGCGTAGGCGTCAATACCATTGACCGCCGCAGAGCAGGCGCGGGAAAGCATGGGTTTTATATCGCTGAAATTGCGAGCGACGGCAACGATAATTTGAGCTTCCCGCAGATTCGGCCGCCCGTTTTGGAGTGCCAACTGGTAGCAGAAAATGAGAATCACGAAGGGTTCATTGAAGTATTCATTAGCATCGCCAGATTGCACCTGCAATGTTCACGGGTTGGCCAGCGACATCCAGCTTGAGCCCAAATATTCTACCGCCCTTATGATGCCACCTTCAAGTGTTCTGGTGTTGAACACTCGTTAAGCGGTGGCAAGGGCAGTTTTGTTTCACACACCCTAAAGTCGGTTTGGGATAAATCCACTGGCGGTAACAGGAACCCTGTTTTATCTTGCCGCAAAATAGCCATGAGCGACATCACACTGGTGTTGGAATCAGTCGGACGCGGTGAGGGCAAAGCCACGGAGGAATTATTCCCGCTGGTTTATGCTGAATTGCGCCGCCTGGCGACCGCGCGAATGGCGCAGGAATCGGCGGGACACACGCTGCAACCCACCGCGCTCGTGCATGAGGCCTGGCTGCGGCTGGTTAACGACAAGAACCGTAACTGGCAGAACCGATGGCATTTCTTTGCGGCGGCGACCGAAGTCATGCGGCGGATTCTCATTGACAACGCGCGACGCAAATCGCGGCTCAAGCACGGTGGCGGACAACATCGGCTGAACATCGAGGACGTGGAGCAGGCTGCGGCCACACCCGATGATCAATTATTGTTGGTGAACGATGCGTTGGAACAAATGGAAAAGGAAAATCCCGAATATGCGCGGATCGTGGCCTTGAAATTCTTCAGCGGTTTGACCAACGGCGAAGTGGCTGAAACGCTCGGAATCAGTGAAAGCACGGTGGAACGGCATTGGTTCAATGCGAAACGATGGCTGTTCAAAAAAATCCGCGCTTCGGTTTGAGCCTGTAGTTTTGTGAGGGGATTTTATTTCAGAAGACGCATTAATTATCAGAGACAAAAATGTCCGACTTCGTCGTCAATCGAGCCGAAGAGATCGTCTTCAGCGCACTCAAATTTCAGAGTTCTGCTGAGCACGCTGCGTTTTGGGATCGCGCCTGTTCCGGCGATGCCGCGTTGCGGGCGGAGGTTGAGAAAATCTGGGCTGAATACATCGAGGCTGAAGGTTTTTTTGATGAATGTCAACCGTCTTTGAGCTCCGGTGCTGAAGCGGTTCGCTTGCTCGCGGACTCAACGGATTTTACGGAAGGCATCAGCGCTGCATTTGATTCGGATAAGATTGTTGGCAGCAAGATCGGACCTTACAAATTGCTGCAAAAGATCGGTGAAGGCGGCTGCGGCGTCGTTTACATGGCCGAGCAGGAAAAACCGGTGCGCCGTCGCGTGGCGCTCAAGGTCATCAAACTCGGCATGGACACCAAAAATGTCATCGCTCGGTTTGAAGCCGAGCGGCAGGCGCTGGCCATGATGGATCATCCCAACATCGCGCGGGTGCTGGAGGCAGGCGCGACGGAAACCGGCCGGCCGTATTTCGTCATGGAGCTTGTGCGGGGAATCAAGATCACGACTTACTGCGATGAGAACCGGCTGAATGTGCGGCAGCGTTTGGAATTGTTCATTCAAATTTGCGGTGCTATTCAACACGCGCACCAGAAAGGCATCGTCCATCGCGACATCAAGCCGTCGAATATTCTGGTGACGATGCTGGACGGTGTGCCGGTGCCCAAGGTGATTGATTTCGGCATCGCCAAGGCGACCGGCGGCGAGCGGCTGACGGACAACACGCTATTCACCGCCTACGAGCAATTTGTCGGCACGCCCGCCTACATGAGCCCGGAGCAGGCGCAGATGAGCGGCACGGACGTGGACACGCGCAGCGATATTTATTCGCTGGGCGTGCTGCTTTACGAATTGCTCACCGGCAAGACGCCGTTCGATCAAACCGAACTGCTCAAGTCCGGCCTGGACGCAATGCGCCGCACCCTGCTGGAGCGCGAACCGCAGCGGCCCTCCACGAAACTGGACGGATTGCGGGCGGTGGAACTGACGCAGACCTCCCTCCATCGCCAGATTGAAACGCCCCGGCTCAAGTCCCTTTTGCGGGGCGATTTGGATTGGATCGTGATGAAGGCGCTGGAAAAGGATCGTAACCGGCGTTACCAGACCGCCAACGGTTTCGGCATGGATGTTCAGCGCTATTTGAACAATGAGCCGGTGTTCGCGCGTCCGCCCAGCCGGTTGTATCGTTTGCAAAAATTGGTGCGCCGGAACCAAACCACGTTTGCGGCCATTGCGGCGGTGAGCGTGGCGCTGATTGCCGGCTTCGGAACTTCCACCTGGCTCTTTTTCCGCGAGCGCGAAGCCCGTCGGGAAGCCGAAAACGCGCGGCGGTTGGAAACCGAGTTGCGCGCCGAGGCTGACGCGCGGGCGAAAATTTCCCAGGCAGCGTTGTTAATCAGCCGCAACGATATAACCGGGGCGGATCATCTGGTGGACAATATCCAAGTTCCCGTCGTGGGATCTTCTTTGGAAGCTGCGGGCGTGTTTCACGCTTTGGGCAACTGGAATGTCACTCAAGGCCGGTGGCAAGTCGCCGCTGACCGCTTTCTGCAATTGGAGCAGGCAAATCAAGTTGATAAATCGGATCTGACAGCGGATGGAACGAGAGATTTGCTGGGTGCCGGGCCGGCGCTGATTGTTGCCGGAGATTTGAAAAAATACTGCCAGTTCGTCCAAGTCACGCTGCATCGCTTCGCCGACACAGCCGACCCGGTGGCGGCTGAAGAGGTGATGAAAAACAGCCTGATTTTGCCGGCGGATGCGATGACGCTCCAAGAAATGGAACCATTGGTAAAATTGCTGCAAAATTCCGTCGCCCAAAGCGGTCCCGAAGCCGCATACCGCATCCCGTGGCAGCTTTTTGCTCTGAGTCTTTATGAATATCGGTGTGGCAATTTTACGAATGCAATTGTTTGGGGGCAAAAGTGCCTGACTTATTCCAACCCCGTGCCGCCGCGCGTTGTGATGGAGCATATCGTCCTAGCCATGGCGTATGCCAGACTAAACCAGCCAGAGAACGCTCGTTTGGAATTGGCCGCAGGCCGCGAACCCATCGAGAAAAAGCTTCCGAACGGACCGGAAAAAATTGTGGATTTAGGGAAAGCTTCCACCGGCAACTGGCACGACTGGGTCATCGCGTATTTTCTGTTGCACGAAGCCGTAAAGTTGGTGAAATAGATTTTTTCTGTCGGCACCTTTTTCTTCAGTAATATTTTTTTTAATATCCGTTCAGTTACAATGGGTTGGCGTCGGATATTCCAAATCTTTTATCTTGGGTCAAAAATAATTTGAGGGAAACAGAAGGCAAATAACGCCATTATAGTTGAAGCACTATTATGAATCCCAAATTGTCCGTGATCCTTTATTGGAAAAGAATCAACCTGAAAACCCTAAAACTCAAATGAACACTTGTATGAAAAACAAACTTGCCATCACCGCCCGCCTGTTGGCTTTAATGGCCATCGCATTCGCCCCCACGTTTGCCCAAGCAGCGGCGATTATGCTGACCGCCAGCGATGCCTCTAGCTCAACCTCGTTTAATGCCGCTGGGCACTGGAGCAGCGGGCTAGCTCCAAGTGCAGGGAATACGTATGACACGACTACAGCTTTTATGATGAGAACTCCGGTGGGTGGAACCACTCCCATAACCTTTGCTGGGGATTCTTTGCAATTAAGCGGGCCTGGTTCGACGACTGCCGGTGGCGGTCGTTTGGATTGGACGGGAACTACTGGTGGAGCCACCACCATCAACAATTTGATCGTGACCAATCTGGGGATGCTGCAAAATGGCGGCGCGAGCGGCACCACCTGGGTTTTGGCGGGCGGGTTGACGATTCAGGCTGACGCAGTGAACAGCTTCGGCACCAATGGCTGCATCTTTCTTACCGGCAACGGCCCCATCCTCGTCACGGCGAGCGTCAGTGGTTCGGGAGCGATTTGTCTGGGCACACCCAGCGCCGGAACTAGCGGTCGCGCGGTCATCCTGGCTGGCGATTTGAGCGGCTTCACTGGGCAGATATTGACGACCGACCACCACATAACAACCCCCCTTATAGTAAGCAATGTCACGGATCAGACTGTTTCCGGCGTCATCAGCATTCTGGATGCTTTTACCAAACAGGGATCAGCCAAACTGACCTTGATTGGAACCAATACCTGCAAAGGCACAACCACCGTGAGTGCTGGCACTCTTGTTCTGGCAGGCAATGAAGCCGGCGTCACCAACACCACCACCGTCAGCAGCGGCGCGACCTTGCAGCTTCAAGCCAATTCCAGCAACATCGTCAGCGGTATCAGCTATGCTCTGGGGACCCTTTCAACCGCTGCAAATACTTTCAATGTTGGCTCCGCGATCCAATTTCGCTCCGACAGCAGCGTGACGTTCAACGGCGGAAACAATTTGGGCGGCGTCGGCAACGGCACCAATTCCTGGGACGTGAACCAACTCACCGGAGCGGGCGCCAATAACACCATCACCTTTGCGCCGGCCGGTTTTAATGTGCTCAATTCCACCTTCAACATCACCGGTGGCAACGGCTATTCCCTGTCGGTAGGCCCGATGAACCTCATCAGCACCGCCGGCACGCTGACGCTCAATGCCTCCAACGCCAACCTCACAGTCAATGGCATCACCAGCGCCGGGGCCAGCGGCGTGACGACGGTTCTTGGCAGCAGCAACACGACCATCAGCGCGGCGATCACCGCGACGACTTCGTTGACCAAGCAAGGCCCCGGCATCCTGACGCTCAACGGCGCGAACAGCTATACCGGCAGCACGCTCATCCAGACCGGCATCGTGGCACTCGCAAACAGCACCACACTTGCCAGCACAAATCTCAACATCAGTGCCGGAGCCGCGTTGGATGCGAGTGCGCTGGGCGGTCCGCTGGCGATGAACTATGGCCAGTATCTCATGGGTAAAGGCACGGTGAAGGGATCCGTCGACACAGCCTCCGGCGGCCTGATTTTTCCCGGCGGTAATTTCGCGGCCGGCACGGTGACCGTTACCACCAACCTGACCTTGTCATCCGGCGGCACGTTGAGCTTCGACCTCGCCCACAACACGGCCATCGGCGGCGGCACGAACGATTTGATTGTGGTCGGCGGCAATCTGAACGTCGCCGGTTCCACGACGCTCGCACTCAGTTTCCTCAATGGCTCGCCGGCCACCGGCACTTACACGCTCATCCAATACGGCACGATTTCGGGCGACACCACGCTGGCCTCGATCACGTTGCCCAGCAATCCCCGCTATTCGCTGATTTTAAGCAATGACACGGTTCACAAAGCCGTTGAACTCGTCGTGTCCGGCGTGCCCGGCAACCTCGTCTGGCTCGGCGATGGCATCAACAACGGCTGGGACAATGCGGGTGGCTACCAAAGTTGGACCAACACCGGCAGCCACAGCCTCGACTTTTTTTATGACGGCGACAACGCCACTTTCAATGATTTAGGTTCCGCTTCGCCGGCCATCTATCTGACCGCCGTCAACTCACCTGGCTCGCTGGTGGTGAACTCCACGCAGACGTATGACTTCACTGGCTACGGCGGGATTGCCGGCGTGACCAGCTTGAACAAGAGCGGCAGCGGCACGCTGATTTTGGAAACGGCCAATACCTACACCGGCCCGACGGTCATCAACAGCGGCACGGTTCAAATCGGCAACGCCAACGCCAGCGGCTCGCTCGGCACCGGCGCGGTGACGAACAACGGCACGCTGGCCTTCGACCGCACCGACGGCATCGGTGTGGCCAACGACCTGCATGGCACCGGCAGCGTCATTTACAACGGCACCGGTTCAGTCACGCCCACCTCGGCGAACAATGATTACACCGGCAGCACGGTGGTCAACAATGGCATTGTTTACGCCACCACCAGCGCCGCATTTGGCCAGTCCAGCGGCACGACGATCAACAGCGGCGGCCAGGTTTACATCACGGCCAACGTGAACATCGGTGCCGAGCCATTAACCTTGACCGGCGTCGGCGACGGCAACGGCGCGTTGCGCAAAGGCGGCGCGGGGGCGACGACTTACGGCGGCGCGTTGACGCTTTCCGGCAACACCACCCTCGTCGTTGACGGCGGCGCGACGCTCACGCTGACCAACGTCGCAGGCATCGCCGGCGCCAGCAACGCCCTTGCGATTGTCGGCGGCGGAACACTGACTCTTGGCGGCTCGATGAGTTTGGGCACCAACGCCCTGACCGCGAGCGTCGCCACTTTGAATCTGAACAGCACCAATTTTTACAGCGGCGGCACCACCCTCACGGCGGGCATCGTCAATGTGAACACCAGCGGCGCGCTGGGCACCGGCCCCGTCACGGCCACGACGACCGGTCGCTTTGTCGTTGGCACGGGTTTGAACATCACCAACGCCTTCACCGCCACGACGGTGAATCCCGGTGCCGCCTTGGGTTTCCTGATGACTGCGGACAACACCAACAGCACCGTGACCACCGTCAGCGGACCGATTATTTTTAACAGCATCGCCATCAGCGGCGGACATTTTACCGGCCCGACTTCTTCAGGTTATTTGAATGTTCCCGGCACCATCACCATGCCGGCTGCGACGCCGATGATTATCCGGTCGGGCAACCTCCGGTTCTCCGGCGGCGGCAGCAGTTATTACACGGAAATCCAGCCGCGCGCGAACACCACCAGCATTGGCGTGAACAACGGCATCGCCACCAATGCGGTCATGGATCTCGCTGGCAACGGCACGGCCTTCTTTGATTTGAATGGTTTCAATCAAACTCTGGCCGGCCTCAAGAACACGGTCACTCCCGCAAACGCCGCTCTTGGTTTCGTTACCAACAGCAGCGCCACGGCGGGAACGCTGACGCTCGACCTCGGCACGGGCAACACCTTTTCCTTCGGCGGCCACATCGTCGGCAAGCAGTCGCTGGTGCTGGCCTCAGGCCAGCAAGTGTTGACCGGCACCAGCACCTACACTGGCAACACGACGGTGAATGGCGGAACGCTCGAACTGGCTCTGGCCACACTATTCACGAACTCAACCGTCTTGGTGACCAATGGCGCCACGTTGCAGTTGGATTTCTCCGAGACAAATACCGTGGCGGCATTCGTGTCGAACGGCGTCAGCCAGGTCGCGGGCGTTTACAGCGCCGCCACAAGTTCACCTTACATTACCGGATCGGGTTATTTGCTGGTGCAGTCGAGCGGCCCAACCCTACCAGGGATCATCACCAACAGCCTCAGCGGAAACACGTTGAGCCTCACCTGGCCGGCGGGTCAGGGCTGGCGGCTCATCGGCCAGACCAACGGCCTGACCAACGGCTTGGGCACCAACTGGGGGACCGTGACCGGCGGCAGCGACGGGAGCATTAGCATCACGATAGATCCAAACAAGCCCACGGTGTTTTACCGCTTGGTCTATCCGTGATAAAAACGTAAACCGTCACAGCCGGGGTGAGAGCGACAAAGCTTTCACCCCGACTTATAATTTTAACGGATGACCTCCAATTTCAATCCAGCGGGAAATTTTTCCCGGCATTTGAAACGAGGCTTGCCAACGACCGGCGTGGTGATCTGCCTCGCGTGGCTTGCCATTCGCCCGGCCAACGCCGCGATTCAACTCTACACCACCGATACCGCCACGCTGCATCTCTGGCATCTGGATGAAACTTCCACGCCATGCGCGGATGCCGCGCCCGGCGGCACGAACCTGACTTACATGATCGGGGGCGCGACGCTCGGCAATGCGTCATTCTCAAACAGCGCCGTCAATTACACGAACAGCATCAGCTTCGGCACGCTGGCCACGCCGGGTGCGGTGATTTTTCCGAGCGGTTCGGGCAATGTCGGCAATGCCATTCCCTTCACCTACGCCGGCGCGGATGGCGCGTTCACGTTCGAGGCGCTGGTTCACGTCGAATTCAATCCGACCAACAACTACGTCAGTTCCGGGCGCAGCGCGACGTTTCAAATCATGGATTGCGACGCCGATAATTCCGGCGGCACCCGCGTCTTTCAATTCCGTCTCGATCCGGTGGGCCTAGGTGCGCCCGGACTGAACCGGGACACAAATTTTGTCGGCATCGAATTCGTCAACGGGACAACCAGCATTGCCAGCGCGCCGATCCCGACTAACGGGCCGGACGCGATAGTTTCCAGTGCGTGGTATCACGTCGCCGTCACTTACAACGGCGTCGCGAACACGACGAGCAACCTACTTTTTTATTGGACGCTGCTGGACGCAAGCCGCACCAACGCCAACTGCATTTTCGGAACGAACATGGCTTCCGATCTGCCCGGCATAAATAATTCCACAACCATTTTCAGCATTGGCAACAGCGCGCGCAATCCCAGCGGCGGAACGGGCGAGGCGGTGGCGAATTTTCTCGGAAGGATAGACGAAGTGCGCATCAGCAGCGTCGCACGCGCGGCCACGGCCATGTTTTTTGCGAGCACGAATGTTTCAATTCTTTCACAACCATCGCCGACCAATCAAATCGTCGGCGTGGGACAATCATTCAGCATCACCGTTTCCGCTGCCGGCCTTTCGCCATTGTATTATCAATGGCGGAAAAATGGCGCGGCGATTTCTGCGGCGACGAACAGCACTTACACCGATGCTTCGGCGCAGCTTTCTGACGCCGGGAATTACGATGTCATCATCACCAATAATTCCAGCTCCGTAACCAGTGCAATTGCGTTGGTGACGGTGACGAGTTTTTCCATTTCACCGCAAATCACGTTGACGCCGGTTTTCGACGGGACGAACGCCGCCGCGAGCAGCTATGCTTACGCCGGTTCGTCCGGCATCAACTCCGGCAATATGGGATTGGTGACCATGAGCAACCAGCAGTTTCTCGCCTATTACGGCCAGCACCAGACAAGTTCTTCCTATGCCTACAACGGCACCATCTGGATCGCGCGGCGGTCTTTGCCGACGGCCACCAACGGCACAAACGTCTGGCAGATTTTCCGCACGACCTTTGTGCCGGACACCATCACGGACGGACACGACTCTGTGGCGTTCGGGATTGATGGCAGCAATTATATGCACCTCTCGTGGGGAATGCACAACGCCACGCCGCTGCATTATGCGCGCAGTCTCAACCCCGTGACCGGCACAAATACAATTGCCTTCACTGCCGACCTCGGAACATTAACCGGCGTGAGCAGCATCGAAACGGAAGTGACCTACCCGCAATTTTTTAATCTGCCGAACGGCGATCTGCTTTATTTGTATCGCGTGGGCGGTCCCGGCGGTGGTTCCGGCGGCGGCGACACTTATCTCGACCGCTGGTCGCTCGCGTCGCAGAACTGGACGAACGTGAACGGCAACGCTCCCTTTATCAAAGGCTATTGGTCATCCGCTACCAATTACAACGCCTACCCAAACAAGTCGTGCGTGGATGCGGCGGGAAATTTTTACATGGCCTGGTGCTGGCGTGAAACTCCGGCCTACGAATCAAACCATGATTTGAATTATGGCATGTCCACCAACGGCGGCGTGACTTGGCGGCGTGACAACGGCACGGCCTACCATCTGCCGATTTGTAAAAACGGCGGGACGAGCGACACCAATCAATTTTCCATCCCGATCGTTTCCATTCCGCAAAATTACAGCCTCATCAATCAGGCGGGCATGTGCCTCGACGCCTCCAACAATCCGGTCATCGCGACCTGGTGGGCGCCGAGTTCGGGCACGGGCAATTATCGCCGGCAATATATGGTTGTGTTCCCCGACACGAACGGCGTCTGGCAGACGCGGCAGATTTCCAACCGCACCAACGACCCGGCCGGCACGATGGAACTGGACGCCACCGTGGGCGACCTCGGCCGGCCCGCCGTCGTCGGCGACAAACAGAACCGCATCATCGTGCTTTACCGCGACAATTTCGGCAGCAACGGCCTGACCGTGGCCTGCTCGCTGCCTTACGCGGTTGACCCCGCGCGCACAAACTGGACGACGTTCGATTTGACGACGGACAATCTTGGCGGTTACGAGTCGGCCATTGACCTCGCGCGCTGGCAGCGCGATAACGTGCTGGACATTGTTTATCACGCCAACGACGGCGAGGGTTACACCGATCCGGGCAACACCGCCTCGCCCATGGGCGTGCTGGAATGGAATGAGGTCGCATACTTCAATTACGTTCCGTCGCTTCAGTTAAATTTGACGAATCAAAATCAGAATGTCGTGCTCTCGTGGAATGCGCAGCCCGGCTGGGGCTATCAAGTCCAGTGGAGCACCAATCTCGCCAACATCAATTGGAGCGTGGCCGCCACGTTAAACGGCAACAGCGGATTTTTACCGCTGCAATACATTCACACAAATGGCGCCGTGGGACCGCAACGATTCTGGCGTTTGCAAACCAAGGAGGGAGGATTTTGAATTTGTCGCGCAAATGTAAAATCGTGTGCCGGCAAAAAATTTATTTTGTTTCGGAACCTGGGTTATAGATCCTTGCTTTTTTTAATGAACCCTTATTACTTTCATCCTATGCCCAAAACGTCACGACGAAAATTTATCACCGGCATGGCTGTGCTTGGCGCTGCATCACTCGTTCGTGGAAGCACCAACTTGATTCCGGCGTCAGCCAGCCAGCCGAGTTCAGATTCCTCGTGGTCTGCGGACGACCGCAAAGCGGCAAGCGACCAACTTCTCAATTATTTTCGCAAGACTGCGCCGCGACTGTTGCGGCCCGCCGAAGGGACTCTCCCGCATCCGAGCATTGCCTGCAGCCTTCCCGGCAAGCAATATTCCACCAACCTTTGGGACTGGGACACCTATTGGACTACGCGCGGCCTTTTCCGCTTCGCTAAAATTTCAAATGATTCCGATTTTCGCGCGAAAGTGGGTGAGCACGCCATCGGCAGCTTCATCAATTTCTTCGATCACCAGTCCGGCGAAGGTCGCATCCCCATGCTGATTGATGTGCATAATGCCGATCCCCTCGGATGTCTGAAGCCGGACCGGCCCAAATCGCAAAATCAAGCCAAGCCGGTTTTTGGGCAGCTCGCACTTCTGATCGCCGATGAAACCGGCTCGGTGGACTGGCTGGTGCCGCAATTCGACAAGCTCCTGCGTTTTTACGCGTCGTGGGTTTCCGGTAATCAAAGTGCGATTGGCCTTTTGGTATGGGGCAACGATGTCGCCATCGGAAACGATAATGATCCGACGACATTTGGGCGGCCGTTTTTTTCTTCCGCAAATCTGCTGCTGAACTGCCTCTTCTATGAAGATTTGAAAGCGGCGTCGGAACTGGCAGGCCGGCTTAAACGTCCCGATGACCAGCAGCGTCTCGGCACCCAAGCCCAGACGCTGGGCGAACAGATTCAGAAATACTGCTGGAACCCGCGCGATCAATTTTATTACACCGTTGATGTGCAATGCGTGGATCGGCGAAGGGAGTTGATTCCCAATGTCAAGCCGGGCATGGACATGTCCTGGCATTGTTTGCCGCTGCGCGTGCAGACCTTCACTGGCTTCCTGCCGCTCTGGTGCGGTCTGGCCACACTGGATCAGGCGAAGGCGCTGGTGCAGACGACTTATCTGGCCGATGACCGCTTTCGCGGAATTTGGGGAGTTAGATCGCTTTCGTCAAAGGAGTCCATGTATTGCATGGATTTCAGCGGGAATCCCAGTAATTGGCTGGGCCCCGTCTGGATCATCGTGAACTATTTTGTCTGGAAGGGGCTTAAAAATTCCGGCTTCAATGACGAGGCGGACAAACTGGCCGACAAGACGCTGCGCCTGCTGTCCACTGATTTGGCAAAGAACGGCTCGTTGAACGAATACTACCACCCAGACACAGGAGCTGCGTTGAGCCACAAAGGTTTCATGGATTGGAATCTGCTTGTGATGGAAATGATGTAAATTGTCGTCAAATGCCGGCCAATGACTGCGCCGCAAAAATGAATTATGAAATTGAAACTGATTTAGACTTCAATTTCAATTCTTGTCGTCCGAGCGCTGAAAAAGTAACAAGGCGTCGCATTGTTACTTTCTTCCAAACCCAGAAATGATTTCACAGCCATCCCACAGGATTTTTGAAAAAAGTGCTGGAACAATTTGTTTAGCCCTGCCACACGGCAGGGATGAATAAAAAACCAACTGTCCCAGCGCCGTCAAAGCTGAATCTTTTGCGGCAGATTTGCAACTTCATTC
>CAJAQO010000188.1 GCA_903944085.1 uncultured Verrucomicrobia subdivision 3 bacterium
AAGCTCTGACTAGCTCCCAAGCTGGGCAGACCGTTATTAGAGACCACCACGGTAAAGAGGTTGGTGGTGCCACGTTGAGCAATGCCTGGCCGCCAAGAGAACAGGCCGTTGCTGGAATTTATGGTGGCTCCGACTGCGGGACCCGACCGTCGCGCTCGGAACCTTGGTGACGGCCGCTTTCATTCTTAATCTGCACGAGCGGATCGCTAATCTGGCCGCGCCCGCCAGTGATGATCTTGGCTTGAGTCTGGATCAGCACCGCCTGCCGCAACGAATTCGCCGCCAAAAATATAAAAGAATGGCCGAGATAGCGTTTAAGATTGTTGCGCCAACTGAACTGAAGTGAGTCAAGTCACAGGCGAAAGGCGGATGCGATCAGTGCACGCTTTATTTTAGTTTCTTACAAATCAATTTGACGAACCCCGTGAATTTTTTGAATCTCTGCTTATTTAGGCTTTTGAGCATATTTCATGACTGCTTCAGCCCGGCAGCGAACGTGAAGCCTTTCATATATGTTTCGCAAATGAGCACGGACAGTGTCATAGCTGATGTTGAGTTTGGGGCCAATTTCTTTGTTCGTCAGTCCTTTGGCCACCATCTCTAATATTTCCATTTCGCGGGCTGAAAGTTCTGAGGTGGCCGGCGTCTCAGCCACCGGCCTTTGAAATGTTTCCACCACCATTCGGGCAATTTCACCCGTCATAGGGGCACCGCCCGACTGAACTTCGGAAATGGCGCGCAAAAGCTCTTCCGGCGAGGAGCGTTTTAGTAAATAACCGCTGGCTCCAGCTTTCAAAGCTTGAAAAAGCAAGTCGCGATCGCGATAAACCGTAACCACAATTACTTGAAGTTTTGGCATCATGCTTTTCAGGCGAGCAGTGCAAGCGATGCCAGATTCTCCGGGCAGATGGATATCCATGAGGACTACATCAGGTTTAAGCCGAGGAATTTCTTTCAAGGCAGTTTCCGCATTGTCACAATCGCAAATGCATTTATAACCAGGCGCAGAATCCACCCATTCGCGCAAAGAATGGCGTATGTTTGGATTGTCTTCAACGATAGCTACGGTTATCATAATGTCACTATAACTGAAACATCGTTTTTTGGAAAGATGGCATGGGCTTTTAGGTTTTTGATCTTGGCGGATGAGATTTTTTAAGGTTTGTGATAAATTTCAAATCGAATCCCAAAACCGTCGAATAATTTTTGTGCCGCTGCGCGCAAAGTTCTGGTGTGCGATTCTATTTTTTAGCAACGTTGAATAATTTCATGAATCAATCCATCGAAACTCTGCGATGTAAGCTATGTTTTTTTGTTTCGCTCTTGTTGCTGCCATTTGGATCAAGTTTTTCAAAAGCCTGGGCCGGTCCAGCCGATTCAACAATGCAGGTCGCGACAAATTTATTTCAGCTCCGCAATGCAACCACCCGGGATTCGGGCCACATATACGCTTACGATTTGGAGGGAACAATCCTCGCGGCAGACTCTAATTCCCAAACCATCTTTTTCCAAGATAATTCGGGCACCGAAGCTTTGGAGGTAAACTTGAAAGGAGCTGACCTCCGATCAGGGCGGCACATCCGGTTATGCGGGACGAATTATGTGTGCGATACGGAGATTGGTTTGAGCCTTGGGACAAGACCTTTGCTGGATCTCGACAACCGGCATTCTAAAATTGAAAAAAGTGGCGGAGTTATGCTTGAAGCGGGCTGGCATCCCATTCGGGTTAACTGGTTCAATTGGATCGGCGTATATTTTTTGCAGGTGGAGTATTCAGGACCTCACCTGGCGAGGCAAGCTATCCCAGATTCATCTCTGTCTCGGAAAAATATTTCAGCTGATGGAAAAATATTACCCGGATTAGATTACCGCTGTTTTGAAGGCGAATGGGAAAGGATCCCTGATTTTGATTCCATGTCTCCCCAGAAAATTGGAGTCGCTTCTAATTTTGATGAGACGGTCAAAACCCGGTCGGACAACGTGGGCTTGGATTTTAGAGGGTTTTTGAAGATACCTGAAAATGGCTTTTATACATTTAATTTAAGCTCGGATGATGGTAGCCAGTTGTTTTTGGACGATACGCCTCCGAATATAACTATTGTCGGCGCTGCAACCATCCCGGTTCCCCAGCCGATTGCTGTGAGCCAGCCTTTGTTCGGTGGGCAGGATTGCATTTGGGCCGAAGCAGAAGGAATGATAACCTTTATAGGCCAGGATAAAACCCATGTGGTCTTTGAGTTGGCGTCCGGGGGAAATCAAATGCAGGTTGAAGTGCTGAATGGCCAGAGAGTGCCTTGGTATTTATTAAATAGCCATGTCCGCTTGCGTGGAATCTGTCCAAACATGAAGAATAGCGGGGGGCAAAAATGTGCCGGCTTGATTATTGTGGCCAATTGGACGGATGTGCAGGTTCTGGAATCGGGGCCTGATCAATGGACTAAATTCAAAACCGTAACCATTAGTGATTTAAGCCGAGAAGCTTCGACAAATAATGGCGGCATCTTTTCTTTGCACGGGCATTTTCGTCGGACGCCGATGACGCAAGCATTACAATTTGAAGATTTAACCGGGGCCGTTTCGATAAATCTCCTGACCGGGTTTTTAATCAAGACCAACCTCGAATATGATTGCCTAGGTCAGTGGAGTCGTGACGGAACTAATCTATCTTTAAACCAAGCGGTTGCTCGCGAATCATCCGCCGCCGAAAACACAAATGCTTTGCACGTTTTAACAACCGCGATGCAGGTTCAACAACTGACCCGGGAAGAAGGTGATCGTAAATATCCCATTGAAATTGAAGGCGTAATTACGTCCGTTTCTGATGATTTTAGAAGTTTTTTGATCCAAGATTCCAGTCGCGCAATTTTCGTATGGGGGGGTGATTTAACTTTGCAAGTTCTGCCGCGCAGGGGAGATTATTGCAAGATTGAGGGCACTAGCCGGGCTGCTGATTTTTCCCCCATCGTGGACCTGCGTAAAGTAACCATCTTATGGCGCGGTCAGATGCCTCAACCATTAAAGCCAACCCTTGAACAATTGCTCAGCGGAAGTTTGGACTCCCAATATGTTGAAATACGAGGGATGGTCATTGAGGCGCATGATACATACATTATATTGTTGACTTCGGAAGGTGCTATTAACCTAGATATTACTCCGTCGCCATTGGAGCCGTGGAAGTCTTTAGTCAATTCAATCATACGGGTTCGTGGCTGCGTGCGGCCCAATTGGGATACTGCTACCCATCGTGTGATTCCTTACGAACCAATTCATCTCTTAAGCGCAACGGTTTCCATTGATGAGCTTCCGCCAATTGATTTATTTGCCGCGGACGAAGTGCGGGCCAGAGATCTAACCCAATTTGATGTCCGCTTTGACATCTTTAGGCGAGTCAAGATTCGTGGCCAAATTGTTCATTCCGGCTCAAATATGGATTATTTGATGGACGAAACAACCGGTTTGCGGTTTCAACTGGCACAACCTTTTCGATTTGACCCTGGCGATGAGATTGAAGTTGTCGGCTTAGTTGAGCTGGGAGGGCCTTCTCCCGCTTTGCGCTACGCCGTCGCGCGCAAAACGGGACATTTGCCGTTGCCAAAACCAAGGCCAATTTCACTGGCCTCGCTCAGTAACGATTACGATTCCACCATGGTTGGCATTGAGGGAACTTTGGTTGGATTAAAAAATCGTGGTGCGGAGCAGATGTTGGAGATCCAAGTTGGAGTGAAAAGTTTTATTGCCCGGTTAAATTCAAAAGAGAGTTCAGACCTATCCTTGCCGATTGGTGGTCGTTTAAAGCTGGCCGGAGTTTTTTGTTCGCTTGATGGCGGCACGCAAACTGGCCGTGATGTGAACTCATTCGAGCTGCTACTAAATTCGCCGCAAGATATTCAGGTGATCGCGCGCCCGCCGTGGTGGACCTTAAGTCGTTTGCTGGTAGCGCTGGCATGTTTAGGATTAGGTTTGGGTGTTACTGTCGTTTGGATTGCCTTATTGCGTCATCAAGTGAATCGCCGCACCAGACAATTAGAACGCGAAATTGGCGAGCGGGAAAGAGCTGAAAAAATGCGGGCGATCGAGCACGAACGTTCTCGCATCGCCCGGGATCTTCATGACGACCTCGGCAGCACCTTGACGGAAATTAGCATGATGGCAACCGCCACTCCGGGTCTAAAAATGGAATCCCAAGTTGCCGCCGACCGGCTCCAAGAAATTGCCGATAAATCCCGCTCCATGATTGCCGCGCTGGATGGCGTGGTCTGGGTCGTCAATTCGAAAAACGATACGCTGTCTTCTCTCGTTGAATATCTTGCCAGTTATGCCGAAGAATTTTTGGCCAAAGCCCGGATTGCTTGCCGGGTTGATTTGCCAAAAAATTTCCCGGAACGGATTATTGCAGCCGAAATACGTCATGATGTGATGCTTGCGGTTCGCGAGTCGCTTAATAATGCCGTTCGCCATGGCCATCCGCACGAAGTGCTGTTGAGTTTGGTGGTCAACGGAAACAGCCTTGAGATAGCTGTTCGAGACGATGGTTGCGGTTTTGAGCCGGCCCAAGTAAAAGGCAACGGCCTAACCAACTTGCAGCAGCGGATGGAAAAATTAAATGGTTCGGTTCAAATCTTACCCACGCCGGGTGGCGGCGTCACGGTTCTTCTTATATTGCCACTGTCGTGAGGCCTTTAGTGATTAAGTTAATTGAATAAGGCACGCGGCCACTTTAAAAAAACTTTAGGCTGCGCAAAATGCGCAAATGATTACCGCCGGGATCGGTAGTTCACGGACGCAACCGGATTCAATGGACTGACAATAGCGTTTTACAAGCCTCAAGCCATGTTTGATCGGAATTTCATAGGCAATATGGCCTATTGAAGAACCTTCAATTTCCGTTAGTCTTTCGTGAAACACAATGATTCTCACTCGTCACGCACGCGTAACGTTCGTTAAAAACTGGCGTTGCCCCGATTGTGTGGACAGGCGATGGGTGATTGTGTGAGCTAGGGACACCACACATGAACAAGTGATTAACCAGTCAGAATCAATCAATCAGACTTAAATTAAAATTTAATCAAAATTATGAAGACCTATCTACGTTCCAGTATTATTGTGCCATTGCTTTGTGGCGTTGCCATGCTTTGGATGACCATGCCTGTCCGAGCGCAAATTGCCTTGCATGATGGTTCGATAGGCTCAGTATTTGATGCGGCAAATGGCATAGTATTTAATGGGGCAGCATCGGTCACCGTGCCGGTGACGAATACGGCGGGGGCAAACACGTTGGTGTTTATGTGCGGTGCCCGTAATGCAAACACTTCTGGAAACACATTTCCTGCCACGCTTCCTTGGGGTAGTCAAACACTTACCCGCATATTTAATGCGGACGCCGGCGCGACCAGTGATCGCACCATAGCAATATATTATCTCTACAATCCATTGCCGGGCACGAACAATATTACGGTATCATTAGCAACAGCTTCAAGTGCAAGTCACGTTTTTGGTGGTTTTTACACCTTAAGCGGGGTGGATACAAATGTGGCTCCGTTGAGCAGTTCTTATGGTGGCAGCGGTATTTCTTCAATTACGATAACGCGTGCGGGTGTATATCCCGGTTCGTGGGCTGCGTTTGTTGCGCAAACAAGTGTAGCTTCAGCAAGTGCGACTGGACAGGTTCCAACAATCACCGGAACGGATGGCACAGTGTATGAATCAACTGACTCGCAGAATGGAATTAGCTCTACGACGTTTGGCTATATAACGAACCTCAGTCTCGGCACGGATACTTTCGTGGCGAACTGGCCAACTACTGGCACGCAAAGACAATGCTTTGGGGTTGCCGTATTTGCTCCTGTTGGGCCGCCAGTCGTCGCCACGCAGCCGTCACCCGCATCCCTGACGGCTTATTCCAACTCAACTGTCAGTATCAGTGCCACTGTTGCGGGCTCCCCGCCGTTGGCTTACCAATGGCAGCTCAACGGCGTCGCGATTAGCAGCGCCACAAACACCACGCTGAACTTTTCGAACGTGACGGGCAGTCAAGCCGGCAATTACACCGTCGCCATCACGAACAGCTATGGCAGCGTGACCAGTTCGGTGGCGTCCTTGACGGTGCTGCCGTATCCGACCCCGCAGACTGCGGCCGTCGGCGTGCAGTTCTATGGCGGTAATGTCCAAGGTGGCTTGGCCCTCACGCCCGATCAGGTGGCCGGGGTTTATGCCATTTCCAATTGGAACGTGGACGCCGATAAAAATGCGATTTTGAATAATTTGGTGGACAATTCCAATGTCAACACTGAGGCCACGCTCGGCGGGGCCTTTTCGGCGGGCTACTGGGGAACGAGCGACAACACGGCGACGCCGGACGGCATCTTGAATTCCTCCGGTTTCTGGGTCAACGGCACCGGCGGCTATACGATCACAATGCACAACATTCTTAATTATGCCAACTATGATGTTTATGTCTATGTGCTGAACGATACCGCTGCACGTCGCTGGGCCGCGACCATCACGAACGCGGACGTGCCGACCTATTGGGGCAGCACCATTAATGGCAGCACTGAAGGCAATCCCTATGTTTATTATCAGGCCACGAACACCTCGACGGTTGGATTGACGGGTGCCACGATGCCGGCGGCCAATTATGCGCATTTCACCGGGGTGAGCGGCACCAACTTCACGGTTGCCGGCCAGAGTCCGGATGGTAACATTGCGGTCATGGGTATTGAAATTGTCCGTAATGAGATCAGCCCGACCAACTCCGGCATCACCACGGCGGGAACTAACTCGATCATCGCCAATGGCACGAGCACGCAGGTCATCACCGTGCAGGCAAGATATTTCAACGGTGCCAACCGGCTTCAAGGTGGCACAGTCGGCACCGGCGGCGCGAATGTGGTCTTCAACAAGACATTAGGTGCCGGCACATTGAGCGGCACGACCGACAATGGCAACGGCACTTACAGCGCGACACTGACGTCCCCGACCGTTCCCGGCAGTGCCACGGTGACAGCCACCTTGAACGGCATGGCGGTGGGCAGCGGTGGCACGTCAACGTCCAGCCAGACAGTGGTCAACTTCGTCCCCGGCCCGGCCAGCGCGACCAATTCGATCGTCAGCCCGGCCAGCGCCTCAATCACGGCCAACGGCACCAGCACGCAGGTCATCACGGTGCAGGCGCGGGATCAATACAACAATAATCTGACCAACGGCGGCTCAACCGTGGTCTTCGGCGTGACCGGCGGCGGTTCGATCAGCGGCACGACGGACAACGGCAATGGCACTTATTCGGCCACGCTGACCTCACCGACGACGGTGGGCAGTGTCACGGTGACGGCCACCTTGGGCGGCACGGCGGTGGGCACGGCGGTTTCAGCCTCTTCCAGCGTGGTCACCTATGTGGCCGGCCCGGCGGCGGCCACCACGGTGGAAACGGCACCGAACGGCAGCGGCACGGTATCCGGCCCCTCCACCATTCCCGTGAGCGGCTCCCTCACAGTCTATGCCGTGGCGCGCGACGCCAACGGAAATTATGTCGGCAATCCCTCCGCCACTTGGTCATTGGTTAACATCACCGGCGGCGTGAGTGGCGGCGATTTGGCGAACAACGGGACGAGCGCGACCTTGACCGGCCATTCTCCGGGCAGCGCCCAGATTCAGGCCGTTGCCAATACGTTCAATGGTGTTTCCGGTGTGAAAACCGTGGTGGCGGCTGGCGCGCAAACGGTGACCAGAGTGGAAACCGCGCCCGACGGCAGCGGCACGGTGTATGGCCCGGCCAGCCTGACGGCGGGCAGTTCTGTGACGGTCTATGCCATCGCACGGGATGCGAGTGGCTATTTCATCCGCAACACCAACGCCTCTTGGTCGCTGCAAAGCATCACAGGCGGCGTGGTCAGCGGTGATTTGACGGTCAATGGAGCCGGTGCAAGTGCCACCCTCACAGGCCATGCCACCGGCAGCGCCGTGATTCGGGCGGTGGCGGGCGGATTCACCGGCAATTCCGGTGCGGCCACAGTGACGACCGGCGCGGCCAATGCGGCTTATTCGACCGTCAGCCCGGCGACGGCTTCCATCGTGGCCAACGGCACCAGCACGCGGGTCATCACGGTGCAGGTGCGGGACGCGAACAGCAATAATATCACGACCGGCGGTGCGGCGGTGGCCTTCACCAAGACATCGGGCACCGGCACATTGAGCGGCACGACCGACAATGGCAACGGCACTTACAGCGCGACGCTGACCTCCCCGACCCTTCCCGGCAGCGCCACGGTGACTGCCACCTTGAACGGCACGGCGGTGGGCACGGCGGATTCCGCCAGCCAGTCGGTGGTAACATACACCGTCGGTCCGGTGGCTGCGGCGTATTCGACCATCAGCCCGGCGACGGCCTCCCTCGTGGCCAACGGCACCAGCACGCAGGTGATCACGGTGCAGGCGCGGGACGCGAACAGCAATAATATCACAACCGGCGGTGCGACGGCGGTCTTCTCGCTGAGCGGTGTGGGTGCCTTGAGCGGCACGACGGACAATGGCAACGGCACTTACAGCGCGACGCTGACGGCACCGGTATTCGTCAACACCGCCACGGTGACAGCCACCTTGAACGGCACGGCGGTGGGCACCGCCGATTCTGCCAGCAATTGCGTGGTGACCTATACCGCGACGGGCATCAGCGTGCAGTTCTATCCACCCGACGGCATCCCCCACGGTGCCCAAGGACTGACACCAAACCAGGTGGCCGGGGTCTTTCCGCTGCCAGATTGGAATTTGGATACGAACAATATTTCTGGACAAACCACTTCGGCGCTGTATGACAGTCTCACCAATGCAACTGCGACCACCGTCAATGTCGCTTTTGCCAATGGCCCGTGGGGCTCGGGCGACGACAAGTCAACGCCGGACGGAATCATGATGTCGGGAGGATATCCGAGCAGCGGTGCCACCGGTTACACCGTAAGTGTGGCCAATGTTCCTTATAGCAAGTATAATGTCTATGTCTATATGTTGAACGACAACAACCCCAATCGTCGCTATGGCCTGACCTTGGGAACGCAAACGTATTGGGCGGGTGTTGTTCAGGGCGGCGGTGTCGTATTCCCGGCTGCCTACGCGCAGGCCACACAAACGACTACGAATGGTTATACGCCGAGCACGCAGCCTCTGGCCACGTATGTGCTGTTCACCAACATCACGGGCACCAGCTTTACGATCAACGGGCAGACCCCGGATGGCGTGGTGTTTATGGAGGGGATGCAAGTGGTCAACGCCGCCAACGGCGTGACGCCCGCAGTCATTGCGACGCAGCCGCAGACGGCAGTCGTTTATGCCGGCTATAATGCCACCTTCTCGGCAACGGCGGGCGGCACCACGCCATTGTTCTATCAATGGCGGAAGAACGGAATCAGGCTGACTGATGTCGGCAATATCGCCGGCTCGGCCACCAGCACGCTGACCGTCAGCGGCGTGGGTGCGGGGGATATCGCCAATTACACCTTGGTGGTGACCAACTCGGTTGGCTCGGTCACGAGCAGCGTGGTGACGATCACCGAAGTGGCCACGTCCGCGCGGATTGTGTGGTCGGCCACCAACCTGATCACGACGGCGGATGACGTGCTCAACCAGGGCGGTTACATGGTGGAGGCGGCGACGTTTGGCAACACCAACTATCTGGTGACCCTGATCAATGGCACCAGCATTAATTTCGTGGCGGGTGGTTCGGCGGCCAGCGTCAATGGCAATGGCGTCAACTACAATGGCTATAACACTCCCAACACCTATAACCCGGGTCAGACTACCGGCAATGCAGATTTTGACAATGTGCTAAACGCATTCAGTTATGATGGCGGCCCCAAGTATGTCACCGTCAAAAACTTGATTCCTGGTAGCCAGTATAATGTGCTGCTGATCGGTCTTTTAGATGACCCAACCTGGGCATACCGGACGGCGTATTTCCAGGATCCGCTGGATCCGACGGATGTGTCGTCCACGTTCATGATGAGCGACAACGTATATGTGGTCGGCACGTTCACGGCGCTTTCCACCAACCAGACTATCATTGAGCAATGCCCGCTGAGCGGCAACGGCAACATGAACGCGCTGGTGGTGTATGCCAGTTCGCCGGCGTCTCCGACTATCACGACCCAGCCGGCGAATGTGCGGGCGATTACGAATACGACGGCCAACTTCTCCGTGGGCACCACCGGATATCCCCTAAATTACCAGTGGTATGAGGTCAGCGGCGGCGTGACCAATCTAATCACCGGAGCCACGAATACCAGCTACACCACGCCCCCCGTGCAGGATAGCGACAGTGGGACCGGCTTCTTTGTGGTGGTCAGCAATTCAGTCACAACCATCTCGGTGACGAGTTCGACGGCCATCCTGACCGCCGGTCACCTGGTCACGACAACCGGATTCTTGAGGGAAGACGAATATTATAATCAGGGAACCCTTGGTGCCGCCCTCACGGCGAACCTGTATCCCCAATCCACATGGTCAGGCATAGGCACACCCGACAAGACCGAATACTTGACCAAATTTGATGATAATCAGGATTTGCCTGGCAATGCAGGCGGCCGCATCTATGGCTGGTTCACGCCGCCGGTGAGCGGGGACTATGTGTTCTTCGAAACAACGGACGACGGCGGAACCCTGTGGTTGAGCACGGACAACACCCCCGACAATGCATATGAAATCGCTCAAAACCAGGGTTGGATGATTGACCGCGATTGGACATGTTCCAATACAAACAGTGGTGAGTATACTACCTATTATCAATACGGCGAATGGCGTTCCGACCTGTTTGCGACAGTTGGTGGTCAAGCGCCTTTGGATCCGAATGGCCGCGGGTTCTCGCCTAGCTTTAATCCTGCCACCGGTGGGATTACACTGGTTGCCGGAACGGCGTATTACATCGAACTGGATCATTTCCAGGGAGGTGGTGGACAGGCAGCTGCAGTGACCTACAAACTTTATAACGCCGCTGATCCGAGTTCCAGCAGCGCGTCGTTGCTGGTGGGCACGAACATATCGGCAGCGCTTCCGGATACAACGCTGCCCGAGCCGAAGCCTGTCATCACGAACATAGTGGTGAGTGGATCGAATGTGATCCTCAAGGGGAACAATGGGTTGGCGAATGCTGTGTATAATATTTTGAGCAGCACAAACGTGGCGACGCCGCTGACGAACTGGACGGTGACGGCGACGCATGTGTTTGACATCAACGGTAATTTCAACGCCACCAATGCCATCACCCCGGGCACACCGAATACGTTCTATCGGTTGCAGGCACAGCAATGATCAAAATGTTGTTTAATTAAAAGACAGGGGAGGCCGGTCAACCCGGCCTCCCCATTTGGTGTAAATTTTATGATGAACTCTGGTTATACGTCACGTTTGATGTCAACACCCCGCAATGTTGCATGACATAAAGCATTTACATTAATTGAATTGCTTGTGGTTATTGCAATTATTGCCATTTTGGCTGCGATGCTGTTGCCAGCCTTAGTTAAGTTAATTGAATAAGGCACGCGGCCACTTTTAAAACAACTTTAGGCTGCACAAAATGCGCAAATGATTACCGCCGGGATCGGTAGTTCACGGACGCAACCGGATTCAATGGACTGAAAATGGCTTTTTACAAGCCTCAAGCCATGCTTGATCGGAATTTCATGTGGGTAGGCCATATGGCCTATGGAAGAACTTCCAATTTCCTTTATTTTTTCACGCAATGATTCCCACTCGTCACGCACGCGTAACGTTCGTTAAAAACTGGCGTTGCCCCGATTGTGTGAGCTAGAGAGAACGCACATGAACACTGGTGATGAAAATTAGCAGCCTGTTTCAAACCGAAATTGCCCGATAAATCTAAAAAACAGAATAGTCGTCAGTAAAAAACAACAAACTAAATCCAGTGGAAAACCACGGCCCTTCGCTGCGTGACTTTCGGAGGGTGATTTCCGAAGGAAACGAGCGACGAAATTTAAATTGGGTTTAAGAACATTTGAGTGTTTTGTGTGAACATGCGAACCGGCTATCCCATAGGATCAACTGAATCCGGCCAGAAAGGCCTGCTCTGGCGTGCCCAGGAACCAACCGCCGCCACCGGCTGTCCCATAGACTTCGAGCAAGCTACGGAGTTCGAGCTTTTGCCACAGGGCCGAGCGCAGCAAAGCAAAGAGGCGGGTGAAGCTGTGGCCCCACTGACTGAGCCAGGCACAGAAGCGCAAGAGCACATAGGTCAGCAGGGCGGTCCACACCTGCCAGCGGACGGCGTTGGCGGAGTTGCCCAGAAAGTCCGCCAGTTGGAGGGTTTGTTTGATCTGCTTGAAGAAGACCTCGATCTGCCAGCGGCAGCGGTAGAGGTCGGCGATGGTCTGGGCGCTCCACTCCAGGTTGTTGGTCAGGAACACCATTTCGCGCCACACGCCGTCCACCTCGACCAGCGCCACGACGCGGCGCAGTTCGACCGGATAGGCCTTGGCCGAGGGGCCGACGGTCAGGGCGATCAGGTCGTCGCGGAGGATGTTCCCGTCAACCCCGTGCTGCAGTTTGCGCACCACCCGGCAGCGGAGATTTTCCTTGGCGCGGGTGACCCAAAACACGTCGCGCGCGGACAGGCTGGCGAGATGGGTGAAGTCCACGTAAGCCTTGTCAAAGATGACAATCTCCCCGGCCCGCACGTCGGCGCACACTTCGTGGGCGCGGAGGCTTTCGTGTTCGCCGGCGGTGTCCACCAGGGCGAAGCGCGGCAAAAAGGTTTGCAGGTCGAGTCGGAGATGACACTTGGCGGCCGCCTTGCGGCGGCGATGTTTGGCCCAGTCCAGACAGCGGGCAACCAGTTGAATGGTGGTGGCGTCCACCAGATGAATCACCAGCTTGAAACGAAAGGCAAACCGTGGGCGGCGATCCCGGCCAAAGCCGGGGTGGAGTGTGTCCAAATGGCCGAGCACGGCGTAGAAGAGGTCTTGGGCCATTTGGGCGGAGCGTTCGCGGTTGGCGGTGGAGAGGGCGTTCTTGCTGGGCGGGGTCGCGCCACGCACCGCCGAGAGCGGTCCCGAATGCAGGCGCAGGGCGTCGCAGACATCGTTGAGGCCGATGGCGTGAGTGAGTTGAGCATAGAGCAGGCTCACCACATGACTCCACGGCGTGAACGTGCGGGAGCGTTTGATGACGCCAGTATCCCGCGCGAGTTTGGGCACCAGATGCGCCGGAATAAGATTGCAGAGTTGATGCAGGAGCGAGAAGCTGCTGCGCGTTGGCTTGTGCGTTGTGGTTTTATTCATCCCCTGCCTTGTGGCAGGTTCACACGTGGCAAGCCAACTCTTTTTTACCCCGCAACAGAAAAACCTACGGGACTACTGTGTAAAGTTTTAGACATTAAAATGCTCTGTTGAAAACATCCGTGACTGCATTGGATCGCCTAACGGCGGAGGGTGTAAGCCAGCACTTTGAAGGCGGCTTCGGCCAGCAGTTGGCTCGGTTTGCGGGAGGTCAGGGTTGAACCCATCGTCCGTTTCAGCCCGC